>NZ_JBFUIH010000007.1:0-158941 GCF_056401975.1 Pseudomonas sp. P4_C8 | reverse complement strand
CGATTGCGCAGTGTCAGTCAAGTTCATTAAAACCTGTCACACCGCAATCGCGAGCAGGCTCGCTCCCACAAGGGTAATGAGTGACAGACCCATCGGCGATTATCCCTGAGGTTTACAGCGCGATTTGCTCTAAGCCCCTATCACCTGTGCGGTTAAGACCTTTCTATACTGCGACATAAGGTCGCATACAAATCCAGACCTTTACTTACTTGGCCACTTTGGCCCGTAGGCGCTCCGCTGGGGGGCGATGGGAAAAACAAGAGGAGTGACTGGCATGATCCATCACGTAGTGGGGCTTTTCACCCACCCCGACCAGGAATGGAAAGAAATCCGTGGCGACCACGAGGAAAGCATTAGCCACATGTACCTGACACACACGCTGATTCTGGCGGCGATCCCTGCCGTGTCAGCGTTTATCGGCACCACAAAGGTCGGCTGGGTGATTGGCAGCCGGGCACCGGTGATGCTGACGCAGGAAAGCGCGCTATGGATGACGATCATGTCGTACGTGGCGATGCTCGGCGGTGTTGCAGTGATGGCCGCGTTCATCCACTGGATGGCTCGCACCTATGACGCCACCCCGAGCCTGGCCCGTTGCGTTGCGTTTGCGACCTATACCGCCACCCCGTTGTTTATCGGCGGACTGGCGGCGCTGTACCCACACCTGTGGCTGGGAATGATCGTCGGGACGGCGGCCATCTGCTACACGGTGTACCTGCTGTATGTGGGGCTACCCACTTTCATGAACATTCCATCAGACGAGGGGTTCCTGTTTTCAAGTTCGGTGCTTGCAGTAGGCCTGGTGGTGCTGGTCGCCATCATGGCTTTCACAGTCATTGTCTGGGGACTCGGCGTGGGGCCGGTCTATACTAATTAGTGGTTCTTTCCACCCAAAAACAAGATCTGCCAACACAGGCCGCCGCAAGGCGGCCTTCTAATGTTCAAGGATAGAAGGCGCTGACGACCATTCGGTACCTCGGCGATTCGCAAGACCCCAGGGTTGCGGCATACTCGACGTCTCTGGAGATCCATCAAGCATGTCCGAGCCACTCAATACCCGCGTCGAAGACTGTTACCAACTCGCTGAATCCTTTTTCAAACGCACTTTCAAACGTCCCGTGGTGAGCCTCAAGCTGCGCGGTCAAAAAGCCGGTGTCGCGCATTTGCACGAGAACCTGTTGCGCTTCAACCCGCAGCTGTACCGGGAAAACACCGAAGACTTTCTCAAGCAAACCGTGGCCCACGAGGTTGCCCACCTGATCGCTCATCAACTGTTTGGTGACCGCATCCAGCCGCATGGCGAAGAGTGGCAACTGATCATGCGCGGCGTGTACGAACTGCCGCCCAATCGCTGCCACACCTACGACGTCAAACGCCGCAGCGTGACGCGCTATATCTACAAATGCCCGTGCGTGGACAGCGATTTCCCGTTTTCGGCGCAGCGCCATGGTTTAGTGAGAAAGGGTCGCCGGTACTTGTGTCGGCGGTGCCGGAGTACATTGGTATTTAGCGGGGAGATGCGGGTCGAGTAAGTCAGAGTTATGTTGTCTGGTCTGGCCTCATCGCGAGCAGGCTCGCTCCCACACTGGATCTATGCCTACCAACAATCCCCTGTGGGAGCGAGCCTGCTCGCGATGAGGCCCTGACAGACACTACGCAACCACCTTGGCACGCCGTAATTCCTCGATTCGCTCAATACTAAACCCCAACTCCCCCAACACCTGATCCGTATGCTGCCCCAACGCCGCGCCAATATACCGAGGCTCTGGCAAGCCATCTGAAAACTTCAACGGACACGCCATCTGCGCCTGGCTCGTGCCATCCCCACGCGGCACCTCAGTCACCAGCTCCCGCGCCTTCAGCTGTGGATGCTCAATCGCTTCGCTCAAACTCAACACTGGCTCGACACACGCATCGAGTTCGGCAAACAGGGCGCACAAATCATTAAAGTCGTGTTTCTCGAATTCGGTCATCAGCGCGTCCTTGAGCTTTTTCTGGTTCGCAGGCTGTGGCGATAAGCCCAGGGACGCCAACTCCTCCAGACCCAACGCCGTACACAGTTGCCTCATAAACGCCGGCTCCAGACTGCCCACCGACAACCAGCGCCCATCGCGAGTACGGTAATAGTCATAGAAGCTGCCGCCATTGAGCATCTGGTCTTCCTTGCCCGGCTCCGCGCCACAGGCCAGATACCCGGCGCCCGCCATGGCGTTCAGGCTGAACACGCAATCGGTCATGCTCACGTCCAGGTGCTGGCCCTGCCCGGTCTGCTGCCGGGCGATGACCGCCGCCAGCAGTCCGATGACCCCGTGAAGCGAGCCTCCGGCGACATCCGCCACCTGCATGCCCAACGGCAGCGGCCCGCTGTCGGCGCGGCCGGTGTAGCTGGTCAATCCCGCCAACGCCAGGTAATTAATATCGTGGCCAGCGCGATCCTTGTAGGGGCCGGTCTGACCGTAACCAGTGATCGACACGTAGATCAGCTTCGGATTGATTGCCTTCAAGGCTTCATACCCCAGCCCCAGGCGCTCCATCACACCGGGACGAAATTGCTCCAGCACAATGTCGTAGTCGGCAAGCAGCTGCTTGATCACCTCCAGCGCCTCGGGTTGTTTGAGGTCCAACGCCAGGCTGCGCTTGTTGCGATTGAGGTAGGCATGGCTGGCCGACACTCCCTGATCATGCGGGGGTAGCACCCGCAGCAAGTCCATGCGGGTCGGTGATTCGATGCGCAAGACCTCGGCGCCCATGTCCGCCAGCAACAACGAGGCAAACGGCCCCGGTAACAGTGTCGAGAAATCCAGAACCTTGAGTGATGCCAGTGGCCCGAGCATGAGCGATCTCCGTGAACGATGCCTCCAGACTAGGCAGCCAACGCCCTTGCAGCAATCACCTTATGCGTCAGATGCGCTGACCGTTACGCTCAAATCGCAAATATAAAAAAACCCGCCGAAGCGGGTTTTTTCAGTGCAGCCGTCTTATTTGACGTTGGTTGGGGTTGCCCCTTCGACGTGGCCCAGAACATCGTCTTTAGGCTCGTCGGAGATACCGCGACCGCCAGAAGCCAGTTCCGCATGCATCACGTCAGTGTCCAGTTCCTTGACCCACTTGGCCACAACCAGAGTCGCAACAGCGTTACCCACCAGGTTGGTCAGGGCGCGGGCTTCGGACATGAAGCGGTCGATGCCGAGGATCAACGCCAGCCCTGCAACCGGCAGGTGGCCGACAGCGGACAAGGTGGCAGCCAACACGATGAAACCACTGCCGGTCACGCCAGCAGCGCCTTTGGAGGACAGCAGCAACACCACCAGCAGGGTGATCTGGTGCGTGATGTCCATGTGGGTGTCGGTCGCCTGAGCAATGAACACCGCCGCCATGGTCAGGTAGATCGCGGTACCGTCGAGGTTGAACGAGTAACCGGTCGGGATCACCAGACCCACAACGGATTTCTGCGCGCCCAGACGCTCCATCTTGATCAGCATGCGCGGCAGCACCGATTCCGAAGAAGAAGTACCCAGCACGATCAACAGTTCTTCACGGATGTAGCGAATGACTTTCAGCACGCTGAAACCGTGAGCGCGAGCGATGCCACCCAGCACGACCAGAATGAACAGCAGGCAAGTAATGTAGAAGCAGGCCATCAACTGACCCAGTTGCACCAGCGAGCCAACACCGTAGGCGCCGATAGTGAACGCCATCGCACCGAAAGCACCGAGTGGCGCGAGCTTCATGATCATGTTGATGATGTTGAACATCACGTGGGCGAAGCGATCGATGAAGTCCAGGATCGGCCGGCCGTAGGCACCCAGGCGATGCAGGGCGAAACCAAAGATCACCGAGAACATCAGCACTTGCAGGATATCGCCCGTGGCAAACGCGCCGACGATGGTGGACGGGATCACGTTCAGCAAGAAGCCAACAACGCTTTGATCCGCACCGGCCGCTACATACTGAGCCACTTTGGAGGCATCCAGCGTGGTCACGTCGATGTGCATGCCGGCACCCGGCTGGACGATGTTGACCACCACCAGACCGACCAGCAAGGCGATGGTCGAAACGATTTCAAAGTACAGCAGCGCGTAACCGCCGGTCTTGCCGACCGATTTCATGTTCTGCATGCCCGCGATACCGCTGACCACCGTACAGAAGATGATCGGTGCGATGATCATTTTGATCAGTTTGATGAACCCGTCACCCAACGGTTTGAGGGCCACACCGGTCTGCGGGTAGAAGTGACCGAGCAGGATGCCGATGGCGATGGCAACGATCACCTGGAAATACAGGGATTTGTACAGTGGCTGACGAGTCGTCATTGCAAAGTTCCTCAAGAGTGCCCGGTGACAACATCCATCTGTTGCCCAAGACACTTCAATTGCGAACCCTCCTGCTTCTGGAGGGATTTGTTTTGTCGAGCTGCGCGACGGCAGGCATCTGCTGGTTGTATCGCAAGGCCCGTGCCACCTTCCGAAAACTGCCTGCAAGCCTTTTGACGCCAAGGGTTACAGGATTGTTCTTGTCATCCATCGCCTGCAACAATGTGGCGGATTTCCGCCCATCGACCAGACCTCGTCCTGCTATTTGGCGGATATCCGCCTTGTCCATCGCAAGGCTGCACGGCTACCATCCGTCCGTTCAATGGACGGAATTGCCTGCTAATGCGCGAACGCACCATCGCCAGTCATTTCGCCCGTGCCGCCCTCGGTGGCGCGCGCCGGCTGGGTGTCGACTATTCAGACCTGTTGCAGCAACTGGGCATCAGCCCCGAGTTGCTGGACGAGCCGCGTGCGCGAATCGCGCCTGAGCAGTTCACGCGATTGATCCAGGGTCTGTGGCTGGCACTGGACGACGAATACCTGGGATTCGGCCCGGTACCGAGCAAAACCGGGAGCTTCGCGATGATGTGCCATGCGGTGATCCACTGCCGCAATCTGGAGAAAGCACTGCATCGCGGCTTATTGTTTTATAGCTTATTCCCCGAAAGTCCGCGCCTGACCCTGACCCACGAAGGCGAAATGGTCCGCCTGAGCCTCGATGATTCGAAGTTTCAGGACCCGGACCATTTCCTCACCGAAAGCCAGCTGATGGTGTGGCACCGCCTCGGCAGTTGGCTGATTGGCCAGCGCATACGGCTGGAGCTGGCGACGTTCAGTTACCCAAGACCTGAACACGGCGCCGAATACGAATTGATGTTCCCCTGCCCGATGCAGTTTGGCGCGGCACAAAGCAGCCTGTTGTTTCACAGTCGTTACCTGAATATGCCGCTGTTGCAGGACGAACGCACCCTCAAGCATTTCCTCGAACACTCCCCCGCCGACCTGCTGTCGCGCCCGGATGACGGCGACAGCCTGAGCAGTCAACTGCGCCGCTTGCTCAGCCGCGACAGTTCACGTTGGCCAGACCTGGAAGCCGTGGCCGCGCAGATGCACATCAGCCCGCAGACGTTGCGTCGGCATTTGCGCGAGGAAGGAACGAGTTTTCAGGAATTGAAGGATCAGTTGCGGCGAGATATCGCGATTTATCACCTGGGGCGTGCGGATTTGTCGTTGCAGCAGATTGCCGAGCAGCTGGGGTTTTCCGAGCCTTCGGCGTTTCACCGGGCGTTCAAGAAGTGGACGGGGCTGACGCCTGGGGCCTATCGCGCGCAAGAGAGCTGATTTTTTGCGCTGAATGGACCGGCCCCCTTCGCGAGCAGGCTCACTCCTACATTTGATCTCGGGTGTACACAAATAGTGTGTTCACTGAAGATCCCTGTAGGAGTGAGCCTGCTCGCGATGAACGATGACACGGTCTACCTGACTGGTAGCTACGGCGGATCAAGCCTGTCCAGCATCCGGTTCACCGCCAGTTCTCCCAGCATCACAACCTGCGCAATCCCCAGCACCGTGTTGCGCAGTGTCCCCTCCACCACCCCCGCAAATTCACTGAGCATCACACTTGCCGACGCCATGGATTCACAGGCGCTGACCAACAGGGTTTCATCATTAGTGTCGGGACCGACGAAGTAGATCGTACTGGGTTTGCGCGGGGTGTCTTTGGGAATGACCGGTTTGAGGTAGTAATCGAGGGCGCGGTCGGCGGCTTTGTTGAGTTTTTTGGACTCGGGGGTTTCGTAGGGGGAAACGTCGTCGGTTTCTGGCGGGTTGGGTGTGATCTTGAACATGTGAAGCTCCGTGGTTGGTTGAGCCGCCACGACCTATCGCTAAACAAGTAAAGGTGGCGGCTGTACGCGGGTTAGCGATCCGGGTCACAGAAACCCCGGGTAGACTCGAAGGTCTCCCACGCACAGCCACCATTACGCGAATTGCAGGCACTAAGACCTGCAATCAAAATCTGGGCGCTTTTGCGTCTGTGTAGGGGATCGGATCGCTAAACCCGATCGCTGATTCGTCAGCGACCCGGAAACGATAGAGCCCACGCCCCAGGCGCACAAGCCGGCGGATTCTGGCGCAGTCGTAGGCAACGGCGCAAGGATGTGTAGCCTGAATCAGTGTCTAGAGGTGTCTATTAAACGCCGCCGTTTATCATCTGCTGAGTCTCAGGACGGAGCCGGGAACGGATACAAATAGTTCCGTCCCCTCTTTCACTTTTCGCTCTTTTAGCCCGCCCTCACGGCAGCAAGTAGCATATTGATTGCTCGCCATAAGTCACAATAATATTCCATGCAAATACGGAAGATGCAGATGCCATAATACATCTCAATGCATAGGGTGTTTCAGGAAGTACCACGTGCTCTCCAGTACACCAAAAACCCTTCACATAGTATTTGTTGTTAATCATTTGAAAGGTAGAAATGAGCTGATTCGGATACAGCATGGTGCCACCAATAGAAGCAATCCAACTACGTATTTGAGGGTGGTTAAGTTTATCGAAATTTACCCGCACTCGGGTCACATTGGAGGTTAGAACAGTGAATGATTTCGATTGTCCCTCACCATCACTCACCGTAATAATGGCCGTGCCATTTCCCTCGCTCCGTACGGTACCAGCAGCGTCTACCGAAGCAATATCATTCCGCGATGACGTCCATGTATAGGTGCCATTTCCACCTGATACAGAACGGGTAGCGGCAGATCCAGGAGGGTCATAGCTCCGAGCGCTCCAATCGAGTCCTGAGCCCTGTATGGAAACGTTTTGCCCAGATAGGGTCATTGGAGAAACGTCCACAATAAGATCAGAAACAGACTTGACCATATAAGTACGCACCGGAAAAGCCACTGACATAGCCAAGTCGGAATTGCGGGCAAAATTGACCCTGAACGTAATCGTCACAGTGGTGCCATGCTTGAACGCTTTCAACCAGTCAACCAACCTCTGCCCGAGGGGCCGCGTCAGCCCCTGCGCGTCGTTGTGAGGTTCGCCATTGAGGTCATCGAAGAATATCGGCGCCCCACTGCTGTTAAACCCGTCATAGCGCAACCACACACACTGCCCCGCTTGTTGAAGCAGCCATTGCGCAATACTCAACTGATCAGTAACTACCAGTTTTGTGACATCGAGCTCCTGCCCCAGCTGACCGGCAATGGCCGGTGTCGGAAACCGCGTATCCCCATTCGAAATCCGACTCACGTTCAACACCAACGGCCCGGACCGGGCAATCTCCTTGCTACCCCGAATCAGCGCCCATACAAACTGCACGGCTGTGCCGTGCCATGCCCCGAGAAACTGCGCTTGAAGGTTAAAGGTGGCTTGATGATTCGCGTCAAGCGGCAAATCCGAAAACATCGGTGGATCCTGCATATTGACCACGATCAATCGAGCCTGATCCCCTGGCTGCGATGCCGCGAAGGCAACCTGAATCGTCATACCTTGAGGGTAGGCCAACGGGTCAACGGGATTGGCAGCAGGGAAGGGTGGATCGAGCGGAATTGTGTCGCTACCAATAACCTGCGCCGTGGCAGTTTTAGAACTGGCGATCACCATACCGCCTCTTTTAAGCGTAAATGCCACCTTCACCGCGCTGTTAGTGATGACCTTGTCGTTCGCCACCTGGAGGATGCATGGCTTTTTCTGTCCGAACTCATCCGTTTCGACGTTTCCTGTGACGATCACCACCACATCGAGCTGCCCCGGGATTGCCGCGGTGTACGTTGCCTCAATGAGGTCGCCTGCCTGAAAGCGGCTGTCGGCCGTCACGACGATTAGTAACAACGGATTACCCGCCAGTTTGTCCCGATCAACAATGCTCGGATCGTCAGTAGGATCGTTCTGGATTTCCCGCAGGATCGGTGTCGGAAGGCGGGTCCCGGCCAGATCCACATCCACGATTTGTGAAGCCGACCACGGCGAATCGGGGTCCGGACCATTACCGAGCTGATCGATGACCGTGTAGGAAAATACGAACTCAGAGCTGTCGCCACCACTGGCCAGATCAGCGCGAGTCACGGTGAAGCACACCGTCACTGGGGTCTCCGAACCCGGGAGTGGCGCTTCGCTCGCCGTCACCGTGTGAAAAACGTCATGTCCGTTACAGTTCAGTCGAATGACATCGTAGGCGCGGCAATAGGGGTAGGACACGCAGATTTGCGCCCCGGCGACCGGAAAATCGGGGCCGACGCCGTTTTTGATGGTATCGGGTAGCAACAACTCCAATCGGGAATGGCCCTCGACACCCGGATCAGTGTCCTCTTTGCCGGGGCGAATGGCGTTATACAACACCTCCAGAGGCTCGGACGTGCCCATGTTCTGGCTCCCCCGCGTCACTGTAAAAGTGAGACGGTTGACGAAATCGGGAAACAGCAGTTTTTTGGGCAGGTACAAGGTAACGGTGTCGTTTTCACTCTGAGTCAGCTTACTGACGATATCAGGTTGGCCGTTCAGGTTGAGTGCCACTTTATCGCCTGGCTGCTGGCCCAAATACGGGTCAACGGAGACTTCGAGCCCCATGGTCTCCAGATCATAAATGTGTAAAGGGACGCCGCACTGCCCCCCCACCACCGGCTGAGTCCCTCTCGGAACCCGCGGTGCATACGGCACCGAAACTGAGCTCTCCCTCGGAGCATCATCAAGTGAATTGCCGGGCTGCACTGTCATGAAAGAGCTCCTTTAAAGAAGGATGCCGCTGACCAGTATTAGCCGGCGGTCGGGAGCTCATCACACAGGAGAGGGTGACGCTTCGACTACTGTCATATTTGACAGTTGCGACGAATGGTTAGAAGGGGAATAGGTGGGCGCATTGCTCACTCGCTTTTCCAAAACTCCAGTATCAAACCACCGGAAAATGAATCCGGAACGCCGCCCCGCCCATCGGCGAATCCTCCAGCGTCAGCTTCGCGCCGTAGCTCTCGATAATGTCCTTGACCACCGCCAGCCCAATCCCCTGCCCCGGATGCTGACGGTCCAGCCGCTCGCCGCGTTCGAGAATCCGCGCGCGCTGATCCATTGGCACACCCGGCCCGTCATCTTCAACGCACAACTCAACCCCGTTCAGCGTTTCACGCACGCTGATGCGCACTTCGCTCAGGCACAGGCGATAGGCGTTTTCCAGCAAGTTGCCCATCATTTCCAGCAAGGCGCCCTGTTCGATCGGCACATAACACTGGGGCGGCAGATCGAAGGCGACGCGCACGTGTTTATCGCGGTAGACCTTGTCGAGCGTGTCACACAGGCTTTGCAGCACCGGTTGCAGGCGCACCTGATGGCGCACCAGGCCGCTTTTGCGCAGGCTGGCGCGTTGCAGTTGGTAGCTGATTTGTTGGCTCATGCGTTCGATTTGGGTTTGCAGCACCCAGGCCTGATCGCGGTCTTGCGGGCGCTGGGCCATGTCTTCGCTGACGCCTTGCAGCACGGTCAGCGGGGTTTTCAGGCTGTGGGCCAAGTCGTCGAGGGAGTCGCGATAACGGCTGCGTTGTTCGCGCTCGCTGTGCAGCAAGCGGTTGAGGGAGCCGGTCAGGCGCAACAGTTCGCGCGGGTGTTGTTCGCTGAGGCTTTCCCGGGCGCCGCTTTCGATTTCGTCGAGTTCCTGACTGAGCCGGCGCAAGGCCTGCAAGCCCCAGGTCAAGCCAATCCACAGTAACGCGAGCAACACCAACAGCGCCGCACCAAAGCCCAGGTAAAGGTTTTCGCGCAGGCCTTCGAGGGTGGCTTCGTATTCGCGCACCGGTTGCAGGGCGACGATGCTGAATGCCGCGCTTTTGCCGCCGAGCAGTTTGACTTCGACGTCGTAGACGAAGAATTCCTGACCGTTGGCCTCGCGAATGCGCGCGAACTCATTACCACGTCCGTCGTAACGCGGCGTGTAGTTGATCAACTCTGCCCCGGCGGCCTTGGAACGCCAGACCAGATGACCTTCGCGGTCAAAGATGTAGCCGAGCAAACGACTGTCCGTCAGGTTGAAACGTTCATCCGGCAACTGCGCCGGCATTAGCAGGGTGTTGTTTTCCACGCGCGCGGCGGAGATCAGCGTGGTGACGTCCGAGGCCAGCCGTTGCTCAATCGAATCCTGCAAGGCCAGGCTGAACGCGCCTTGCATCGCCGGCAATAACGCCAACATGAACAACACCGCCAGCAAAGTGGCGGCGAGCATCAAGCGGACACGAAGGGAACGAATCAAGTGCAGCGCTCATTGAACAGGTAGCCGAGGCCACGCACGGTGTCGATCGGTTTGAAACCGGCCGGGCCTTCGAGTTTGCGGCGCAGACGGCCGACCAGTACTTCGATGACGTTCGGATCACGCTCATCGTCATCGGGGTAGAGCTGCTCCATCAAGCGGTCCTTGGCCACCACTTGCTGGTGATGACGCATGAGGTATTCAAGGATCCGGTACTCATACGCGGTCAGCGCCAGCGGTTCGTCATTGAGCGTGGCCTGCTTGCGGTTGAGGTCGAGCAGCAGTGGCCCGGCGACTATGGTCGACTGGGTGAAACCGCTGGAACGGCGCAGCAAGGCATTGAGCCGGGCGTCGAGCTCTTCGAACTGGAACGGTTTGACCACGTAATCATCGGCCCCGGCGGCGAGGCCTTCGACCTTGTCCTGCCAGTTACCGCGTGCGGTGAGAATCAGGATCGGAAAGGTCTTGCCCCGCGCACGCAACTGCCGGATCAGGTCGAGCCCGCCCATGCCCGGCAAGCCGAGGTCGATCACCGCCAGGTCATGGTTGAACTGCTCGGTCTGGTACAGCGCCTCTTCGGCGTTGGCCACGGATTCGACCACATGGCCACTCTCCGTCAGGCGGGTTTGCAGGTGATGGCGCAACAGCGCTTCATCTTCGACGACCAGCAATTTCATAACGCTCTCCCGGGCAAAGCAACATCTCCAATGGCACAACGGCGCATCCAACGGTCAGGACAAATCATAGCGGCCCTTGAGGTCTTGCTGACCGAGTTTAAAGCCATTGTGCGTCACCAACACGTTGGCGTAACCGGCGGAGTAATCGGCCGGGTTGTTCAGCTGGCCCAAATGCGCGCCCCAGGCACTTTCATTTCCCACTGGGCTGACCATGCTGAAGCTGTTCAGGGTCAGGGACTTTTTGACCTTCTCGTTGGTCTTTCCAAGAGCAAGGCTGGCGATGATGTCATCGGACGCTAACGCCGCGGTGCTCGCGCTCAGAACGGTAAAAGCCAGAATCAGGTTTTTAAAGCCAGTCATTAGGGAATTTCCTCATGCGCAGGTGCTTCGGGTACGAGCCACCTTACTCACCCGCCCCTGAACTGCCCCTGAACACAGACTGAACCCAAGCTGAACAAGATCGACTAGGCTGTCTTGATGACTTTCTTGCAGGAGATCCGATCATGCGCATCTTTCTCGCCCTTTGTTTGCTGGTGATGAGCGGGCTGACTCAAGCAGCCATCAAAACCCATGAAATCCCCTATCAAAGTGTCGATGGCACAAAAATGATCGGCTATTACGCCTACGACGACGCCATCAAAGGCCAGCGCCCCGGCGTCCTGGTGGTGCATGAATGGTGGGGGCTGAACGACTATGCCAAGCGTCGCGCCCGTGACCTCGCCGGTCTGGGCTACAGCGCGCTGGCCATCGACATGTACGGCAACGGCAAGAACACCGAACATCCGAAGGACGCCATGGCGTTCATGCAGGATGTGCTCAAAGACAGCTCTGCGGCCGCTGCGCGCTTTCAGGCCGGGCTTGAACTGTTGGAGCAACAACCGCAAACCGACCCGAATAAAATCGCGGCGATAGGCTACTGCTTCGGCGGCGCTGTGGTGCTGAACGCGGCACGTCAGGGTTTGCCATTGGCAGGCGTGGTGAGTTTCCATGGCTCGCTGGCTACCAAGACACCGGCTGCACCGGGCACTGTGAAGGCGAAAATTCTCGTGGAGCATGGAGCGATGGACAGTATGGTCACGCCGGAAAACGTGGCGGCGTTCAAGGCTGAAATGGACAAGGCCGGCGCCGACTATAAATTTGTCAGCCTTGAGGGCGCCAAGCATGGGTTCAGCAATCCGGATGCGGATCGGTTGAGCCATGGCGAACATGGCGGGCCGGATATTGGTTACAACAAGGCGGCGGATGAACAGTCCTGGGCGGATATGCAGGCGTGTTATGCGATCCCCTGTGGGAGCGAGCCTGCTCGCGATGGCCGCGCCGCCAATCCAAACCTTTGCACTACCCAGCTGGAGAGCAACCCGGCAAAATGCCCGGCATGAATCCCGCCCCCGCCTTACCCACCTGCTGCACCCCACTCGACGCCCATTGGCCGCTGCCGCTTGTGCTGCCTGATACGGTGCTGCTGAGTACCCACTTCAATAGCGCGCATCTGGCCAGCGATGATTTCCAGCGCAGTGCCATCGAACCGCCAGCGAGCATCCAGCGCTCAGTCGCCAAACGTCAGGCCGAATTTCTGGCTGGCCGGGTGTGCGCTCGGGCCGCGTTGCAACAATTGGAAGGCCTGGATTGTATCCCGGCCATCGGCGAAGACCGGGCGCCGGTGTGGCCCGCGCACATCGCCGGTTCCATCACCCACAGCACCGGCCGGGCAGCAGCAATTGTTGCGAGGAAAACCGCTTGGCGCGGTCTGGGCATGGACCTGGAAAACCTGCTCAACCCTGAACGGGCCCAGCGCCTTGCGGGAGAAATTCTCACGCCACCGGAGTTGCAGCGCATGGCGGCTGGACGTCGCGATGATCTGGCGCTGCTGGTGACGTTGACGTTTTCGGTGAAGGAAAGTCTGTTCAAGGCGCTGTACCCGATTGTTCAGCAGCGCTTCTATTTTGAACATGCCGAGGTGCTGGAGTGGACCGAGGCCGGTGAGGTGCGGTTGCGCTTGCTGACGGATTTGTCTGGCGAGTGGCGCAATGGCACCGAGCTGGAGGCGCAGTTTGGGGTGATGGATGGGCAGTTGTTGAGTCTGGTCAGCATCAAGGCCTGAAGATGTGTGGAGCCTAATCGGGCCTCATCGCGAGCAGGCTCACTCCTACAGGGGATCTTCGGTGTCGCACAGATCCATTGTAGGAGTGAGCCTGCTCGCGATGAGGCCAGTACAGGCGCCGCAATCTCAGCGCTTCTCCTGATTGCGCGGCCAACTCAAGCTAAAGCAAGCCCCGCCCAGACTTTTGCTCTTGCTGATCAACGCCCGCCCGTCATGCCAATGGATGATTCGCCGCACGATGGACAGCCCCAACCCATGCCCGCCCGAAGCGCGGGTACGGCTGTCATCCAGGCGCAGGAACGGCGTGAAAATTCGTTCCCAGGCCAACTCCGGCACACCCGGCCCGTCATCCTCGACGTCCACCCGGCAGCGCTGCTGCCCCACCTGATAACTGACGGTCACCCGCGACGAGGCGTGGCGCATGGCGTTGCTGACCAGGTTCTGAAGGGCCCGATGCAAGTAACGCGGTTCGGCCTCGACCCAGGCGTCATCGCAATCAGCGGCCGACAAACACAAGCCGCGCTGCACCGTGACCTCGGCGCGCAATGGTGCCAGTTCCTCGATGACTTGATTGACCAGTGCGTCCAGATCGATCCGCTGGAAATTCAGCGCCGGCGAGCCCTGCTCCAGACGCGCATAGGTCAGCATCTCGTCGACCAGTTTGTCGAGGTCCTCGATGTCGTGGTCCATGCCCTCGCGGTATTTCTCCAGCTGCTGCGGCGTGGTGGCCGAGCCGATCATCTCCAGGCCGAAACGCAGGCGCGCCACCGGCGTGCGCAACTCGTGAGACACGGCGCGCACCAGTTCACGCTGGATCGCCAGCAATTGTTGCAAGTGCTCGGCCATGCCGTTGAACGCCGCGGCCAGTCGCCCCACCGAGTCGGCGCCGCGCGCCGGTACGCGGGTTTCCAGGCTGCCTTGGGCAATCCGCGTGGCGGCCGCTTCCAGACCGCGCAAACGGCGCTCCAGTTGCCGCACCAATAGGTAGACGATCAGACCGATCAGGCTCAAACCGAGGGCGGCGATCAACACCAGCCATTCGGGCGGATATGGATTCATCTGGTACAGCGGGCCGATCTCCAGCACCCACGGCGTACCGACCATGCCGGCAAACACCCGGATCGAGTCGCCGCCCTTGCCCAGCGCCATCACCGTATCACCCTCGGACACCCGACGGCTCTGGTCTTCGTCCATGTCCGCCTGCTCGACCTTGACCAGGCGCAAGTCGAAACCAAAGCTTTTCTCTTCTTTCAACAGCGCCAGCCGCTGGGGCTGCTCGGCCACCGGGTAGCGCACCAGTTCATCGGCCAGCAGATAAATAGTGGCGCGGGCCAGTTGCTCGCTGATCTGCTGCACCTCACCCGTCAGCACAAGCTGTTCCTTGTCGCTGACCAGCCGATAGACTTTCGCCGCGTGCGGGCCGGTCTGTTCCACCAGCGCCTGACCGCGCAGGACGCGGGTGCGCTGGGTGAGGTCGAGGTCGGTCTGGGCAAACGTGGTCAGCGCCAATGGAATCCCGAGCAAGCGCTCCCAAACCAGCAAGGCGCGATGACGCTCGGTTTCGTTCATCGGATTGAGGTTGTCGGCCATCAACGAAAACGTACCGTGCGCCAGGCGCTCGCGGTATTGCTCGCCGCGCACCTCGTTGAGCAAGTGCAACGCCAGCACGCCCAGCACCGCGACCAAAATCAGCGCCGCACACATGCCGCCATAAATGCGCAGGAAGATCGAATTCACAGCGACGGGTCTACGCAAGCTTCAGGAACAAACAGATAACCTTTGCTGCGGATGGTTTTGATCAGCCGCGGGTGCTCCGGGTCATCGCCGATTTTCGGGCGGATGCGCGAAATGCGCACATCAATGGACCGGTCCTGACCGTCGTACCCGATGCCGCGCAATGCGGTGAAAATCTCTTCACGGGACAGGATGCGCCCGGCGTTGGCCACCAGCAGCCAGAGCAGGTCGAACTCGGCGCTGGTCAGCTCAATGCCGTTGTCATGCAGCCAGGCTTCACGCAACGCGTTGTCCACCACCAACGGACCAAACTGCAAGCGCCGCTGTTTTCCCGGGAGGGCCTCCGGTGCTTCGCTGCGACGCAACAGGGCCTGAATGCGCGCCAGCAACAGGCGCGGGCGCACCGGTTTGCACACGTAGTCGTCGGCACCGAGGTCCAGGCCGAGGATCTGGTCGGTGTCGTCGGTGCGGGCGGTAAGCATCAGGATCGGGCCGTCATACTTGTCGCGAACCTTGCGGCAAATGCTCAAGCCGTCTTCGCCGGGCAGCATCAGGTCGAGGATCACCAGGTCCGGTTTCTCCTTGATGATGCGAGCCGCCGCCAGCGCCCCATTGCCCTCGATCGAGACGCGCAGGCCATTGGCTTCCAGGTAGTCGCGGGTCAGTTCGGCCAGACGCTGGTCGTCCTCCACAATCAATACCTGCCAGGCTTCTTGCTCCACGGTGACCTCTGCTTGCCAACAACACTAATAAGGAAAGATCCGCCCGTCTTTTTGTAATGATTGGGAGGATAAGAATGCGTAACCATGAGGCGATTGTATAAACGCCGCCCGTCGAGAACACAAGCCGGCAAATGCGTTCGGACATGTCGGTTTTTTGTGGTAGGGTTCGCGCCCTTAAAAATCCGGACGGCAGTTTTCAATCCTTGAAAATCGATGAAAAATGCCTCGGTCCCGCTAGGTCGCGGCCTACACGCCGGTTCCACCTTTCACACACAATTTACACACAGGTTTATCCACAGGCAGTACGTTGCAACACCTCCAAAAACGCACTATCTTGTACCCCGGCGCTAAAAAAACCCTACATGTAGGGTTTTAGCTTAAAAGCCCAACCACATTTCAGACCAGAAACTCAAGCGCTTTATTGCCTGTTTATGGTTGAACACAGCGTGATTTTACAAGACCAAACCGCACTGGCGGATGGCACCGTTTTTTCAGGCCCGAACAGCCAAAACGGTACGGGTGTTGCAGTCAGTACTGGCACCCCGAAAGGAATCCGGTTTCGAGCCCAGGCTCGCAACCAAAAAACTTCGGCAAGGACGCGGCCTCATTAGCCTTTTTCCTACTGTCCCGAAGTTGTTATGCCCGACGCCCGTCGGTTGTAGTGCTTTTGGACAGAACGGTGGGCACCGTGACGGTGCCCAAACAAACATAGAGAATGTGGAGACAACCCCCCATGCAAACCGACACAACTCGCGAGAACCCGCAGGGCACCTTGCCGCAGGCCGCTGATTCGACTTCGGATCTGTCCGCCACCGCGCCTGGTCAGCTGCGCGTGATCAAGCGTAACGGCACTGTCGTTCCTTACACCGACGACAAAATCACCGTCGCGATCACCAAAGCGTTTCTCGCAGTTGAGGGCGGCACCGCTGCCGCCTCGTCGCGAATCCATGACACCGTTGCCCGCCTGACCGAACAAGTCACCGCGACCTTCAAGCGTCGCATGCCATCAGGCGGCACTATCCACATCGAAGAAATCCAGGACCAGGTTGAACTGGCCCTGATGCGTGCCGGCGAGCAGAAAGTAGCCCGCGACTACGTGATCTACCGTGACGGCCGTTCGAAACAACGCGCCGCCCACGCTCCGGCCGAAGAAGCCGTCAACGCTCACCCATCGATCCGCATCACCCGCGCCGATGGCAGCTTTGCACCTCTGGATATGGGCCGCCTGAACACCATCGTCACCGAAGCGTGCGAAGGCCTGGAAGAAGTCGACGGCGACCTGATCCAGCGCGAAACCCTGAAAAACCTGTACGACGGCGTGGCCCTGACCGACGTCAACACCGCCCTGGTGATGACTGCCCGTACGTTGGTTGAGCGTGAGCCGAACTACTCGTTCGTCACCGCCCGCCTGCTGATGGACACCCTGCGTGCCGAAGGCCTGAGCTTCCTGAACGTTGCCGAAAGCGCGACCCACCACGAGATGGTCGACCTGTACGCCAAGGCGCTGCCTGCGTACATCGCCAAGGGTATCGAATTCGAATTGCTGAACCCGGTCCTGGCTACTTTTGACCTGGAAAAACTCGGCAAGGCGATCAACCACGAGCGCGATCAGCAGTTCACGTACCTGGGCCTGCAAACCCTGTACGACCGTTACTTCATCCACAAGGACGGTATCCGCTTCGAACTGCCGCAAATCTTCTTCATGCGCGTGGCCATGGGCCTGGCGATCGAAGAGAAGCAGAAAGAAGACCGTGCCATCGAGTTCTACAACCTGTTGTCGTCCTTCGACTACATGTCCTCGACTCCAACCCTGTTCAACGCCGGTACTCTGCGTCCACAGCTGTCGAGCTGCTACCTGACCACCGTGCCGGATGACCTGTCGGGCATTTACCACGCGATCCACGACAACGCCATGTTGTCGAAATTCGCCGGTGGCCTGGGCAACGACTGGACGCCGGTTCGGGCGCTCGGTTCGTACATCAAGGGCACCAACGGTAAATCCCAGGGTGTTGTACCGTTCCTCAAAGTAGTGAACGACACCGCCGTCGCCGTTAACCAGGGTGGCAAGCGCAAAGGCGCTGTGTGTGCCTACCTGGAAACCTGGCACATGGACATCGAGGAGTTCATCGAACTCCGTAAGAACACCGGTGATGACCGTCGTCGTACCCACGACATGAACACCGCCAACTGGATCCCTGACCTGTTCATGAAGCGTGTCTTCGATGACGGCAAGTGGACCCTGTTCTCGCCATCCGAAGTGCCGGACCTGCACGACCTGACCGGTAAAGCCTTCGAAGAGCGTTACGAGTACTACGAAGCCCTGACCGAATACCCAGGCAAGGTCAAACTGTTCAAGACCATCCAGGCCAAAGACCTGTGGCGCAAAATGCTGTCCATGCTGTTTGAAACCGGCCACCCATGGCTGACCTTCAAAGACCCGTGCAACCTGCGCAGCCCGCAGCAGCACGTCGGCGTGGTTCACAGTTCGAACCTGTGCACCGAGATCACCTTGAACACCAACAAGGACGAGATCGCCGTTTGCAACCTGGGCTCGATCAACCTGCCGAACCACATCGTCAACGGCAAGCTGGACACCGCCAAGCTGGAACGCACCGTGAACACCGCCGTTCGCATGCTCGATAACGTGATCGACATCAACTACTACTCGGTGCCGCAAGCGAAGAACTCCAACTTCAAGCACCGTCCGGTCGGTCTGGGCATCATGGGCTTCCAGGACGCTTTGTACCTGCAGCACATTCCTTACGGTTCCGACGCGGCCGTCGACTTCGCCGACAAGTCGATGGAAGCGGTCAGCTACTACGCGATCCAGGCTTCCTGCGATCTGGCCGACGAGCGCGGCGCTTACGAGACATTCCAGGGTTCGCTGTGGTCCAAAGGCATTCTGCCGCTGGATTCGCAACAGATCCTGATCGAGCAACGTGGCCAGAAGTACATCGACGTTGACCTGAACGAATCCCTGGACTGGGCACCGGTTCGCGCCCGTGTTCAGAAAGGCATTCGTAACTCCAACATCATGGCCATCGCACCGACCGCGACCATCGCCAACATCACTGGCGTCTCGCAGTCGATCGAACCGACCTACCAGAACCTCTACGTGAAATCGAACCTGTCGGGCGAATTCACCGTGATCAACCCGTACCTGGTTCGCGACCTGAAAGCTCGCGGTCTGTGGGACTCGGTCATGATCAACGACCTGAAGTACTACGACGGTTCGGTGCAGCAAATCGAACGCATCCCGCAAGAACTCAAAGAGCTCTACGCGACTGCTTTCGAAGTGGACACCAAGTGGATCGTTGACGCGGCAAGCCGTCGCCAGAAGTGGATCGACCAGGCTCAGTCGCTGAACCTGTACATCGCTGGAGCATCGGGCAAGAAGCTGGACGTGACCTACCGCATGGCCTGGTACCGTGGTCTGAAAACCACTTACTACCTCCGTGCCCTGGCCGCGACCAGCACCGAGAAGTCGACCATCAACACCGGCAAGCTGAACGCTGTTTCCAGCGGCGGCAACCACGGTGAAGATTCGGTCCTGGCAGCACCTGCCGGCCCTGCTCCAGTGCCAAAGGCGTGCGCCATCGACGAGCCGGATTGCGAAGCTTGCCAATAAGCTGAGCCGGTAGGCGCGCAAAGGCGCTTACTCAAAAACCCCCGATCAGTCCTCTGGATTGATCGGGGGTTTTCTTTTGCCTGATCCTGTAGGAGCAAAGCTTGCTCGCGATGAGCGGTGACGCGGTATTCCTGAAAATCGTGCCATCCCTATCGCGAGCAAGCTTTGCTCCTACAGGATCTATGTTGTTTTTGGCAATTGTGGATCAGTAGCTGTTGATGCCCATCCGACACGTAATCTCGAACGCCTGGCGAATCGGGCCGTTGCGCTTGAGCGCACTGACTGCCAGTCAGCGGCGTCTTTTACAAATACTTGTCACGGGCACCGAAGCCGAAGAACCTGGCCTGCTCGCCGGGCGCTCTTGAAACGCACAAAAAACCGCTCATAAGGAGCGGTTTCTGGTTTCACGACCAACATCAACCGAACAACCAATACCCCAACAACGCCAGCACCCCCGCCGCCACCACCGGCCGCATCACGCGGTAGGCCTTGGGATGACGACGCTTCCACTGCTTAACCACCCCGCTGACTTTGTCGCTGGAGTTCTTGCTCCAGGCGTACGCCCGGTTAATCCCGCCGACGCGTTCATCATCAAGGTTTTGAGGAGCGGTGGCGCGCCCGAGAAAACCGCTGATCCCCCGGTTGATACAGGTCATGACGCGGCTGCTCAATGGGCGCTCGATGTCACAAAACAGGATCACCCGGGTCTTCTCGGTTTCGTTTTTGACCCAGTGCACATAGGTTTCATCGAACATCACGTCTTCGCCATCGCGCCAGGCGTACACCTGGCCGTCAACAAAGATGCGGCAATCATCAGAGTTGGGGGTCGACAGCCCCAAGTGATAACGAAGAGAACCGGCAAACGGATCACGATGCGGATTGAGGTGGCTGCCACCTGGGAGCAGCGCGAACATCGCCCCTTTGACGTTGGGAATGCTGCTTACCAGCGCCACGGTCTTCGGGCACAGGGCTTCTGCCGAAGGCAGCGGCTTGTCGTACCACTTGAGGTAAAAGCGCTTCCAGCCCTTTTTGAAAAACGAACCGAAACCGGCGTCGTTGTTCCTCTCGGCAGCGCGGATATACCCCTCGTCGAACAAGTGCATGGCTTCGTCGCGGATGACTTCCCAGTTGTCCTTGAGCACGTCCAGTTCCGGAAACTTGCTGCGGTCCAGATAGGGTTTGGACGGCACACTGGAGAACAGGTACATCAAGGCGTTGTAGGGAGCGAACAACGCCGAATGATTGACGAATTGCCGTAAAACCGGCAATCGTGCCTGGCCACGCAAATGGACATAGAGCGTGCTGCCGAGAAACAGCAGCAACACCGACGCTTTCGCGGCAATGGAAAAGCTCATCTACGACTCCTTGAAAATAGACTTATCGCTCAACGCCCTTTACCCGGCGTGGCGCCCGGCCATCATAAACATTCCCTGATCCCGGGAAAAACCGCCTGAAGCAACATTCAGTAATAAATGCGCAACAAGCAATTCTTAGCATTAGGAAGCTGAACGAGGACTGACCTTAATCAATCCCGCCAACTCATCAATGGACGCTTAGCCCCCAAAGTGCGCTTATTGCTGATTCTCCTGTTCGGTAAACAGATCGCTGAACAGCATGCTCGAAAGATAGCGTTCGCCAGAGTCCGGCAGGATTACCACGATGGTCTTGCCTTGCATTTCCGGGGTTTCCGCCAGGCGAACAGCAACAGCCATGGCCGCGCCACACGAAATACCGCTCAAAATCCCTTCTTCCTGCATCAAGCGCAAGGCCATGGCCTTGGACTCCTCGTCGGTGACCAACTCAACCCGATCAACCATCGACAGGTCCAGATTCTTAGGCACAAAACCGGCACCGATGCCCTGAATCTTGTGCGGGCTCGGCTTGATCTCTTCGCCGGCGATGGCCTGGGTAATCACCGGAGAAGCCGCAGGCTCAACGGCCACCGAGATAATCGGTTTGCCCTGAGTATTCTTGATGTATCGCGAAACACCGGTAATGGTTCCACCCGTTCCGACCCCTGCCACCAACACATCGACCGCACCGTCGGTATCGTTCCAGATTTCCGGACCGGTGGTTTTTTCGTGGATGGCCGGGTTGGCCGGGTTGTCGAACTGGGCAGGCATGAAATATTTGGCTGGATCGCTGGCAACGATGTCGCCGGCTTTCTCAATCGCGCCCTTCATGCCCTTGGCCGGCTCGGTCAGCACCAGTTCCGCGCCCAGCGCCTTGAGTACTTTGCGTCGTTCGATACTCATGGATGCCGGCATGGTCAGCATCAACTTGTAGCCACGGGCAGCGGCGACAAACGCCAGGCCGATACCGGTATTGCCCGAGGTCGGTTCGACGATGGTCATGCCAGGCTTGAGTTTGCCGCTGCTTTCGGCGTCCCAGATCATGTTTGCGCCGATCCGGCACTTGACTGAATAACCGGGGTTGCGCCCTTCGATCTTGGCCAGGATGGTCACGCCGCGCGGGGCAATGCGGTTGATCTGCACCAAGGGCGTATTGCCGATGGAGTGGGCGTTGTCAGCGAAGATACGGCTCATGTCCGGGTCCTTAACTACAGCATGGAATTAGCGCATCAAGGTAAGCCTCTTGCCCCTAGGCGTCCAGTCAGGTCGAACGTCCGGTGGTCAGCGCAGTCAATCGCTTTACAACGCCAGAGATTTACCACCATGAAACGTCGATACAGTTGGCCCCTGTGGACGCTCGCCGGCCTCGTTGTGCTGCTGATTACCCTGCACATCGCCCTGCCCTATATGGTGCGCGACTACCTGAACGACAAACTGGCGGACATGGGTGACTACCGTGGCCAGATCACCGACGTAGACCTGGCTCTGTGGCGCGGGGCTTACAAAATCAACGGACTGAAAATCGTCAAGGTCGACGGCAAGGTCCCGGTGCCCTTCGTCAACGCACCGCTCATCGACCTCTCCGTCAGTTGGCATTCGCTCTGGCATGACCATGCAGTGGTCGCCCAAGTGCAGTTCTTCAACCCCGAGGTGAACTTCGTCGACGGTGGCGCCAATAAGCAAAATTCGCAAACCGGTCAAGGCACCGACTGGCGCGCGCAACTGGGCAAATTGTTACCCGTCACCCTGGACGAAGTGCGGATCCACGACGGCAAACTCAGTTTTCGCAACTTCAATTCCAAGCCTCCCGTGAATATGAACGCCACTCAGGTCAATGCCAACATTTACAACCTGACCAATGTGGTCGACAAACAAGGCAAGCGTGACGCTCGCTTCGAAGGCAAGGCCCTGCTGCTCGGACACGCACCTCTGGAAACCACCGCGACGTTCGATCCACTTAGCAATTTCGAAGACTTTGAGTTTCGTCTGCGCGCCGAAGGCATCGAACTCAAGCGCATGAACGATTTCGCCTCGGCCTATGGCAAGTTCGACTTCAACGCGGGTCATGGCGATGTGGTCATTGAAGCGCAAGCCAAAAAAGCCCAATTGACCGGTTACATCAAACCGTTGCTCATAGACGTCGACGTGTTCAACTGGCAGCAAGACGTTGAAAACAAGGACAAAGGGATTTTCCGATCGATCTGGGAGGCCATCGTCGGAGGCTCTGAAACCGTTCTGAAAAACCAGGGCAAAAACCAGTTCGCGACCCGAGTGGAACTGAAAGGCAACGTGCATCGCCAGGATATCAGTGCGTTCCAGGCGTTTTTGCAGATTTTGCGCAATGGTTTCATCCAGGCGTTCAACGCCCAGTATGAGCGTCCGAAGCCAGAGGCTGGTTAGGGTTTGCGTGTGACGGTATAGCGACCGGTTTCTTCAGCTGCCCGTGCAGACGTCGATTGCTGTTGAAGGAAATCCCAGCCCAGGCAGGCTAATGCCAATGAACGCGGCACCACTTCACGACCACTGCTGTAGCGCGTGATACTGCGGGCGCTGACCCCAAGCGCCTCAGCCGCCTGATTGAGTGACAAGCCGGTGCGAGCGCGCCACTCAATGAACGTACGAGTGTTTTCGTCGGATGCGTTTTGTGCGAGTGCATCCAGATACAGGGTGTCTGCCCCGATTTGAATGTCCAGCTCAGGCCACTCGACGCTCCAGCCATCATCGCCTAGAGACGCACCGTCGAACGCGCCCGGCGCCAGCACTGGCTGCAATCCTGGATAGGCGTGCAGGTCACGGCTCAAATCGAGTGTTAACTGCTGACCATCGATAAAAGTCAGCGCCAGACGGTTATCCGGCAACGTCTGAACGGCTGACAGCCGTGGTCGTTTCATGGGTAACATCGTTTCCAATCCTCCAACAATTGCACTTGGTGGGCCCTGACCCATTCCAGCGCTTCCTTGATAATCAACGGCGGCGCCTTACCGACCATCACTTCGACGGTTTCCAGGCTGAGCATCACATCCAGCCCGCCACCTGTAAGTTGGACATGGGGTGGCGGATGATCCTTCTCGCGCAACTGAATGCGGTAGGTATCGCGAAATCGATATTTAGTAGACATGCTCCGCAAGCTATCGCCAAAATGGCGATAGCTCAATACTGGCCAGCAGCCGAGACTGAGTCAAGATGTGACGCCCCATTCAGAGACTGAATAAGCCGTCTGCGTTCACAGTCGACCGGGCAGCGCGGTATAGTCGGGCATCACCATTATTGCGCCCCGCCCTGCCTCATTCAGGTCGGCGTTACCGTTCGAGGATTAGCAGATGAAGTTCGAAGGCACCCAGGCCTACGTCGCCACCGATGACCTGAAGCTGGCGGTCAACGCCGCCATTACCCTGGAGCGTCCACTGCTGGTCAAGGGCGAGCCGGGCACGGGCAAAACCATGCTGGCAGAGCAACTGGCCGAGTCCTTCGGGGCCAAGTTGATCACCTGGCACATCAAATCCACCACCAAGGCGCATCAGGGCCTGTACGAGTACGACGCGGTCAGCCGTCTGCGCGACTCGCAACTGGGCACAGAGAAGGTCCACGACGTTCGCAACTACCTGAAAAAGGGCAAGCTCTGGGAAGCCTTTGAATCCGAAGAGCGGGTGATTCTGCTGATCGACGAGATCGACAAGGCGGACATCGAGTTCCCGAACGACTTGCTGCAAGAACTCGACAAGATGGAGTTCTACGTTTACGAGATCGACGAGACTATCAAGGCCAAGAAGCGCCCGATCATCATCATTACCTCCAACAACGAGAAAGAACTGCCGGACGCCTTCCTGCGCCGCTGCTTCTTCCACTACATCGCCTTCCCGGATCGCACCACGATGCAGAGGATCGTCGATGTGCACTACCCAAACATTAAGAAGGATCTGGTCAGCGAAGCGCTGGACGTGTTCTTCGACGTGCGCAAAGTGCCGGGCCTGAAGAAGAAGCCATCGACCTCCGAACTGGTGGACTGGCTCAAGCTGCTGATGGCCGACAACATTGGCGAAGCGGTACTGCGCGAACGCGATCCGACCAAAGCCATTCCGCCGCTCGCCGGTGCGCTGGTGAAGAACGAACAGGACGTGCAGTTGCTTGAGCGCCTTGCGTTCATGAGCCGTCGCGGCACCCGCTAAGAGGCTGATGCCATGCTGCTCAACCTGTTCAATGAAATGCGCGCCGCCAAGGTGCCGGTCTCGGTGCGTGAGCTGCTGGACCTGATCAACGCGCTGAAACAGCGCGTGACCTTTGCCGACATGGACGAGTTCTATTATTTGTCCCGGGCGATTCTGGTGAAGGACGAAAAGCATTTTGACAAGTTTGACCGGGCGTTTGGGGCCTACTTCAACGGCCTGGAAAAACTCGACGATCACCTTCAGGCACTGATTCCCGAAGACTGGCTGCGCAAGGAGTTCGAACGCTCCCTGACTGACGAAGAACGGGCGGCGATTCAGTCCCTTGGCGGCCTGGACAAACTGATCGAAGAGTTCAAGAAGCGCCTCGAAGAACAGAAAGAACGCCATGCCGGTGGCAACAAGTGGATCGGCACTGGCGGCACCAGTCCGTTCGGCTCCGGCGGCTTTAACCCGGAAGGTATTCGGGTCGGCGATGCCGGAAAACGTCAGGGTAAAGCGGTCAAGGTCTGGGATCAGCGCGAGTACAAAAACCTCGACGATTCGGTGGAACTGGGCACGCGCAACATCAAGGTCGCCCTGCGCCGCTTACGAAAATTTGCCCGTCAGGGTGCCGCGGAAGAGCTGGACATCGACGGCACCATCGACCACACCGCCAAAGATGCCGGGTTGCTGAACATCCAGATGCGGCCGGAGCGGCGCAACACCGTCAAGTTGTTGCTGTTGTTCGACATCGGCGGCTCGATGGACGCGCACGTGAAGATTTGCGAGGAGCTGTTTTCGGCCTGCAAGACCGAGTTCAAGCACCTGGAGTACTTCTACTTCCACAACTTCATCTATGAATCGGTGTGGAAGAACAACATGCGTCGCACCTCCGAACGCACATCAACCCAGGACCTGCTGCACAAGTACGGCGCCGACTACAAAGTGATCTTCATCGGTGACGCCGCCATGGCGCCTTATGAAATCACCCAGGCGGGCGGCAGCGTCGAGCACTGGAACGAAGAAGCCGGTTATGTGTGGATGCAACGGTTCAGGGAGAAGTACAAGAAGCTCATCTGGATTAACCCGTATCCGAAAGATACGTGGGGCTATACATCGTCGACCAATATTGTGCGGGACTTGATTGATGATCAGATGTATCCGCTGACCCTTCGGGGGTTGGAGGAAGGGATGCGGTTTCTTTCCAAGTAATCTTGGAAGCCCTTCAAGCCGCCATCGCTGGCAAGCCAGGCTCCTACAGGGATTGAGGTGGTTCACAAAGTATGTGGACCACCTCAATCCCTGTAGGAGCCTGGCTTGCCAGCGAAGCTTTTAGCTTTTCAGGAATCGATGTAGATATTCGATTTGCTCTCGATGCGCCACATCCTGCACCACCGGCCGCAACCGCACCTTCGTCCCTGGCAAGCACTGCGCCAGCCGCGCCAGGGCCAGCGGCGTCAACGCCCCCAGTCGCGGATAACCGCCAATGGTCTGCCGATCATTGAGCAACACGATCGGCTGCCCGTCCGGCGGCACCTGCACCGCGCCGAGCGGGATGCCTTCGGAGATCATCGGCTTTCCCTGGTATTGCAACGCCGTGCCCAACAGGCGAATGCCCATCCGGTCGGCGCGGCTGTCGAGGGTCCACACACTGTTGAACGCGTCGAACAGACTCTGCCCGCCGAACTCGCCGATCTGTGCGCCCAACACCAGATCCAGCGGCGAATTGTCGGTGAAGTCCGGTCGATGCTCCGCCGGCAACTCCCGCAGCAGGAGCAACGCACTCCCGGCATAACTCAGCTGCGCACCGTTGACCAACGCACGACCCCGGCCATCCAGGCCGCCCAGTTCCTCACGGACCACGGTCGAACGGCTGCCCAAGACGCTTGGCGCCTCAAACCCACCCGGCACTGCGAGATAAGCCCGAGCTCCAAGCAGCGGCTGGGTGAATTGCAATCGCTGACCTTTATGCAGCCTGAAACTGCGCCATGGCGCCAACGCCTCGCCATCCACCTGCGCCCCCAGATCCGCCCCGGCCAACGCCAGCACGCAATCCTCTTCGGCAACGACAGTAAACCCGCCGAGGGTGATTTCAATCACCGGTGCATCCAGGCCATTGCCCAGCAACCAATTAGCCCACGACATCGATCGCCAATCCGCCGCCCCACCCTGGGTCACGCCCAGATGCCGCACGCCAAAACGGCCAGCATCCTGCAACAAACACAGCGGAGTACTCGCTTCTATTGATAGACGGCTCATGCCTGCGCCTCCAACGGCGTGTCGTCACCGCCCAGATTGATGAACTCGGCATGGCCGATGGCTTCAAAGCGCACTGTGTCGCCTGGCTGCATGAGGCTATAGCCGTCACGTTCACGGTCGAACAGTTTGGCCGGGGTGCGGCCGATCAGGTTCCAGCCGCCGGGGGATACCACCGGATAGGCGGCGGTCTGGCGCTCGGCGATGCCGACACTGCCAGCCGCGACTTTTTTGCGTGGGGTGTTCAGGCGTGGCGCGGCGAGCACTTCTTCCACCAACCCCATGAAGGCGAAACCCGGCGCGAAACCCAAGGCAAACACCTGATACTCGCGCCCGCTGTGACGGCGGATCACCTCCTCCATCGCCAGCCCGCTGCGTTGTGACAACAGGCTCAGCTCCGGACCGACGCTCAAGTCATACCAGACCGGCAGCACATGACATTTACCGCCGGTGCGGGTGTTGGGCGACAGGTCGATCAGCGCTTCGGCGATCAATTCCCGAGCCTGAGCCGGGCTTAGCGCGGTCAAATCATAATGCACCATCAACGTCGTGTAAGACGGCACCAGATCGATGAGATGCCCGCCGAACGCAGCTCGCAGGTTTTCGCTGGCCGCCAGCATCCACGGCATATTGGCCTCACTGATCTCATCAAAAAGACGCACCATCAGGCAATCCAGCGCCACCACCTCTACGCGCAGCTTCATGGTGCGCTCTGCTGATCAAGGGCTTCGCGAATCCGTCGCACAGCAGCAACCGAACTGGCGTTGTCGCCGTGCACGCAAAGGGTGTTGGCCTGCAAGTGCAATGCGCTGCTGTCGCTGGCGGTGAGAGGCTCGCCACGGGCGATGGTCAGCGCCTGCTCAATGACTTTCTCAGGATCATGATGCACTGCACCCGGCAGTTGTCGCGAAACCAGCATGCCCGCGCTGTCGTAAGCGCGGTCGGCGAAGGCTTCGAACCACAAGGTCACGCCATATTCATCACCCAGTAGCTGCGCGGCGCTGTTGTCGCGGGTCGCCATCAACATCAGCGGCAACGTTCGGTCATAAGCCGCCACGGCCTGAAGCACAGCACGCAACTGTGCCGGGTTGGCCATCATGTCGTTGTACATCGCGCCGTGGGGTTTGACGTAGCTGACACGCCCACCCTGAGCCCGACAAATGCCGTCGAGAGCACCGATCTGGTAATGCAGAATGTCCTGGAGTTCCTGAGCGGTATACGTCATGGAGCGACGGCCGAAACCGACCAGATCCTGATAGGCCGGGTGCGCGCCGATCTGCACGCCGTTGCTCAGCGCCAGGCTGACGGTCTTGCGCATGATGCTCGGGTCGCCGGCATGGAAGCCGCAGGCGATGTTGGCGCAATCAATGAAGGGCATGACTTCGGCATCCAGACCCATGGTCCAGCTGCCGAAACTCTCGCCGATGTCACAGTTCAATAGCAGGCGGCTCAAGGAGAACACTCCTGTAGGTTCTATTCTTTTTAGAGGCAGGCAGATTACTGCGCATCCAGTTGTTTGCCACGGGTTTCCGGCAGGCTCAACGCCGCGAGGATCACCACCCCGTAGGACACCGCCGCAAATGCCCCGATGCCGACGCTCAGTGGCACCTTCTGGCTAAGCAAACCGATCAACAGCGGAAACAATGCCGCCAGCGCCCGACCGATGTTGTAGCAAAACCCCTGGCCCGAACCGCGAATCCGTGTCGGAAACAACTCAGTCAAAAACGCGCCCATGCCGCTGAAGATCCCCGAGGCGAAGAAGCCCAGCGGGAAACCCAGCCACAACATCACGCCGTTGCTGACCGACAATTGGGTGTAGAGCAACACGATGGTGAACGAGCCGACCGCGAACAGGATGAAGTTCTTCTTGCGCCCGAGAATGTCAGTCAAATACGCACTGATGACATATCCAACGTAGGAACCGACGATCACCATCGCCAGATAACCGCCCGTGCCGAGTACGCTCAAACCCCGCTCGTTCTTCAGAAACGTCGGCAACCATGAGGTGATCGCGTAGTAACCACCCAGGGCGCCGGTGGTCAGCACCGAAGCGCGAATCGTGGTGAAGAGGATGCCGGGGGCAAAAATCTCGTAGAACTTCGCAGGATTGCTCGGTTCCTGTTTGGCCTTGGCTTCGCGGTAGATCTCCGGATCCTTGACCAGACGACGAACGAAGATCACAAAAATCGCCGGTACGATGCCGAGGAGGAACAGCGCACGCCAGGCATCCTCCGGCGGCAACAACGAAAACAGCAGCGCATACAGAATTGCCGTCAGCCCCCATCCCAGCGCCCAGCCCGATTGCACCATGCCCACCGCTTTACCACGGTCCTTGGCGCGAATCACTTCGCCCATCAGCACCGCGCCGGCGGTCCATTCACCGCCGAAACCGAAGCCCATCAGGGTGCGGCTGATCAGCAGTTGTTCGTAGTTTTGCGCGAAGCCGCAGAGGAAGGTGAAGAAGGCGAACCACAGCACCGTCAGTTGCAAGGTGCGCACGCGACCGATGCGGTCGGAGAGAATCCCCGCCACCCAACCACCGATGGCCGAAGCAATCAGGGTACTGGTGTGAATCAGTCCGGCTTCACCGGTGGTAATGCCCCACATCGCAATCAGGGTCGGCACCACGAAGCTGAGCATCTGGGTGTCCATGCCGTCCAGGCCATAGCCGATCTTGCAGCTCCAGAAGGTGCGGCGTTCCTGCTGATTGATGTTGCGGTACCAGTCGAAAGGCCCCGGGCGAGCCGTGGTTTTAGGGATATCGAGCGTGTCGGGCGCACTCATGGCAAATCTCCGCGCTAGTTTTTATTGGTATTGTTCTGAGCCCCGACGACGCCTATCGTGGGAACCGGATGTGCCGATTTTTGGGCGCCCGGCCCTGCTGCGTCCAACTAATAAAAACCGGGCTTAGGCATAAGAAAAAGTTGATCCTATGAATTTGAAGTTTCTCGAAACCTTTGTCTGGGTCGCCCGACTCAAGAGCTTTCGCCTGACCGCCGACAAGCTCTTCACCACCCAGGCCTCGATTTCCAGCCGCATCGCTGTGCTCGAAAGTGAGCTGGGGGTGAAGCTGTTTTTGCGCGATTCACGCGGCGTCAGCCTGACGCCCGAAGGCCTGAAAGTGCTCGATTATGCCGAGCAGATGATGGACACCATGCAGGCGCTCAAACAGTCGATCGAGACCCGTTCGAGCAAGGTCGGGCGGGTGCGGATTGGCGTCATGGACACAGTCATCCACACCTGGCTCAGCCCTCTGGTGGCGCAGATGACGGATCTCTATCCGTTGGTGGAAATCGAACTGGTGGCCGATACCTCGCTCAACCTCTGCGATCAGCTGCAAAAAGGCTTTCTCGATCTGATCCTGCAAACCGACCTGATGCGCCAGGAAAGCGTGCGCAGCCTTGAACTGGCCAGTCATCCCATGGGCTGGATCGCGGCGAGTAATTCCCTCTACAACCGCGAGTATTCGGGCATCGCCGATCTGGCGCGCGAGCGGATCATTACCTATTCGAAAAACTCCCATCCGCATCAAGAGGTGCTCGCCCTGATGCAGGCCCATGGCGTGATGACGCCACGCCTGAACTGCGTGAACTCGGTGTCGGCGATTACCCGATTGTTGCGCGATGGTTTCGGCATTGGTGCGCTGCCACCGGTGCTGGTGGCCGAGGAACTGGCGCGCGGTGAGCTGACTCTGCTGGCCATCGATCAACGGCCGCCCAACCTGCAAGTGGTGGTGTCATGGCGGGTCGGCGTGGAGTGGGTCGAAGAAATCGTGGCGTTGTGTCAAAACGTCGTGGAGCGCTATGCGCAGAAAGTGGGCGAGCACTACATCGTTTTGAGCAAACCCTTGGCCAGAATCTGAAGGATAGTTCCCATATTGTAAATATGAACCACTATCATTTGCATTAATTTTTCAAAACGGTATTCTCTGCGCGCTTTCAGCTAATCAACTGTCCAGAAGGAGTCGGACTAGATGCGCGCCTACACGCAAAAACAGCAGCAATTGCTCGCTCACTGGAGCGAAGCCCTTGGCACTCAGGCTTTCCAGTCCCACCGCATCACTCTCGACCATTTGAGCAATGCGCTGGAGCCCGCCGCCCAGCGCTGCTTCCAACGCCTGATCCAGGCGCTGTTTCGTGAAGATCTGATCAACCCCGACGCTTGCGAATACGACGACAATAACCGTTGCTGGCTACCGCTCGGCGATGGCACGCACCTGTGCTTCGAGCACTTGTCTGGCACCAGGATGAACAGCTGGGACGTGCGCGGCAGCATCGTCCTGCACACCCCCGACAGACTGCCCCACAAAATTCAGCTGCCCAGCGAATTGCTCGCTCACCTCAGCACTCAGCTCAATCCGCCAGCCTCTCCTCAAGTACTGGAGCGTCTGGCCCGGGAACTGGATGACAGCTTCAGCAACGACACCCTGTGCCTGGCGTTTCATCATGGATGGACTGAGCGCCTGAGAGAGCAGATCGACACCGAGTACGACGACAACCTGCTCGCCTGGCTCAAAGCCGACCCCAGTCATCAGAACCCTACGTCACTGCTCGAACAGTGGGGCACTCTCGGCCATCCATGGCACCCGAACTACAAGACCAAACTGGGTTTGAGCGCCGCTCAGGTCATCGCTTTCTCGCCGGAATTCGAAGCGAGTTTTCCGATTGTGCTGTGCGCCCTGCACCGCCAGTACGCACACGTCGAAGCGCTGGCGGGGACCGCCGATTACTGGGATTGGTGGCAAGGTCACTTCCCACAGGCCGCCGAACAATTGCAGCGCCATTTGCAGCAACTGGGCCTGGAGGTAAAGGACTACCTCCCGCTCCCGTCGCACCCATGGCAAGCCCATGAAGAACTGCCGGATTCGTTCGCCAATGAGATCGCCGACAACCTGCTGATCGTCACTGACATCGTCGCTTTTACCGGCCACCCGACCATGTCCTTCCGCACGGTCCTGCCGGACGCCAGCCGCGTTGCGCCGATGGTCAAACTGCCGGTGGCTTTGCGCCTGACCAGTGTGCAGCGCACGGTGTCGCCGCGCTCGGCCCGGATGGGGCCGCGCATCAGCCAACTGATATTGAAAATCCTCGATCAGGAGCCGCAGATTCAGCGTCTGCTGAACATCGTTCCGGAGCGCGTCGGCGTGCACTACGCGCCGCAACCGGCCGATGACGAACGCTCCCGGCATGCCGCCGTGCTGTATCGCGACAACCCGCTTACCCTGCTGCAAGAAGGCGAGTTGGCGGTGCCGGTCGGCAGTCTGTTCGCCGTCAACGAATTCGAACAACCGTTGCTGCGTGATTGGGTAAGACTGGCTCAGGGCCGTGATGACAGCGAGGCCATGTTGGCGTTCTTCGATAATTACCTGTCGATTGCGGTACCGAGTCTGTTGGGCATTTACCTGATGTATGGCGTGGCGTTCGAAGCGCACCAGCAAAACAGTTTCATGGTGATGGGCGCTGACGGGCAGCTGAATCGGCTGTTATTGCGTGACTTTGGCGACGTGCGTATCGATCGCAAAACCCTGCACGCCAGGGGCCTGGACATCCAGTTGCACGATCCGAAAATGACCCTGTATGACGAGTCCGGTTTTGTCCGCGACAAACTCCTGCACACCACGTTCATGTGCCACCTCGGCGAGCTGACGTTGCTCTGTGCCCGCCACTGGAATGTGCCGGAAAATATCCTTTGGGAGCGATTGGCAGCGCACGTTGCGCAGTGCTTCGAGACCTTGCGCGAGCGCGTTGAACCGGCACGCTGGGAAAGCGAGCGCCAAGCCTTGCTGGAACAGGATTGGCCTGCCAAATCGTTCATGCGCATGCGCTTGCTCGACAGTCATGCCGACATCGTCGGACGCCTGAGTAACCCGCTACGACCCATCACCCATGCTCGCTGACGGTCGCGCCTTGCGACTGCTGATCGTTATCCAGTTTGTCTCCATGGGTGCCATGGAAATGAGCGGCCCGTTCTGGCCCCTGCAGATCCAGCATCTGCTCGGGCCGGAGGGCGCCGGCTACACCGCGCTGTTATCGGCGATGGTCTATGCCGGTCCAATGCTGGCCGCCATGCTCCTGACGCCCATGTGGGGCCGGTTGGGTGATCGCACCGGACACAAACCGATGATTGTTCGGGCGTTGCTGGCACTCGCGCTGTGCCAAGGGTTGGCGGCCATCACCCTCGACCCGTGGCTGCTGGTGGGTATTCGCGTGATGCAAGGCGCGTTGGCCGGGTTTCTCGCCGCCGCGCAAGCCTATGCCTTGGCCTGTTGCGACAGTTCCAGACGGGGTCACACCCTGGCCCGCCTGCAATCGGCGACTGCCGTCGGCTCGTTGATCGGCCCGATACTGGGCGGCTGGCTCATGGACATCTCGGGATTTGCCCTGCTTTGTTATGGCGCGACGTCGATTTGCCTGCTGTGCGCCTTGGGGAGTTTTTTCCTGCCGGCCGACAAGGCTCGCGCCTCAAAGAAAAAACCTGTTGAACCCGTGGCACTGCCCAAAGGCTGGCTCAGTGGAATCCTGTTCGTGATCGTGCTGATTCAGGCCGCGAAGATGATGCCGCAACCGTTCTACGCACTGTACGTCGCGGACATTCTGCACGCCCCGAGCTGGCTGATCGGCGCCACCTACGCGGCGAGCGCCGCGACCCTGGCCATTTCCGCACCGCTGTGGGGACGCCTGTTCGACCGCTGGCAGCCGGCCTACACCTTACGCGTCATCGAAGGCGTGGCCTGGCTGTGTGCCCTGACGCTGGCGGCCACGGCATTGGCCAACGAATGGCTGGGATTTCTCGTCAGTCGACTCGTCTGGGGCATCTGGCAAGGCGCCCTGCTGCCGGTGGCTTATGCACTGATCGCCAACACCGTATCCGCCAACCAACAAGGCTTTGCGCTCGGCCTCGGCAACAGCGCGGCCAAGGCTGGCGCTCTGCTCGGTGCCGTTCTCGGCGGCGTCGGCATGGGGCTGGTCGGATTGGCCAATAGTTTCTGGCTGGTGGCGCTGACCTACGCCGTAGCCGCCATAGGGATCCGCTGTGTGCGATCACTCAACGCCACAACTGACCGCTCAACCTTGTCTGCCCACACTAATCACAACTCAAAAAAGTCCTCATCATGACCCGAATCAAACTCCCCCTGCTGATCCCGTTGCTCGGGACCTTCAGCGCCCAGTCCTGGGCCGAGGATACCGAGCAGCAGCCCGGCACTTTGAATATGCAAGCCACCGTCGTCTCCGCTACTCGCAGCGAAGCGACCATCGCCTCGATTCCAGGTTCGGTCCTGGTGATCGACGAACAGCAGATCCGTGAGCAGAGCGGCGCAGGTCGCCGGATCTCCGACATTCTCGGGCAATTGGTCCCCGGCCTTGCACCGTCCAGCGGCGGGATGAGCAACTTCGGCCAGACCCTGCGCGGGCGCAACATGCTGGTATTGATCGACGGCGTATCGCAGAACGCCACACGCGACAACTTCCGCCAGCTCAACAGCGTCACCCCGGCCAGCGTCGAACGCATCGAAGTGGTCTCCGGCGCCAGCAGCATCTATGGCGCCGGTGCTTCAGGCGGCATCATCAATATCATCACCAAGCGCAATCAGGGTCAGGACATTGCCTACAGCAGCAAACTGGGCCTGACCAGCGGCAACAACCTCAATAGCAAAGGCTTCGCCTATGAAGCTTTTCAGAGCGCGACCGGGCGCAAGGATGCCCTGGACTGGTACGTCTCCGCCGACCTGATCCAGCGTAACGATATGTACGACGGCAACGGCAACCGCATCCCTCAGGACACCTCTCAGGGCAGCAGCATGGACACCGAAACCTATGACTTGCAAGGTCGTTTCGGTTACGAACTGGATGCTGACAAAAAACTCAGCCTGTCGCTGCAGGACTACAAGGATCAGCAGGACACGGGTTACACCAAAGACCCGAAAAACCTGCAGCAAGCCGTGGCAGTCAAGGGATTGAAACTGGATGAGCAACCCTATACCCACAACCAGGCAGTCAACCTCAACTACACCGACGCGGACTTCTACGGTCAAGGCCTGCAATTGGAAAGTTACTGGCGCCGCGCCGATGCACTATTCTTCCCGGACCTGTCACGGGGCAAGGCCGGGATCTCCGACAACAACAGCGTGCAGGATGTCTACGGCCTGCGCGCAGCCATCGACACGCCGCTGCCGGCCATCGGCAGTGCCACGGGCAACCTGGTTTGGGGCACCGACTATGATAATGAGCGCTCCCGCCAACGAGGTGATCAATACACGCTCAATGGTCTGACCTATACCAAGACCGGCACCACCTACGAGCTGGGCCCGGACATCGAAACCACTACCAAATCGCTGTTCGGGCAGATGTCATGGGACATCGGTGACTGGACCGTGCGTGGCGGTGTACGCCGTGAATGGATCGAAAGCGACGTTTCCGACAGCATCGCTTATGGTGAGATCGTCCAGACCGGCGTACGCGCAACGCTGCCCGGCGACACCCTCAAATACGATGACACACTGTACAACCTGGGCGCGGTCTACCACCTGAGTGATAGTCAGGACGTATTCGCCAATTTCAGCCAGGGGTTTTCGCTGCCGGATATCCAGCGCTTCATGCGTGACGTCAGCAGCACCTTCGACATCCAGAGCCTCAACGCCCAGGCCATCAAGGTCAACAGTTACGAGGTGGGCTGGCGTGGTGACTGGGACCGGTGGCAGGCCGACGTCACTGTGTATGAAAACACCTCGGACGTGACCCAGTTCTACGATGCCAATGATCGCGTATTACGCCTGATCAACCAGAAAGAGCGCGTTCGCGGCATTGAAAACAACCTGAACTACCGCGTGACCGATCAATGGTCGGTGGGTGGCACTTACGCCTGGGCCAAAGGCGAGACCGAGCAGAACGGCAAGTGGATCGATCTGCCGGCCACGCGCATCTCACCGGCCAAGACCACGCTGTTCGTCGGCTATATCGAAGAGGATTACAACCTGCGCCTGCAAGGCATGCATTTGTCCAGTTATGACGCCGCCGCCAAGGACAACAACGGACGCGACATCGACGGTTATACGCTGGTGGACCTGCTCGGTTCCGTGCAACTGCCGGTCGGTCGTCTTGAAGGCGGGGTGTTTAATCTGACGAATCGTACGTACGTAAACCTGTTCACCCAGGCCAACGCCAGAATGCCGTTCGCCAACGCCGAAGGCCGCACGCTGAGCATGAGCTACTCGGTCGACTGGTAAAAGCAGGAGCCGGCTTGCCAGCGATGCGATCTGCCAGACATACGTGTCGCGGCAATCGCCGGCAAACCGGCTACAGGGTTACAGGCCGCGCACATCCCGGTCTTCAATCGGCCGGCTCTGGCGCAGGCGTTTGCCGCCCAGCACCACCCAGTCGATCAAGCGGAACAGGCATTCGATGCCGAACGACAGCAGCATCGCGCCGCTCATGCCCCAGATCATCGCTTCCGGCGTCAGCAGGATCTGGTAGCTGTAGCCATTCCAGGTTTCCTTGCGGATGTCCGGGTCGGCGGCCAGCACCACTTGCAGGAAGCGGATGTACCACGGACCTTGCATGGCCTGGAATTGCTTGTCCAACGCCAGTTGACGGGTCAGCAGGTTGCTAAGGCTGTCGGCATCGCTGCGAAAGATCGGGTCGTCGCTGGCGCGGTAATGTGCAACCAGCGCCTGCATGTCGCCCTTGAAGAACTGGTTGGCTGTGCCCTGGAAACCGCTCAAACCGGTCTGCGCCTCGATCAGGTGCGCCTCGACACGCTTGGCGTAATCACTGATAAACCCCGGCACCTGGACACCGATCAACAGGCCCGCCGCAAATAACACCAGCCGTAGATAACTGAGCAACATCGGGGGGGAGATCCTTATTCGGTCTTGCCTTGACTGACGCATTCGCCGCGTCGCCAGAGGCTCCATTGGCCCGGTTCGTAGCGGGTCCAGGTTTCGTTTTCAGTCAGGGGTTCGGTGGCAATCACCGTCACCACGTCGTTGGGCGTGGTTTCGGCCTGGAAGTCGACGATCACATCGACATCCTTCAAGCGCGCAGGACCGAAAGGTGCCCGACGGGTGATCTGGGCCAATTTGGTCGAGCAATAGCAGAACAGCCAGTCACCGTCGCTGAGCAGGCAGTTGAATACGCCTTTGCTACGGTATTCGGCGCAGGCCGCCACCAGGTCTGGCAGAAGCTTTTCAACCTCGACCGGTTCCGGGAACGCCGCACGCACGCGGTTGAGCAAATCGCAGAACGCCGCCTCGCTGTCGGTATCACCGACGGGACGGTAGAAACTGGCGGTCGGATGAAAGTCCGCGAGCTGGCCGTTGTGGGCGAAACACCAGTTGCGCCCCCACAGTTCGCGCACGAACGGGTGCGTATTGGACAGGCAGACCTTGCCGACATTGGCCTGGCGGATGTGCCCGATCACCACTTCACTTTTGATTGGATAGCGCTGCACCAGGTTCGCGACTTCAGACTCGGAGCTGGCGGCCGGGTCCTGAAACAATCGAAGACCGCGACCTTCATAGAACGCGATCCCCCAGCCATCACGGTGCGGGCCGGTACGACCGCCGCGCTGCATCAGCCCGGTGAAGCTGAACACGATGTCGGTCGGCACATTGGCGCTCATGCCCAATAACTCACACATGTTCGGACTCTCGATGAAAAGGCAGGGGCAAGGTTACAAACGCGGCTCGACTCGCAATCGCTGAGGATTGCTCGGAACCGGCGGGCGGCCGTAACGATCATCGCCGGCACCGCCGAAGGGATGATCGTCTTCAGGGTGTTCGGCTTTGGCCGCAGCCTTGGCGGCGGCCGCTTGTTCCTTGCGAGCATTGGAGGCGCGCTCGATGGGGATGCGGATCGCCACCATGACCAGATAAAGACCAAAGGCGATCATGCCGTACATGAGCAGATCGGAAATCGCCCGCCACGCGTTGTTGCCGACCTTGAACAACAGGTCGAGCGCCGTGATGGCGATGGCCGGCGCGACTTTATCCTTCACCGGATCGATGATCGTCGGGCTGAACAGCAACACAGCCACCAGCAGCCGCAGCGGCTCGCGCAGCCAGCGCCACATCCAGCGGGTCAAGCGCATCCATACCAACAGGCAGCCTAAAGCGGCAAAGGCGTAGAGGCCCCAAGCGATCAGATAGTCGTTCTCGGTCATGGTGTCCATGGCAAGGCAGGCAAAGAGGCGCTTATAGTAACGACTTTTCGCACATCAGGCTTGTCCCAATACCAGCCGGTCAAGACACAGAACCTGTGGGAGCGAGCCTGCTCGCGATGAGGTCAGTGCATTCAACATCAATGTTGTCTGGCAGTCCGCCATCGCGAGCAGGCTCGCTCCCACAGGATCTGCAGAGACCTCCAGACTTGCATGCTGCCTGCGTAGCCCTATTTCGTACATTGTCGAGAGCCATCCATGCCTTTATCCGCCAACGTTTCCACCGCCCCGATTGCCCACAAGGCCAAAGGCGATGACCCGTATGCCTGGCTGCAGGAGCGCGACACCGACGCGGTGCTCGACTACCTCAAGGCTGAAAACAGCTATCAAGAGGCGCAAACCGCCGATCAGGCAGGCCTGCGCGAGACCCTGTACGAAGAGATCAAGGGCCGGATTCTCGAAACGGACTTGTCGCTGCCCTCCCCTTGGGGTCCGTACCTGTATTACACGCGGATCACCGCCGGTGACGAATACGCCCGGCACTACCGCTGCCCGCGCCCGGCCGATGACAGCCTGCAACTCGACGAAAGCCAGGAACAGCTGCTGCTGGACCCTAATGAATTGGCCAACGGCGGCTTCTTTTCCCTGGGGGCGTTCAGTATCAGCCCCGATCACCAGCGCCTGGCCTACAGCATCGACGCCAGCGGCGACGAGGTATACACGCTGTTCGTAAAGGAATTGTCCGACGGTCGCGTCAGCGAACTGGAGTTCCAGGACTGCGACGGCAGCATGACCTGGGCCAATGACAGCCTGACGCTGTTTTTCGGCGAGCTGGACGACACCCATCGCCCGCACAAACTATTCCGTTACCGACTGGACGGCACGGCCGCCGAAGAAGTGTTCCATGAGCCGGACGGACGATTCTTCCTGCATTGCTACCGCTCAAGCTCCGAACTGCAACTGCTGCTGTCCCTTGGCAGCAAGACCACCAGTGAAGTCTGGGTGCTTGACGCCTCACAGCCGCACCAGGCCTTCACTTGCCTGGCGCCACGGGTTGAGGACCATGAGTACGACGTCGACCACGGCGCCCTCGATGGCCAATGGACCTGGTTCATTCGCACCAACCGCGACGGCATCAACTTTGCGCTGTACCGCGCCGTCGACACCGGCGTGGCGCCCACCGAAGCCGACTGGCAAAACCTGATCCCCCACAGCGACACCGTGATGATCGAGGGCATGAGCCTGAACACCGGTGCCATGACCCTGAGCCTGCGCAAAGGTGGCTTGCCGATCATCGAAGTCCACCCAAAAGGCCTGACGCCTTTTCGGGTGCAATTGCCGGATGCGGCCTACAGCCTGCACGTCCAGAACAGCCTGGAGTTCGTCAGCGACAGGATCCGCCTGCGCTACGAAGCCCTGAACCGTCCGGCGCAAATTCGCCAGCTTGAACTGGACAGCGGCGAGCAGAAAGTACTCAAGGAAACCCCGGTGCTCGGCCCGTTCGACGCCGATGCCTACGTCAGCCAGCGCCTGTGGGCTACCGCACCGGACGGTACACAGGTGCCGATCAGCCTGGTGGTCAAACGCGAACATCTGGGCCAACCCGTGCCCTTGTACCTTTACGGTTATGGCGCCTATGGCGAAAGCCTCGACCCGTGGTTCTCCCACGCCCGCCTGAGCCTGCTGGATCGCGGCATGGCCTTCGCCATCGCGCACGTGCGCGGCGGCGGCGAGTTGGGCGAGGCCTGGTATCGGGCTGGCAAGCAGGAACACAAGCACAACACGTTCAGCGACTTTATTGCCTGTGCTGAACATTTGATTGCCAATGGCTTCACCACCGCACCACAACTGGCGATCAGCGGCGGCAGTGCCGGTGGTTTGCTGATTGGCGCGGTGCTCAATCAGCGGCCGGAGTTGTTCGGCGCGGCGATTGCCGAAGTGCCGTTCGTCGACGTGCTCAACACTATGCTCGACCCTGACCTGCCCCTGACCGTCACGGAATACGACGAATGGGGCAATCCGCAAGAGCCGGACGTTTATGATCGGATCAAGGCCTACGCCCCGTACGAAAACGTCACCGCGCAAGCCTATCCGGCGACGCTGGTGATCGCCGGCTACAACGACAGCCGTGTGCAGTACTGGGAAGCGGCAAAGTGGGTAGCGAAATTGCGCGCGACCAAAACCGACAACCATCTTCTGCTGCTCAAGACTGAATTGGGCGCCGGGCATGGCGGGATGAGCGGTCGTTATCAGGGATTGCGTGACGTAGCGCTCGAATACGCATTTTTGTTCAAGGTTTTGGGGATTGCCTGAGGAACTTGGCGCGGGGTGCCGGTCTTAAGACCAGACACCTGGCCCGAGGCAACACACATTCCTGTAGGAGCCGGGCTTGCCCGCGATTGCGGTGTCACAGCCAATATTGATGTTGAATGTGATGGCCTCATCGCGGGCAAGTCGAATCGTCGCACCGCCGGCTCCTACAGGGGATTTGTGGTGACTTCAAATTCGACCCAGCAACAGACACAAGAATAACGACATGTCAGAACCGACCTTGCTGAACAACGAAATTCGCGACTGGCTGATGGACTGCGGCCTGTTCGATCAATTGCTGCCCGCCGATTTTGCGGCGGCCTCGGGCTATTTCAGCATCAGCACCGTGGCGCAGGGCGAGCAGATTTTCCATGAGGGTGATGCCGGCAGCTTCATGTGCATCATTCACACCGGACAGGTAGCTGTGCAAAAAACCAATGGTGACGGGCAACTCGTGACCATGGCCACGTTGCGCAGCGGTCGCTCGTTCGGCGAGATGGCGGTGCTGGACGGTGAACGGCGTTCAGCCAGTTGCGTGGCCGCCAGCAACTGTCAGTTGCTGAACCTGGGCAAGGACTCGCTGGAAAAGATGATCAACGACGCGCCAAAAGTCGCCGCCAAGATCATCCGCGCCCTCGCTGTCTCTCTTTCCAAACGCTTGCGCATGGCCGACGGGCAACTGCTTTCGCAGCAGGCTTAACCGCCCGGCGATTTGACTTTCGTCGGGTTTTGCTCGATCCCCGGCACAGGCTGGTCCTTGGTCGGCGGGCTCGGCATTTCAATCGGTACCAACGGCGGACCGCTACTGCCGGGGCCAGTTTTTGGCAAGGAGGGCGCGGTGATTTGCGGGTACGGCGTCGGCGTCGCGGTGCCTGGCGAACCGGGCATGGGGGCGGGGCTGACGGGGATCGTTTGCAGCGTTTGCGCCTGCACTGCAGTAATCGAGAGCGCGGCCAGAGCAATGGCCGTTAGAATAGTGCGCTTCATCAATGGCTCCGTTGGCCTTGTTGTCCCTTTCAGGCTACTCCCAACTGCGTCCGTTTGCCCTCCCAGTTTATGCAAGACTTTCTCAAGAGAGCCCCATGAAACGTTTCGTCCTGCTCGACACCACGCCCATTCCTGAAAACGGCGGTGCCCTGTGCCTGTTCGAATACGGTGAGGATTTCGTCATCAAGATCCAGGGTGGCGACGGCGGACAACTGATGAACACCCGCATGCACGGCTCCGAAGATGCCCTGGCCGAGATCCCCTGCCGCAAAGTGGCGGGTCGCCCGAATTCGCGTGTGCTGATCGGCGGCCTGGGCATGGGCTTCACCCTCGCCTCGGCGCTCAAACATTTGGGCAAGACCGCAGAAGTGGTGGTCGCAGAGTTGGTGCCGGGCGTGGTGGAATGGAACCGTGGGCCGCTGGGCGAGAAAGCCGGCAACCCGTTGCTCGACCCGCGCACCGTGATTCGCATGGAAGACGTGGCCAAGGTGTTGCAAGCCGAGCCGCAAGGGTTCGACGCGATCATGCTCGACGTCGACAACGGCCCCGAAGGCCTGACCCAGAAAGCCAACAGCTGGCTCTACTCCGCCGGTGGCCTGAGTGCCTGCGCCAAGGCCCTGCGCCCCAAGGGCGTGTTGGCGGTGTGGTCGGCGAGCGCTGACAGGCAGTTTTCCGACAAATTGAAAAAGGCCGGTTTCAAGGCCGAGGAAGTGCAAGTTTTCGCCCACGGCAACAAGGGCACACGCCACACCATCTGGATTGCCGAGAAGCTCAAGGGCTGAGCTAAACTTCGCTTAATACCGTCATTAGTCTTTTTACAAAGGTGAACCCATGAGTTCGTCCACCCCGACCAATACTTCGAAGCTGGACCGCATCCTCGCCGACAACCAGCGCGACAAGGAAATGGGCTACCGCGACAAGGCCCTGAAGATGTATCCGCATGTGTGCGGCCGTTGCGCCCGTGAATTCTCCGGCAAGCGCCTGAGCGAACTGACCGTGCACCACCGCGACCACAACCACGACAACAACCCGCAGGATGGCTCCAACTGGGAACTGTTGTGCCTGTACTGCCACGACAATGAACACTCGCGGTATACCGATCAGCAGTATTTCGATGAAGGCTCGCTGAGCACGCCGAAAATCGCCAAGGCGACGCACAACCCGTTTGCGGCGTTGGCGGGATTGATGAAGAAGGAAGACTGAAGATCTTCAGTGTTAATTCCGGCCCCTTYGCGAGCAGGCTCGCTCCCACATTGATCTTGTGAAACACACAGGTCCAAAGTGGGAGCGAGCCTGCTCGCGAAGGCGATCGCCCAGACACCACCAATCTCAAACGAACACCCCTCCCCCAATCCCCGTATAATCGCCGTTTTTTCCCCGAAGGCACCCCGCTCGTGGCAGACAAACGGTATAGCTGCATTGGTTTGTATAACCCCAAATCACCGGAAAACGTCGGTTCGGTCATGCGCGCCGCCGGCTGCTATGGCGTGGCGTCCGTGTTCTATACCGGCAAGCGTTATGAACGCGCCGCCGACTTCGTCACCGACACCAAGCGCGTCCACTACGACATCCCGCTGATCGGTATCGACGACCTGAAAAAAATCCTGCCACTGGGCTGCGTGCCGGTTGCCGTGGAACTGGTCGAAGGCGCCCGCTCCCTGCCCGAATACACTCACCCGGATCGTGCGCTCTACATCTTCGGCCCGGAAGACGGCTCGCTGGATAAAGAGATTCGCGACTGGTGCGAAGACGTGGTCTACATCCCGACCACCGGTTGCATGAACCTGGCGGCCACCGTCAACGTCGTGCTTTACGACCGCATGTCCAAAGGGCTCAACACCCGTTCCGGGGCGAAATTTCGCTGATTCAACGTACATTCGATGGAACAAGCCGCCGGCTTCGGCAGTCAGCTTAACTATCCACGACGACGCAGCCTTCCTGCCAGGAGAAAGATCATGAGCGAACTCAAACGCGTAGAGCGCATCGAATCCACCCCGCTTCAGTCCCCTTCCGAGCAGAACGTTCACGGTTGGGAACGCGCCGGTTCCGTGGCCGGTGGCATCGTGATGATGGGCAAGGGCCTGCGTCGCGGCGGTATTTTCGGCTTGATTCAAGTGGCGATCGGCGGCGTGGCACTGGCTCGCGGAATTACCGGGCACAGCTCGGTCAAAAGCATGATCGAGAAAAGCCGCCAGGACATGGACAATGTACGGGCGAAGATTGAACGGGCCGGGGAAGAGTTGAGCAAGTTGAAGGCGAATGCCGAGGCGGCGACTAAAACCGCTACGGTGACGGGGAATGATTCGTTGAAGTCGCCCAAAGCCGGGGTTTGATCCGGAAGATGCTGTGAGGCTTAGGGCCTCATCGCGAGCAGGCTCACTCCCACAGTTGATTTGCGGTGTACACAAAATCCTGTAGGAGCGAGCCTGCTCGCGATGGCAGTATCACTGGAGTAACTCAGTATTGAGTACCTTGGAAGGCTCGCCGATGACGCTCTCGGCCAGTTGAACAAACTCCTTGGTATCCACACTCTCCAGATGCATCGCCCCGCGCACTACATCATCCAGCGAACGCTTGTTGCGTGTCTTCAGGCGTATCTCGCGGTCCAGTTCCTGTAACAACACCACCGCTTTCGACACCTGCGCCGGGTTGATCTGTTCGCCACGCAGGGTCGTGACCTTCTGGCTGTCCTTGATCAGCTTGCCGTGCAGGCTTTCATACCGCTCATCGCTCATGCCGCCGGCACGGCGCACCAGTTCGATGGCGTAATACTCGGCAAAACCTTCAGTGATCCAATCGCTGCGCTGTTTATCGTTGATCCGCCCGAACACCTGCACCAACTCACGCACCAGCGCACTGCTGCCGCTTTCGCTGACCAGCGGCAGACGCGTGTTCAGGTAGATCGATTCATGCGCGGCAAGGCTACCGCGCCACATCGGGTCGTTGGCGCCGACAATCAGCAATTTGCCTGGATGACGCGGGAACACGGCCTGCACTTGCGGCCAGACAAAGGTCAACAGGGTCAGCACGTCCATGCGGCGCATGCCCTGACCCTGTGGCGAAGCGACGGTGACTTCGGTTTCTCCCAGCCGCGTGCGACGACTGCCGAGGTGGCCCGCGAGCATCCAGCCGGTGGGCCGGTCGAACAGTCGGGACACATTATCGATGCGGAATTTGTTCTTGCCGATCCGCGGCCAGGCGGTTTCGACGCTTTTCCAACCGCTGGGCAACTCGAACTCAAGGCGCGAAACCAGCTCGATACCATCCTGTTGATCGAGTTTGGCTGGCGGCACCAGATCGTCACCGCGCATCAGCGCCCAACCGGGCGTCATGCGCGTGTCGAAACTGCCGCTCTTGCGCCCATGGCTGATGCGTACGCGGTAGGTCAGGCTCGCCTTGTCGGCGGATGGATGCCAGACACCCCGCGCCGATTTTCCCGGCGTAAGTTGCCATTGGCCGTCGGCCTTGAAGTCGCTGTAGCGGCTGCCGTCGCCCAGGTCAAAATCCAGGCTGCGCACCGCCGAACCCTGCGCCAGCGTCAGGCGCACCTCAGCTTGATCACTTTGTGGCAACAGGCGCACGTGGTAATCCAGATCGACTTTCTTCGCCGCCCACACGGACGAACTCAGGGCCAGTAGCCCAACTGCCAACGCCAGCCGCAATCCCACAGCCATACACACTCCTTCGTGAAGCTGAATCTGTCAGCCATTAACCCGCGCGGAATATCAGGTGATCTTCCCAATCATCTTCAGGCACGCTGCCTTCGGCGAGCATGCGCCCGGATTGCGAAATACGCTCGTGGTGCACCGCATCGCGATCACCACACACCAAATGGTGCCAGAGCGGCAGGTCCTTGCCTTCACTGACCAGGCGATAGCCGCAGGTCGGTGGCAGCCATTTAAACTCGTCAGCCTTGCCCGGCGTGAGCTGGATGCAGTCCGGGACGAAGTCACGCCGGTTGGGGTAATCGGTGCACTGGCAGGTTTTCAGGTCGAGCAGTTTGCAGGCAATTCGCGTGTAATAGACGCTGTTGTCGTCTTCATCTTCGAGCTTTTGCAGGCAGCACAGGCCACAGCCGTCGCACAACGACTCCCATTCCTCTTGATCCAATTGATCGAGGGTTTTGCGTATCCAGAACGGTTCGACTTTGGCGGCCATGGCTCAAGCATCAACATCAGGTGGTGAAAAGGCCGCCAGTCTAGTGCCAAGGCCCTTGTGGGCCAAGCATTGGCGACTGCCGGTATAAACAGGCTTGTCAGTTTTTGCGCCGCCCAGTAGGGTTTCGCGTCGCTCCCTCACTTTCAAACGTAGCAAGGAATCTCTTGATGAGTGCTAATCCACGCGTTGCCGACTACGCCATCCACCCGCAGTTCACCGATCGCTGGTCACCCCGCGCGTTCACCGGCGAGACCATCCCGGAAGAAACCCTGCTGAGCTTCTTCGAAGCCGCCCGCTGGGCACCGTCGGCCTACAATTCGCAGCCTTGGCGGTTTCTCTATGCGCGTCGCGACACGCCAAACTGGGAGCGTTACCTGGGCCTGCTGAACGAATTCAACCGCGGCTGGGCACAACACGCCTCGGCGCTGGTGATCGTGATCTCGAAAACCACCTTCGCCGTGCCGGGCGCGACCGAAGAAACCCCGGCCCTGTGGCACACCTTTGACACCGGCTCGGCGTGGGGTCACTTGGCGTTGCAAGCGAGCATCAGCGGCTGGCACACCCATGGCATGGCCGGTTTCGATCAGGAACTGACCCGCAAGGAGCTGAACATTCCTGAAGGTTATGCGCTGCACGCGGCCATTGCGGTGGGCAAACTGGGCGACAAGGCATCGCTGGCGGATTACCTGCAAGCGCGTGAAGAGCCAAGCCCGCGTCGTCCGTTGAGCGAGTTGGCCGCCGAGGGCGACTTCACCCTCTAATCAACACTGAAGATCTACTGTAGGAGCCGAGCTTGCTCGCGAAGAGGCCGGCACTTTCAACATCCATGTTGACTATGACACCGCCATCGCGAGCAAGCTCGGCTCCTACAGGTTTTTGCATAAAATTCGAGCGAGGGGTGGGTTTAATAACCGCGATCGAAATCCACTTCCCCGCGCAACGCTTCACCCGCCTGATACGCCCGCAAATTCTCGACAAACAGGTTCACCATCATCGATGGCGACGTCGGCGCCGAGCTGTGGCCGGTCAGCAACAAGCCCCAGGCGGTCCAGAACGGATGACGTTGCGGCAGCGGCTCCTGACGGCAGACATCGATCACCGCGCCCGCCAGATGCCCTTCTTTCAAGGCTTCCACCAGATCCGCATCGACCACCGCGACACCGCGACCGACGTTGATGAACAACCCGGTCGGTTTGAACTGCTTGAACAGCGCCGCGTCGTACAGGTCGTGGGTATTGGGGGTGTTGGGCAGCAGATTGACCACGTAATCGACTTCCCCGACCAAACGCGGCAAATCCGTCAACGCACCGACTTCAACAAACGGCGCCTGCTCGCGGGCTTCGCTGGCGATGCCGTACAACTCGACGCCAAACGGCACCAGGAACTGCGCCACCGTCTGCCCGATGTCACCCGTGCCGACGATCAATACCTTGCGCCCCGCCAGGCTCTGGCCATGGCGGCTGTCCCATTTGCGCTCGACCTGGCTGACCAGCCGCGCCAATACTTCGCGCTCGTGGCCAAGCATGTAGGTCAGCACGTATTCGGCCATGACCTGACCGAAAATGCCAACCGCGCGGGTCAGGCGATAGTGACGTGGCAAACCGTCGGCCAGCAGTGGCGTGATGCCCGCCCAGGTCGATTGCAGCCATTGCGGCTCGTGGCCCTGACGCAACAGAGTGGCCAGCAGATCCGGCTGCCCCAGCCAGACCGGGCAATCAGCCGCCAGACGAGCCAGTTCAGCGGAGTCTCCACTGGTGAGCACTTCCAGCTCAGGCGCCGCCTGACGCAACAATTGTGCATACACCGGGTGGTCGTGTTCGGCAATCAGAACGCGCATGTTTCAAACCTTTCAAAAACCGTGCAGACGGCCGCGCACGGAGCATCGCTCTCTCGTCACGGCCATCGCCAAAAATCATTCCAGTGTTTCACACAGACTCTGAACAGAGCCTGTCTGCGGGTCACATCGGATCGTTGCGGCGCAGCAATTCTTCCGGCAAGTGTTCGATGTACTCGTCTTCGGCCGGCGGCATTTGCAGGTGGTAGCCCTGCTTTTCAAGGTTTTCCAGGACCACTGTGATGTCTTCGCGTGACAGCTTGCGCTCGGGCGTCAACACCAGATCGAACGCGTGGTGCGGTTTGCCGAAGGCCGCCATCAGTGATTCCGGGACACGCTCCAGTGCATCGCTTTTGAGCACATAGAGGTACATCTCGTTTTTCTTCAGGCTTCGGTAGATCGAGCAAATACGTTTCAAGGCTGTTCTCCGGCGGTGGCCAGGCTGTCGAGCAGTGCCTGGCCCATCAATTCGCGGCGCCAGCCACGCAACGAATCAGGCAATTGGTAAGGACCATTGGGGAAGCCGCTCTTGAGCAGCGCTTCCAGGGTTTTCTTGCGCAGCATCAGTTCCGGCGCGATGTTCAAGCGCTCGGCTTCGGCCTGGCCGATAGCGCGCAACTGTTTGACCAGCACGGCGGCATCCACCGGCAACGGCTCCGGCACGGCGGGCGGCCATTGATCGGGCGACACACTGCCAGAGCGCTTGATCAGATCAAGCAGAAATTCGCCATCCTGACGCACGGTACGCGGGTGCATGTCTTCAATTTTCGCCAGCGCGCCGAGGTTGTCCGGCTGAGTCCGCGCCAGCGGCCACAGGGAATGCTCACGGACGATGCGGTTGCGCGGCAAATCACGGGCACGGGCTTCGCGCTCACGCCAGGCGCACAGCTCCCGCAACACGGCGAGTTGGGCGCGGGACAGCTTCCAGGCCAGTTTGGCTTCGCGGTAGACCTCGTACGGGTCGACCTCGCGGCGCAGGTTGGCCACCAACTCGGCGCCGTCTTCCAGAACCCAGGCGTACTTGTCGTCAGAAAGCTTCGGGCGAAGCTGTACGAAAACTTCCGCCAGGTGCAAAGCATCTTCAGCGGCGTAACTGATCTGAGTATCGGAAAGCGGACGTTGCAGCCAGTCGGAACGGGTTTCGCCTTTGGGCAAGTCGATGCCGAGCACCTCTTGCACCAATCGCGAGTAGCCCATGGAGAAACCCAGGTTCAGGTAAGCGGCCGCCAGTTGCGTGTCGAACAGCGGCTCCGGCAGGCTGCCGGTCAGGCGCAACAGGACCTCAAGGTCTTCGCTGCAGGCATGGACGACTTTGACCACGGCCGGATTTTCCAGCAACGCGGCCAAGGGTTGCCAGTTGTCGATGGTCAGTGGGTCTATCAGGTAAGCGCGTACACCATCGCCGATCTGCAGCAGGCCGGCGATCGGGTAAAAGGTGTCGACCCGCATGAATTCGGTGTCGAGGGCAACGAATGGCAGCTGCTGCCACTCGGCGCAAAACTGACCGAGGCTATCGTTGTCGCGAATCCAGTGAATATCGATGGCCACACGGCTCTCCCTTGAAGAATGGCGCGCAGTATATATCGCCGCCAGCGATTTCCGCGCATCCACTGAACAAGAGCTTTAGCGAAAAGACCTGCCCGACATCAAGAAATGTCTGACAAGCGGAGACTAACTGGTCTTACTCAGCACATAGACCCGCATCCACGCGCAGCCCGGCAGGAAACCCTGATGGCTCAGCACTTGGAAACCTGCCTGCCTGAACTCAGCTTCAACCTCGACCTTGCTGACCGGCTGTGGGGCCTGAGAGGCCTCCGTCTCTAGTCGGCGCGGCTTGAAATAGCCGTCGACCCGCACCGCCACAATCACTGTGTCGCGACTGACCCGGTGGAACTCCTGAAGCATGGCCAATCGATGCTCGGGGCAACTGATGTGCTGAAACAGTCGCATGCAAAAAATGCAGTCCACTGCATTGGCGGACAAGCCAAGGTTGAAGGCGGAGCTCTGAAAGGTCTTGATTCGCTTGAGCAGGCTCTGTGGATGGTGAGTCTGCGCATGGTTAAGCATGTCCTGGGACGGGTCCGACGCGAGGATCACGCGGTTGGCGTGCTCGGCCAGCACCGGCCAGAAGCGCCCGACGCCGCACGCCACATCAAGGATCAACCCCGGCTCGCCGGCCACCTTGAGCGCATTGCGCACCAGGTTTTGCTCGCGCCAGAACGCCAGACGCCCGGTCAGGTTTCGCGGTTGCGGCTGACGGCAGACGCGGGCGTGTTCCTGATCGTAGCGCCGGGCGAACTCAAGCTCGATGGCGGATGTGGGTTGCGCAGACATGTGCAATGACTCTTGGTGGTGACTCTACCGGCCGCTGGCTAGCGGCCTGCGCGTAAAAGGGTTGAAACCTTCAATCTTTGGCCAACACGCCGTCGATAGCCGCACCACGACAACCGGCGAACATGTCCAGGTCCTGGTTGTAGACCTTGCTGCTGACTTCCAGCAGACCCAGCATCGAATGGAACAGGTTGTCCTGGCTCAATGGCTTGTCGCGAGTCAGTTGCAGGCATTGGGTGTCCACCGAGAACGACTTCTGATAGCTGTCGGAGAACCACGCCAACATCGCCACGTGCTTCTGTTGTTCAGGCGCCAACATGTAAGGCGTGCCATGCAGGAACAGGTTGTATTCACCCAGCGACTCGCCGTGGTCGGACAGGTACAGCATCGCGGTGTCGACTTTTTCCTGGTTCTTGCGCAACAGATCGATCAGGCTCGACAGCACATGGTCGGTATACACCAGCGTATTGTCGTAACCATTAACGATACTTTCGCGACTGCAGTTGTTCAGGGCGTTACTTTCACAAACTGGCGTGAACCGTTCGAATTCTTTCGGGTAGCGCTTGAAGTATTCAGGGCCATGGCTACCCATTTGATGCAAGACCAACACGGTGTCTTTATCGAGTGTGTCGATAAAGTGTTGTAAACCTTTTAGCAGGATTTCATCGCGGCATTCGCTGTTGGCGCACAGTATCGGGTCTTTCAAGTTGCTCACATCGTCAAGGGTGACGCGGTCGCACGTGCCTTTGCAGCCCGACTGATTGTCACGCCAGATCACGTCCAGACCGGCACGCTTAAGCACATCCAGCAGGCCTTCTTCATTCTTTGCCTTGCTGGCGTTGTAGTTCTTGCGGCCCATGTTAGAGAACATGCACGGCACGGACACGGCCGTTTCCGTGCCGCATGAATGCACATCGGTGAACGCGATCAGGCCGGCTTCTTTACTCAGCTTCGGGGTGGTGTCGCGGTCGTACCCCAGGATGCCGAAGTTCTCGGCCCGGGCGCTCTCGCCAACTACCAATACCGTCAGGGATTTGCGGCCATGAGCTTGCCAGACCGGATTTTTCTGCGCGTCTTCGCCGATTTTGACAAAGGGTTGACGGGCGGAAACCACTTGTTCACGCAAATAGCCGGCCGAGGCGCCGATGTAGTTGCTCGGCACAACCATCAGGCGCAACTCGTGGTGATTGCGAAACAATGAGGACAAGCCCTGATAGTTAATCAGGGCAACACCGCCGATGACGGCAGCCGAGGCAACACTCACTAACACCTTACTTAATAACTCATGGTGCCAGCGGCGATAATTAATCGGCGTTTTCCATAACAACCACGACGGCAATACGCCCAAAAACAGGATATAAGCCAACAACTTTAACGAGAGTAAGTCGCGTACTTCTGTCGCATTGGTTTGCGCAAAGTTACGTAACATACCGGTGTCAATCAGCGCACCGTATTGGCTCATGAAGTAGGCCACGCTGGCGCTGATCACGAAGAGCAGCGTCAGGACCGGCTTCAACACACGTTTGAAGGCCACAAAGGTCAGAAAAATGTTGAAAGCCGCCAGAATCATCGCACCGAATGCCACGCGCATGACGATGCCTTTACCGTCGGACGCGGTGATTTCAAACAGGTGCTGCCACAGCACAAAATTGAAGGCTGTTAACAAAAAGGCGCTGGCAATCAGTGTCACCCATTCCGGGCGCACGGCTTTAATCTTCAACATGGTGATCGGTTGTTCCTGAAAAGAAGTGCCTCCGGCAAATGTGAAAATTTCATTGACCGAGACAACACCAATGTTAGGCACCCATCCATCAATTTTTTGTGAAAAAGAAGCCAACGATTAGTTGGCTTATTAAACCTGCGACCAACGTCTTGACCCTTTGAGACTGGTTCAGACCTTGTTCAGGCCTGATGCAGATACCAGCGCCAATCCTGCTCACCGACCTCGCCCATGAACTGTCGGTACTCGGCGCGTTTCACCGCCAGGTAAACGCCAAGGAAAGGTTGTCCGAACGCTTCACGCGCCCAGGTCGAACCTTCCAGTGCGCGCAACGTGGTCAGCCAATCGGTCGGAAGCAATTCCGTGGCCTGGGCGTATCCATTGCCTTCCACCGGCGCACCCGGGTCGAGTTGTTCGCGGATACCGCGATGGATACCGGCCAGGATCGCCGCAGCGGCCAGGTACGGGTTGGCGTCGGCGCCACAAATACGGTGTTCGATGTGCCGGGAGAACGCCGGCCCGCCTGGCACGCGCAAGCTCACCGTGCGGTTATCCACGCCCCAGGTCGCCGCCAGGGGAGCGTAGCTGTTGGTCTGGAATCGACGGTAGGAGTTGGCATTCGGGCAGAACAACAGCAACGAATCGAGCAAGGTGCTGAGCATCCCACCGACGGCTTGCCTGAGCAGCGGTGTACCGTCCGGCGCTTCGCTGGCGAACAGGTTGTTGCCCTCCTTGTCCGCCAGGCTGACGTGCATGTGCATCCCGGTGCCCGCCAGGTCGTCGAAGGGTTTGGCCATGAAGCAGGCGGTCATCCCGTGCTTGTGGGCCACGCCCTTGACCAGCCGTTTGTAGCGCACTGCTTCGTCCATCGCCTGTAGGGCGTCGGTGCGGTGTTCGAGGGTAATTTCCACTTGGCCCGGCGCATATTCGGAAATCGCCGTACGCGCCGGAATCCCCTGCAACTTGCAGGCACTGTAGAGATCAGCCAGAAACGGCTCGATCTGCTCCAGCTCACGTAAACCGTAGACTTGCGTCGTGCGCGGCCGCCCGCCATCGACATCCCGCGCCGGTTGCGGTCGCCCCTGGCTGTCGCGCTGCTGATCCAGCAGATAAAACTCAAGCTCTGCAGCCATGACCGGGTAATAACCGTCCGCCTGCAAGCCTTCGATCACTTTCGCCAACAAGTGCCGAGGGTCGGCGATCGTCGCCGGCATGCCTTCTTTCGGATGCATGCTGACTTGCACCGCTGCCGTGGGAATCAACCGCCACGGCATGCGCGTCAGACTACCGCTGACCGGATAGGCGCGGCAGTCAATATCGCCGACATCCCAGACCAGTCCGGAGTTTTCCACGTCATCGCCATTAATGGTCAGGCCAAGAATGGTGCTCGGCAACGGCCGGCCGCTGTCGTACACCGCCAGAAGTTCATCGCGATGCAACAACTTGCCCCGGGGCACGCCGTTGTTGTCGAGGATGAACAGTTCGAACATTTCAATATCCGGGTTCTGTTCGAGAAAGGTCAGGGCTTCTTGCGGGGAGGCGAACGATGTCGTGGCGCAACTCATGGGAATTCTCTTTTTTCCGCGTCAGGCAAACGCGCAGGCGTCGCCGATGTGATCCAGCGCCGGGCGCCGGACCTGTCAGAACAATCAACGGGAAATGCAGGAATCCGGTGGGCGTGCGTGACGACAGTGCCACAGCGCCCAGAAGGCCAACTCGGAGGGAAGTGCGACGGGACAATCGCCCATAGGTAAAACCGTAGAGGACAGATGAGTGGCAGCGTCACACGGGCGGTCAGGTCTTTAAATCTGGATTTGAAGAACTTTGGTTGCGGGTTGGCTAAACAATCATCTCCCATGCACCGTCCAACCCTGTAGGAGCCGAGCTTGCTCGCGATGGCATCGTGTCAGTCACCATGAATATCGACTATCGCACCGCCATCGCGAGCAAGCTCGGCTCCTACAGGGGGGATCTGTGGTGTGGCTGAAGTATTTAATTTTTAAATAGTGCCGGGGATTATCTGATTTGCCGCCGCCAGCCATTGCGCGCCTAATCGAGGCCTTGTTTTTGAAGGCCTGTTTGATGGAAAACGTTCGCGCTACGACCCGCCCTGCCCTTTGGCTGATGTTCAGCATCATGCTCGTCGCCCTTAACCTGCGTCCGTCGATGGCGGCGGTCGGGCCTTTGCTGTCGTCGATTCGCGCGGACATTGCGCTGAGTTTCAGCTTGGCCTCACTGCTGACGATGCTGCCGGTCATGGCCATGGGCTTGGCGATGTTTTTCGGCTTGCGGGTGAGCCAACGCCTCGGCGAACAGCGCACGGTGGTGCTGTCGCTGTTGATCATTGGCGTGGCCACTACGTCGCGGCTGTTTCTCGATTCAGCCGCCGAACTGATCCTCAGTGCGGTGCTGGCAGGTATCGGTATTGCGCTAATCCAGGCCCTGATGCCGGCACTGATCAAAGCCCGGTTCAGTGACAACGTCGCCATGTGCATGGGGCTCTATGTCACGTCGATCATGGGCGGCGCGGCGATTGCGGCCTCGTTTGCGCCGCTGGTCATGAACCAAACCGGCAGCTGGCGCATCGGCCTGGCGATATGGGCGGCGCTGGCCGTGGTGGCCCTGCTGTTGTGGTCTGGCCAGCGCGGTGGATCAACGGCTCGCCCGACGCAATCAGCCCGCCAGCCGAGCTTCTTTGCCAATTCCCGCGCCTGGTTACTCGCAATCTTCTTCGGTTTGGGCACCGCGTCTTACACCTGCGTATTGGCGTGGCTCGCGCCGTACTACGTGGAAAAGGGCTGGAGCGAACAACACGCCGGTTTGTTGCTTGGCTTTTTGACGGCCATGGAAGTGTTATCCGGGCTGGTAACGCCTGCCATTGCCAATCGCAGCCGTGACCGGCGTCTGGTGCTGGTGGTGTTGCTGGCACTGATCATGGCCGGTTTCTGCGGGCTGATTCTCTGCCCACAACAGCTGAGCCTGCTCTGGCCGTGCCTGCTGGGGCTCGGCATCGGCGGGCTGTTCCCGATGAGCCTGATTGTGTCGCTGGATCACCTCGACAATCCGCAACGCGCCGGCGCCCTGACGGCATTCGTGCAAGGCATCGGGTACTTGATCGCCGGCCTCTCACCGCTAATGGCAGGGATGATTCGCGATCAACTGGGCAGTTTCGAATGGGCCTGGTGGACGCTGACCGGGGTCATGGGGTTGATGATCCTGATGGTCCTGCGCTTCAACCCGCGGCATTACAGCCAACACATCCGCTGATCGGAGTAGAAACTTCCTACAGGGCATTCTCTTGGCACCATCGTTCCGTTAGGATCTTTCGCACACGTTTGCGCACTGTCAGCGCAAGGAGCACAGCGAGACAGAACGGATGCTGAACAGTAACTTGCTTAGAAAGCTCGATATGCAGGACCTCATGGTGTTTGTCGCCGTGTACGAGCAAAGCAGCGTCACCGGTGTGTCGGAGACGCTCTGCGTCAGCCAGTCCACGGTGAGTTACTGCCTGAAAAAGCTGCGTACCGGTTTTGACGACGAGTTGTTCATCAAAACCCGCACCGGTATGCGCCCCACCTACAAAGCCAGCACCATGTACACGCCTGTGCTGAAAATCCTCGAAAGCATCAACCTGTGCCACGCCAGCGCCCCGGCATTTGACCCGACCCTGCACGCAGTGACCTTCAATATTTGCGCGCCGGAGTATTTCGAGCAGCTGATTTTGCCGCGTCTGCTCAAGCGCTTCGATTTCGCCGACCTGCCGGTGATGGTCAACATGTACAAGTTCGAAACCGACATCCCGGCCGACGAGTTGCGCGATGGCCGTCTCGACCTGGCGATCTGTTTCGGCCCGAATTTCCATCGCAGCCACACCGACTTCAAATCCCGGCTGTTACTGGAAGATGACTTGGTTTGCGTGTTCGACAAACGCGCCACGCCGCTGGAGCCGCGGTTAAGCCTGCAAGCCTTTGTGCAACGCCGGCATGTGTTTCCAACCCCATGGACGTCCAGCACCAACATGGTCGACGGCTGGCTGGCGCAACAGGCGCACAAACGACAGATTGTCGCGCGTGCCAACAGCTACAGCGCGGCATTGAAGATGATCACTGGCACCGACTACATCCTGACCCTGCCCCGCCGTATCCAGCAATTGCTGGCCAACGAGGCAATCTTCAATCATTGCGAAGCCCCCAACGGCCTGCCGGGTTTCACCCTGGACATGCAGTGGAGTCAAAGCGCCGATCAGGACAGTGCCAACACCTGGCTGCGCGAGCAGGTGATCGACGTTTGCGCCGAGCAGGCAATGGCCTGAGATTCAGCCGCTGATGGCGGTCTTGGTGTAGGACTCGCGATCGATATCGAGGATTTCCACGCACAGCTGCACTTCCACCTCGGCAGGCCATTCGCACAGGTCCTGGACCACCGCCAGCAGGCTTTCGGACAGCTGCTGTTTAATCTGCGGTGAGCGACCACTCAACAATGCCAGCTTCACATGCACAAACGCCCGTTCACTCAACGCAGTACCGACCTTGAAGGTCTCGACCTTCAGCGCTCGGCTCTTGATGTCGGACTCCGCAGCAAACTGACCGGAAGCCACCAAGGCATTATTGAGTCGGATCAATGCCACGTCGGCGTTCAGCTCGGGCAGATTGGCGGTGTATTCCATGTGCAGGTGTGGCATGTGGCGGCTCCAGATAGAGGGCAGAAAGATCCTACGTATAACACAGCGCCGTCTTACTCACTGGGGCTGCGGCAATGGCGAGCGCTCACTCATGAACACTTCCAGACGCGAACGCAACCAGCGTTCGGCGGGGTCGGTATCGACATGGCTGAGCCAGACCATCGACAGGTCAAGGGTCGGGGTCTTGAACGGGAACGGTTCCTTGAACAGCAAACCGGATGCCGCCATGGCTTCGGCCGCGTAATCGGGCAAACTGGCGATCAAATCGGTGCCGGCGAGCAAGGCCGGCAACGAGCTGTATTGCGGCACGGAAAGGACGACCTGGCGCGTACGCCCTATCTCCGCCAGCCACTCATCGGCGTAACCACTGACGTTCGCGGTGTGGGAAACCAACACATGAGGGCGTGAGCAATATTCATCGAGCGTCAGCGGTGTGTCGGACGCATCGGCGCGCAGGATGCTCGGCATGATGTGCCGCAACAACTTGCGCTTGGCGTTGGCCGGCAGGCCACGGGTCTGGCTGATGCCCACGGTGATGTCGCCGGCCGCCAGCAAATCGGGAATGCGCCAGTAATCGACATGCTGAACCACAAACACCACCTTCGGGGCTTCTTGGCGCAAGGCGCGCAGGAGCGGCGGGAGCAGTCCGAACTCGACGTCATCCGACAGTCCGATACGGAAGGTCATGGTGCTGCTGGCCGGGTCGAAATCGTGGGTCAGGCTTAATGCCATCGACAGCGAATCCAGCGCTGGCGACAGGTATTGAATCAACTCCTCGGCGCGGGCTGTCGGCTCCATGCGGTGGCCGACGCGGATGAACAGTGGATCGTTGAACATCGTCCGCAGGCGGTTGAGCGCGGAGCTGATGGTCGGTTGACCGAGAAACAGCTTCTCCGCCACCCGCGTCACGTTGCGCTCAAGCATCAACGATTCGAACACCACCATCAGGTTGATGTCCGCCTTGCGCAGTTCATTACGATTCATTCCTTGCCCCCGGTCCCCAACACTTGAGGCAGTGTAGAAAGGCCCGAGGGAGGCGTCTATGTCCAGCGGACATCAATTGACGGTCAAGGATTTCAATCCGAAGGCAAGCGGTCGAACGTCCGGCCCCATCCCGAACTGTTTCGGGCTGACGGCATCGGCGAACTGCAATTGCACAATCAACACCCCCTGACTCGACACCCGTTGCTGCATCTCGGCCGTAAGGGCCACATCGATGATGTTGCCATCAGCCTGTTCAAGCCGGGTATTCACGGCCGGTACGCCATTGATGTTGATGACGACACTTTGCCGCGCATGCCCCGGCGGCAGGAACGCCGTGGCTTCCAGACGTAAGGAATGCACGGGCGTCGGGACGCGGAACATCACTTCGGCGTCGGGACTTTTCGACCAGGTGCCCCAGAGTTCTGGCTCGGACCATCCATTGGCGAGCAATGCCCCGCCCTTGCCGCCGTAATTGAACAGCGTCTTTTGTCCGGGCTCGACGGAGGGCACAAGATCCAGCGGGTTGATTTGCGAGGCCAGCTGCAAACACGTGCTGCATTGTTTCCAGCCTGGGGCCAGCACCGTGAACCCGTCAATCCTGGCGAAGAGGTCCGTTCGGGTATCAACGTTTCTCACCGCCTGGATCAACGCCCGCTCATCGAGCAGGTACAACGAGTCGGCGGCATACTTGCCCGAGGCCATTTCACGCGCCGTCTCCTGCTCGGATTTGATCCAGTTGGCCGTGTCCATCCGCCCGAGGTACACGGCATTCGTTTCCAGGCCATGGGCACCGGCAAAATCAGCCACCGACATCCACTTCGGGGACAGATTCTGCGGAACGATCCAGCGAATGTTCCGGTAATGGGTCGCAGCACTGTTCCAGAACGGGTCGACCATGGGCGACACCCACTTCGACGCCGGTTCAACCATCAATTGTTTGCGCACGCCTATCCAGCCGGCGTGGGTATCGAGCACCTGGATCAGCAACGCCAGGGACAACAGACTCACGGCAGTGCGCGGGGTATTGGCGCGAATCACCAGGAAAATGATGGCGAAGATTATCGCGTAGTAGACCGGCCAGAACATCCGCCCTGACGCACGGAAGATGTTGGCGATTGAAATCACCAAGGGTGGCAGTGGATAGGTCAATTCGAGCGAACCCATTGCCACATGGTTAGAAATCGAAAACAGGCTCAGCCCCACCAGCGCCGCCAGCAACAGTGGCCACCGCCGCAGTCGCAGGAAAAAACCGGTATTGCCTTGAAGCAACCCCACCAGTGCGCAAACGCCCAGCGTCATCAGCCCAAGGCCCAGAAAAAGAAACCCTTCAACATCGCCGAGCCCTTGAACGCCGGGTAAATCCTTCAGTACATAGGACCACTGCCCCGACCAGTTCCCGGGATCTATCAGTGACAGCAGATTCATGGCGTACAGACCAAAACCGGCCGATATCGCGCCGTCCCCGCCCACCGAAAAATAGCCCGCCTGCCAGCAGCAAAAACTGACCAGCGAAAAAAGCCCGATCAATTCGATGGCAGCAGACTGCAGCGTCAGTTTTTTCCTGAAATAGCCTGCCGTGAGATCGGCGATCCAGATCACGGCCACCATCGCCAGAAAATACGCATGGATCAACGCCGCCGCCGCCAGCAACGACCCCCAGGCCAAGCGTCGACGACGCAATTGCGGATGCAGCGCCAGATACAACGAGGCCAGAACCAGAAAATGCCCGCCCAGGGACAAATGGAAAGGCATGCGCATGATCATGGGTGGAACAAACAGAAACAACGCCGTACTCACGGCACGAACACCCACATGGGTCGACACCAGCCCCACCAGTTTCCAGGCAAACCAGGCCTGCAAAACGAAGCAGGTCAGGAACCAGAGTCCGAAGTACTGGAAAGGCATTGGCAACAGTGAGGCGAACGGTTTGAACAGCAAAGCAAGCAGCGGATTGGAATCAGAAAAAATGATGCCATTGGCCAATTCCAGTCCATAGGAAGGATTGAGCCCGATTGGAAAGGCCCAGGGTGACTGCCGGAAAAACACCCAGCCCAGGTAATGCGTCGCCGGATCACCGTTGCCCAGCCATGCAATGTTTTGAGGGTTCAGCGCCCTTGGCCCAACGACGATGAAAAAGGCTAGAACACCGATCAACAAAGGCAACAGGTTGATCGGCAGCCGCTTAGCCAAGTCCTTCATCGATACGTCCAGAAGTTATGCAGTACAAAGGTGAAGGCCGGAATGGTCAGCGCCACCGCGCCAATCCCCAGCAAATAATGCAGGCCGGCCATTTGCGCGGCCCAGGCCACCAGCATCGCCAGCAGAAATCCGGCAACGGACACCATCATGAAACGCAGCAGTGTCCGTCCGTGCAACCGCGCGGAAAAACTCCAGGTGGTATTGATCACGTAGGACACCACCGTCGCCACGGCAAACGCCACGCCATTGGCCAACGGCGGCAATGGCAACACGTAATTGATGAACAGCACGGCCACCAGCGCATGCAAGGCCGTGACGAACAACCCGGTCACGGCAAAGCGCAGGCCACGCTGGATCAGGGCGGATTTTTCGGCTGACGTCACGGTTTCTGCGCCAGTACAAACACCGTCAACCCGGCCAGACGATTGGCGTTCATGAACGGCAACTCGATGCGGCACAAGGACTTCAACAGCGTATTCACCAGCGGGTGATGGCGCTTGAGTTGCGAACGCGGCGGCGAGGGTTGCGCGCCTTGGGGCAGCAATCGCAACGTGGCGGCAATCGGGAATACCAGGCCGAAGTAGTAAGCGCCCTGCTGCACCGTCAATCCGGCGTCCCGGGCCACGGTTTCCAGTTGCGCCAAGGTGTAGCGGCGTTTGTGTTCGAGAAACTCGTCGTGCCCGCTCCACAGAAACCGGAACGCCGGCACCGTCATCAGGAACCGGCTGCCGGACGGGACTTTGTCGACATAGGCCTTGAGCAACCCGACGTCGTCGTCGACATGCTCCAGCACGTCCATCAGCAACACCAGGTCGGCGTCCACCGCATCGATGGCGCGACGGTAATGCACCGGTTTGCCGGCGGTGCCGGCGTCCGAGTCGGCGTCGTAACTGATGTCCACGCACCACGCTTCATCAGCCGATGAATGACTCAGAAGATGGTGAGTAAAGAACCCGGAGCCTGCGCCCACATCGAGAATTTTCTTGAACGGGGTGCTGCCGAGCAACCGCGTGGTCGCCGCCGCTTTGGAGGCGTAATACCAATGCTGATCGATGCTTGAACCGAGAATGTCGGTTTCCTTGAGATCCACGGTTCAGTCCTTGGGGTCATAGACACGCCGCACCAGATACACCGGTCGGCGTTTGGATTCGATGTAGGTTCGGCCCAGGTATTCACCCAGCACACCGATGCCGATCAATTGCAGGCCACCCAGAAAGGTGACCGCCACCATCAGCGAGGCATAACCCGGAAGGTCGATACCGGAAATCAGGGTGCGCAATATGATGAAGATGGCGAACGAGAAGGAAATCAGCGAAACGAGCAGCCCGAGGTAGGTCCAGATCCGCAGCGGTTCGGTGCTGAAACTGGTGATGCCCTCCAGGGCGAAGTTCCATAACCGCCAGCCATTGAACTTGGTCGCTCCGGCCGCCCGCTCAGGACGTTCGTAGTTGACGTGGGTGGTGCGAAAACCGACCCAGGCGAACAGGCCTTTCATGAAGCGCCGGGATTCGGGCAAGGTCTGCAAGGCATCGATCACGCAGCGGTCCATGAGCCGGAAGTCACCGACATTTTCCGGCAGGTGTTGCTCGGCGATTTTGTTGTGCAGGCGGTAGAACCAGTTGGCTGAGGTCTGCTTGGCCCAGGAATCGGTTTTACGACTCACGCGATGGCCCAGCACCACTTCAAAGCCTTCACGCCAGCGGGCAATCATCTCGAGAATGACCTCCGGCGGGTCCTGCAAATCAACGTCGATCGGCACCACGACCTGGCCGGTGGCGGTCTGCAAACCCGCGGTTAACGCCGCTTCCTTGCCGAAATTGCGGCTCAGATCGACGATGCGCAAGCGCGGGTCCGTCAGTTGGCGTTCCAGCAACAGGTCCAGTGTGGTGTCGGTGCTGCCGTCATTGACGAACACCATCTCCAGATCAATCAGCACTTCATCCTTGAAGACGTTATTAATCCGCGCGATGAACAAATCGACGGTGGCTGCTTCATTGAACACCGGGATGACGAGCGATAACGCCAGAGGCCCGGTCAGTTGCGTTCCGTGCTGATGAGTCAATTGATTGCTCTTTTTTATAGTGGTTTTTCTACAATCCGGGGCTGTCGCCGGGTTCTCGACGCCATGAGCCGAGTCGTATTAAGCAGGACCGAGGGTGGTGATGCAAGGGCGAATCCGAGGGGGTTTTGGCCATTCCCACCGGCCCGCCGGCGTCGGCAGAAATATTTTCAAATGCCTGGAAACAAATGCCCGGTGGCCAAAAAAGCCAGCTCCGCTAGGCTTGCCCCCGACGCGTCACACAGGTTGTCGCAATAACCCATCGCATGGAGCGAGCAGTATGTATTTCGAGATTTACAGGCAATCCAAGGGCACCCCGAGCACCGGCAAAGGACAATGGCGCTGGCGCCTGAGGGCGGGGAATCACGAGACCATCGCCAGCGGCGAGTCGTATGTGAACAAGGCCGATTGCCTGCACGCCATCGGGTTGATCAAAGGTGTTGAGGGGGAAACGCCGGTGAAGGAGATCTAAGCCTGATAGCCAATGCCCGAGGTGTTTGGCTTGGGCATGCGGTTATCCATTGATTTTTTGGGCTGGATTCAGTGGCCCCTTCGCGAGCAGGCTCGCTCCCACAGTGGATTTGCGTCATCCGCAAAACCTGTGGGAGTGAGCCTGCTCGCGATGGGGCCGCAAAGAACACCATCAAATGCCTGGGTAAAAACCCGCTTCAGACAGGCAACGGATACAACGCCTCATCAAATTGAGCCAAACGCGGAAACTGCATCGGCTGGTCATCGCTCACGTGCTCCAGTCGTTGCTGATAGTTCTTCAGGAATTCCTGGCGAGCCTCGTCGCTGATGTACGGCACGTGCCAGGCCACGAATGGTTGCAGCACGTCGAGGCCGACATACGCCAGCGTGCCACGCAGGATCGGCCGTAGCATGTCTTCCAGCGGACCATGAATCGCGCCATCACCGAACATGTGCTCGCGCCCGCCCAGGGTGACAGTGACCAGCGCCTTCTTGCCGCTCAACCCGCCCTGATCGTAAAAGCGCTTACCGCCATAGCAAACCCCGGACACCAGCACCCGATCAATCCAGCCCTTGAGCATGGCCGGGGCCGAGAACCAGAAAATCGGAAAATTGAGGATCAGCAAGTCAGCCCACAGCAATTTGTCGAGCTCTTGCTGGATATCCGGCGCCAGCGACTGACTTTTCACACCTAGACGTTGTTCCAGCGCATACACCAGGTATTCCGGGTTCTCCCGTGAAGAAAAATCATCGGCGCTGGCCACCGGGTTCCAGTTCATCGCGTACAAGTCGCTGACCTGGACCTCATGCCCTTGAGATTCTAGGGTCGAGACAGCCTGGTCGCGCAACGCGGCGGTAAAGGATTTCGGCTCTGGATGAGCGTGGACGATCAATACTTTCATGACAATTCCTTAAACATTTACCAGCGTTGAGTTTGAAGTCGGTAACGCGCGCGCGGCCAGCAACCGGTCGAGCCAGTCGGGGTCCATTTGCGGTTCGGATGAAAACAGCAGCCCGGTGTAATCCTGATGCGGCGGCGTGAAGATGGCGCTGCGTGAACCATGGTCGACCACCCTGCCCCGCTGCATCACCAGCACCTCATCGGCAATGGCCCGGACGGTGGCGACATCGTGAGTGATGAACAGATAAGCGACGCCCAGTTGCTGTTGTATCCGGTTGAGCAGTTTCAGCACGCCTTCGGCCACCAATTGGTCCAGCGCCGAGGTCACTTCATCGCAAATGATCAATTGTGGATCGGCCGCCAAGGCCCGGGCAATGCACACGCGTTGCTTCTGACCACCGGACAGTTCGCGGGGTTGGCGCTCCATGAACGTCGCCGGGTCGAGTTCGATCATTTCCAGCAACTCGGCCACCCGCGCACGCATCGCCTTGCCTTTGAGGCCGAGGTAAAAGGTCAGCGGCCGACCGATGATGTCGACGATGCGCTGACGCGGGTTCAGTGCCGTATCGGGAATTTGGTAGATCATCTGGATACGCCGCAGTTGCTCCTTGCTGCGCTGGCGAAAGTCAGCCGGCAGCGCCTCGCCGTCATACAGCACCTGACCCGACGTTGGCGGCAACAAGCCGGTGATCAAACGCGCCGTGGAGCTTTTGCCGCTGCCAGACTCGCCGATCACCGCCAGGGTCTGGCCGCGATACAAGCTCAGCGAGATATCATGCAGAACCGGTTGATGACCGTAACTGGCGCAGCTTTGCTGCAACTCCAGCAGCGGTTTTTCCTGCTGCGGGCACGGTTTCGGTTCGGTGTGGAAGCTGCGAACCGCCCACAATGACTTGGTGTAATCCTCCTGTGGGTCGCCGAGCATCTTGCGGGTCTCGGCCTCTTCCACCAGTTTGCCGTGGCGCAGCACCATGATGCGATCGGCCATTTGCGCAACTACCGCCAGGTCATGGCTGATGTAAATCGCCGCACTGCCGTACGTGGCTACCGCATCGCGAATGGCCGCCAACACTTCAATCTGCGTGGTGACGTCGAGGGCGGTGGTCGGCTCGTCAAATATGATCAAGTCCGGGTGGCAAGCCATGGCCATCGCGGTCATGACCCGTTGCAACTGCCCGCCGGACACCTGATGCGGGTAACGCTGGCCAATCTGCTCCGGATTGGGCAGGCGCAGCACCCGATACAACTCCACCGCTTCGGCCATCGCCTGGGCCCGGCTCATGCCACCGTTTTTGACGGCGGTTTCCACGTGTTGATCAATCAGTCGGTGGGCCGGGTTGAACGACGCTGCAGCGCTTTGTGCGACATAGGCAATGCGCAAGCCACGCAGTTTGCGCAGCGCTTCGGGTTTGGCGCGCAGCAGGTCGATGCCGTCAAATTGCACCGAGCCGCCGGTGATCCGGCAACCGTCGCGGGTATAGCCCATAGCGGCCAGACCCAGTGTGGATTTTCCGGCTCCCGATTCGCCAATCAGCCCCAGCACTTCGCCGCGTTGCAGGGTCAGGTCGATGCCCTTGATCAGCGGATGCCAGGCGTCTTCGTAATGGCCTTCGATGTGCAGGTCGCGGATTTCCAGCAGCGGTTTTTCATTAGTAATCGCGTTCATGTTCAGCACTCCTTGAGGCCGCTGGATTTGTGCAGCATCCAGTCAACGACGAAGTTGACGCTGACCGTGATCAACGCCACGGCCAGGGCGGGCAGCAACGGGCTGATGTCGCCGAAGGTAATCAGCACCGCGTTGTCGCGAACCATGCTGCCCCAATCGGCGGTGGGCGGTTGAATGCCCAGGCCGAGAAACGACAGCGCGCTGATGAACAAAAACACAAAGCAAAAACGCAGGCCGAACTCGGCAATCAGCGGCGCGGCAGCGTTGGGCAACACCTCGCGGGTCACCAGCCACCACAGGCCTTCACCGCGTAAACGCGCAGCTTCGACGAAGTCCTGCACCACCACGTTCATCGCCACCGCCCGCGACAGGCGAAACACCCGCGTCGCGTCCAGCAGCGCGATCACCAGCACCAGCGACGTCGCCGTGGTGCCGACCACGCTGAGGATCAGCAAAGCGAAGATCAGCTGCGGAATCGCCATCAGAATATCGACGATCCGCGACAATCCCTGATCGACCCAACCACCCTTGATCGCCGCGACCAACCCGCTCAAGCCGCCGAGCAGGAACGCCAGCACCGTGGTCAGGAAGGCAATGCCCAAGGTGTTGCGCGCGCCATAGACCAGACGGCTGAACATGTCGCGACCGAGGTTATCGGTGCCCAGCAGAAACTCGCCGCTCCACGGCGCGAAGCCTTCGCCCACCACTTGGGTTTCGCCGTACGGCGCCAGCAACGGGGCGAACAGCGCCACGAGGATGTAGAGGATGATCACCAGTATTCCGAACTGGGCGCTCAACGGCGCCCGCACTAATTGTTTGAGCAGGTTCATGTTCTACCCCTTCGGATGCATCAGGCGTGGATTGCTGGCGATGGACAGCACATCCGCCGTGGTATTGAGCAGGATGTACGTCGCCGCGAAGATCAGGCTGCATGCCTGAACCACCGGGATGTCGCGCTTGGCCACCGAGTCCACCAGCAATTGGCCGAGCCCCGGGTAGACGAACACCACCTCGACCACCACCACGCCGACCACCAGGTACGCTAGGTTCAGCGCCACCACGTTAACGATCGGCGCCAACGCGTTGGGCAACGCATGACGAAAGATGATCCGCGACTGGCTGATGCCCTTGAGCCGGGCCATTTCGATGTAGGGGCTGGCCAGCAGGTTGATCAGGGATGCGCGGGTCATACGCATCATCTGCGCGATCACCACCAGGCTCAGGGTCGCGACCGGCAGCACCGAGCGTTCCAGCACGCTGCCGAACGAGGCGTCCGGGGTCAGGTTGGAAATGCTCGGGAACCAGTTGAGCTTCACCGCGAACACCAGGATCAGGATGTAGGCGACGAAGAACTCCGGAAACGACACCGCGCTCAGGGCGCTGGTGTTGAGCAAACGGTCGAACCAGCTGTTGCGGTACAACGCTGCGAGCATCCCCAGCAACAACGCGAGCGGCACCGAAACCAATGCCGCCAGCGCCGCCAGACTGAAGGTGTTGCCCAGGCGCGAGGCAACCAGATCGGCGATGGGCCGCTGATTGGCCAGCGAGACGCCGAGATCACCTTGCAGCAGGTGCCAGATCCAGTGACCGAAGCGGGTCAGCGGTGGCAGGTCCAGTCCCAGTTGCGTGCGAAATGCGGCAACGGTTTCCGGGGTGGCGGATTGGCCGAGCATGGCCTGGGCGATATCACCCGGGAGCATGCCGACGGCGAGGAAGATGATGACGGATACCGCGAAGAGCGATAGCAGGCCTAGGGCCAGGCGCTGCAGGAGCAACTTGAAAATACTATTCACCGCAAAGTTCCTCGTTGTAGCCGACAGGCATTTACGCCGTTACTCGACCCGGTAGCAGCTGGCGAAGCCTGCGTCCGGCTGCGTAGCAGTCGTAAACCCTGTTTGCTCGATTTACCTGAAACACCGCATGCACTGAATTCACGACTGCTTCGCAGCCGGACGCAGGCTTCGCCAGCTGCTACAAAAACCCTTTACGCCTGCCACCAGCGCTCGATCACGCGCAGGCCGTCCAGTTCGCCGTAAGGCGCGGTCTGGCCGCCGTGCGCGACGCGATTCGAACGTGCCGCCACCGAGCTCGCAAACAACGGCACAATCGCCCCGCCATCGTCGCGGCACAGCGCCTGCATTTCGTTGTACATCTCACGGCGCAGCGGGTCGTTCATCTCGCCACGGGCGGTATTCAGCAGCTGGTTGAAGCGCGGGTTGTCCCAATGAGTTTCGTTCCACGCCGCGCCCTTGGCGTAACCGATGCTGAACATCCGGTCGGCGGTCAGGCTGCTGTACCAGAACGAGGTGGTGAACGGTTGCTTCATCCAGACGTTGGAGAAGAACCCGTCCGCCGGTTCACGAACCACATCGATTTCGATCCCGGCCTGACGCGCCTGCTCCTTGAACAGCACCGATGCATCCACCGCCCCGGCATACGCCGCGTCGGAAGCTTGCAGCTTGACCTTGAGCGAATCGACACCGGCCTGGCGCAGGTAAAACCGCGACTTGTCCGGGTCGTAAGCACGCTGCTCCAGCGCGCTGTTGATGAAACGGCTGCCCGGCTGGATCGGATGATCGTTGCCCACCAGACCGTAGCCATGCAGCACCGAGGCCAGCAGCGTTTCACGATTGATCGCGTGCTTCATGGCCTGGCGAATGTTGCTGTTCTGGAACTGCTGGCTGTCGCACAACATCGGGAAGGTGTAGTGCTGGGCGCCTTTGGTTTCTTCGATCACCAGGTTCGGATTACGCTTGAGCAAGGCCACGGTTTTCAGGTCGACCTTGTTGATCACATCGACTTGCCCGGTGACCAGCGCATTGATCCGCGCCGCGCCGTCGGAGATCGCGATCAATTCGGCGCTGGCGAAATGCGCGCGCCCCGCTTTCCAGTAATCCGGGCTGCGTTCCAGGCCCATGCGAACGCCCGGTTCGAAGTCCTTGAGGCGATAACCGCCGGTGCCGACACCTGCCTGCCAATCCGGCACGCCGTCCTTCGCCGGCATGATCACCAAGTGGTAATCGGCGACGACATAGGCGAAATCGGCGTTGCCCGAATGCAATTCGAACACCACGCTGTCGCTGCCTTGGGCGCTGACCTTGGCCACATCGCCCAACACAGTCTTGGCCGCCGAGGTGGATTTTTCGCCGAGGTGATGCTGGATCGAAGCGACCACGTCTTCGGCGGTCAGGGTTTTGCCGTTATGGAAGCTCACGCCCTGGCGCAGCTTGAAAGTCCAGATACGTGCGTCCGGGGTTGACGTCCAGCTCTCGGCCAGTTCCGGAATCGCGCTGCCGTCCACGGCAATTTCGGTGAGGGTGTTATAGACCGCCGAAAAGCCGACGAAGGTGAAGGTGTCGCTCCAGGAGCCGGGATCTTTCGAATCGGTGGTGCTGCCGCCCGCCAGGCCGAGGCGCAACACGCCGCCGGGTTTTGGCGTCGCTTCTTGCGCAAAAGCCCCCATCGGCAACCCCATGGAAAACGCCCCCGCTACGGCCGCAGCAGCGGCGCTGTATTTGAGGAAGTCCCGACGAGGAAAACTGAATTCATGGTTCGCTTGAGTAATCTTGTTTTTGTTATCGCTCATTGCATTGCCCCCGATCAAAAGCAGCGTAAGTAATGAATTGCCGGTTTAAAGCCACGCAAGGCACCGGGCCATGGCCCGGTGCGCAGATCAATTGAATCGTCAACGGTCACACCTGAATCGCCTTCACTTCAACGAACTCGTTGAGTCCTTCTTCGCCCCACTCCCGACCATTGCCCGATTGTTTGTAGCCACCGAACGGCGCCTGATAATTGAACGCCGCTCCGTTGAGGAAACACTGCCCGGCACGCAACTGCCGCCCCAGATGCAAGGCGCGCTCAGGGCTGCCGGCCCAGACACCGCTGGACAAGCCGAACGGCGAATCGTTGGCGATTTGAATTGCCTGCGCTTCATCGGCGTAAGGAATCAGGCACAGCACCGGGCCGAAGATTTCTTCCTGGGCGATGCGCATACGGTTGTCGACGTCGGCGAACAGCGTCGGGCTGACGTAGAAACCACGCTCGAATTCGCCAGCCGTGTCGCCGCCGCAGACCAGCCGTGCGCCTTCCTGCTGGCCGACCTGGATGTAATCACGCACGGTGCGCCGTTGCGCCGCCGAACACATCGGCCCGAGGAAACTCTGCGGGTCCAGCGGATCGCCCATGCGCAAGCTCTGGGTTTTGGCGATGGCCAGTTCCACCGCTTCGGAGTAACGACTGGCCGGCAGCAGCATGCGGGTCAGCGCCGTGCAGGTCTGCCCGGAGTTGATCATCACGTCCTGCACGCCGTAGCGCACAGCGGCAGCAAGATCCGCGTCTTCGGCAATCAGCAGCGGCGACTTGCCGCCCAGTTCCAGACACACCCGTTTCACCGATGGCGCGGCCGCTTGCGCCACACGAACCCCGGCGCCGGTGGAACCGGTGAACGACACCATGTCCACGTCCGGGTGTTTGGCCAGCGCTTCACCTACCTTCGAACCCGGCCCGCTGACGAGGTTGAACACACCGGCCGGCAAGCCGATGGACTCGATCATCTGCGCCAGAAAAAAGGCGTGCAGCGGGGTTTCCTGACTGGGTTTGACCACCACGGTGCAACCAGCGGCCAGCGCCGGGGCGAGCTTGCCGATCAGTTGATGCAACGGGTAGTTCCACGGGTTGATGAAGGCGCATACGCCCACCGCTTCACGTATCACCAGCGAGTTGCCGACCTCGCGGACTTCGTCCATCAGGCCTGCGAGTTCGACGTATTGCTCCAGCCCGATGATCGGGCCGTCGACCTGCACCGAGCGGCACCATTGCACCGGCATGCCCAACTCAGCGGTGATGACGGATGCCATCTCGTCGGCCCGTGCGCGCAACTGCTCGGCGAGGGCGCGGATGTAACCGGCACGCACACTCGACGGCGTGCGCGACCATGAACTGAACGCCTTGCGTGCGGCGGCCACCGCGTTGTCGACATCGCGCTCATTGCCCAGCGGCACCGTGCCTGCGATCTCTTCAGTGGCCGGGTTGATCACCTCGGCGATGCCCTGCCCCGATGGGGTTTGCCAGCGGCCATCGATAAACAGCGTTGTGTGGTTATGCATAGACGTGAGCTTCCATCAGTTCAGTGGCGCAACGGGTGATGCGCTGGCAAGCGTCACGCAATGGTTGCGCGTCCAACACCAGCCCCAGGCGAATGTGCCCGGCGGCGCTCGGGCCGAACGCTTCACCGGCCAGCACCGAGACGCCATGGCGGTCGAGCAAGCGGTCGGCAAATGCCTGGGCGCTGAGCCCGGTGTCGCGGATATCGACCATCACGAACATCCCGCCATCGGGTTTCAAGGCACGCACGCCGGGACAATCGGCCAGGCATTCGCAAACCAGATCGCGGCGTTGGCGATAGGCTTCGCGCATCGCTTCCAGTTCTGGCAAGTTGCTTTCGAGGGCGACGACGGCGGCGTCCTGCACGAAATCCGGCAAGCCGTAGAGCATGCACAGCGCGAGGTTTTCCAGGTGCGCAGCAAGGGCTGGTGGTGCTATCGCCCAGCCGATTCGCCAGCCGGTCATGGCGTGGGATTTCGACAAGCTGTTGAGCGTCGCGGTGCGCTCGGCCATGCCCGGCAAACTCGCCGGACTGACGTGCTCACCGTCGAATAGCAACTCGCTGTAGACCTCATCGGAAATCAGCCACAGGTCGTGGGTGATGCACAGGTCGGCCAACGCTTGCCAGGTGGCGCGCGACAAACTGGCGCCGGATGGGTTGTGCGGGCTGTTCAACGCCAGTGCCCGAGTGCGCGGTGTGATGCGGGCGGCGACGTCTTCAGGCAGCACGCGGAAACCGTTTTCGGGGCGCACCGGCACCGGCACCACCACCGCGCCACAGGCACCAAACACTGCTTCATAGGTCACGTACATCGGCTCGGCGACGATCACTTCATCGCCGGGGTTGAGTACGCATTGGGCAACGCTGAACAACGCGCATTGCGCGCCGGCGAGCACGATGACCTGATCGGCCGAGACCTGCTGGCCGCTGCGGCGTCCGTAGTGTTTGGCGACGCTTTCACGCAGGGCGCGTTTGCCACGCACGTCAGCGTAGTGCGTGTTGCCGGACAACAGGCTGTCGATGGCGGCCTGCACAATCGGCATAGGCGTGTCGAAATCCGGGTCGCCTACCGACAGCAGCAGAATGTCTTCACCCTGCTCTTGCAGCGCGAGTGCGCGGTAATGAATGTCCCACGCGGCGGCGCCGTCACCGGCGATACGTTGAGTCAGATCGGAAAAGCGCATGGCGATACCTCTGCCAGAAAATGAAAATCAGTGCGCGCACGCGTGCTTGAGTTCGATCAAGGTCACGCCGTTACGCTTGAAACCGTGACGCAGATCGGTTTGCAGCTCGGCCAGACTTTGCGGCTGGTTCACGGTGCAACCGAACGCGCGGCCAAGGGCGGCGAAATCCGGGTTGCGCGGCAGTACGCCAATCGGTTCGATGTCGAGCCCAAGCATGTCGTCGCGGATCTGTCCCAGCGCGTCGTTGTTCCACAGCAGCACCACCAGCGGGCTGTCGAGTTCTTCGACGGCGGTCGCCAGCTCTTGCGCGGTGTAGAGAAAACCGCCGTCGCCGACCAACACCAGACCTGGCCGCTGCGGCGCGCCGAACTTGGCACCGATGCCCGCCGGCAAGCCGTAGCCCAAGGTGCCGTAACCGGTGGGGTGCAACCAACTGCGTGGCGCCAGGCTGTTGAAGGCGTAGTTGCCGGTGTAGGCCAGTTGGGTCATGTCAGTGCTGATGAACGCATCCTCCGGCAACTCGGCGGCGATACGGTCGAGAATTGCCTGGTGGATCGACTGTAACGGGCCATGGCTTGCCTTCACTGCGTCACGCAAAGCCGCGACGGCAGCAATCGCCACGCTGGCATCGCGCGCGGTGGACGGCAGACGCTCCAACAACACGGCGAGGGTTTGCTGCGCATCGCCATTCATCGCCACCGCGCACGGGTAGAAGTCGTTGAACTTGCGCGGGTCAATGTCTACGCGCAGCAGTTCGGCATTCAGCGGCAAACGTTCGCGCCAGAAATCGGTGTCGGCCATTTCGGTACCAACCGCCAGCACCACGTCGGCTTCGGCGATCAGGTTCCAGCCGGGTTCCACGCACAAAGTCGAGCCGGCGTTCAGCGGTGCATCCGGCGGCAGCAAGCCTTTGCCGGCAACACTGGTGAACAGTGGTGCAGCGAGTCGGGTACTGAGGTCTTGCAGTGATTGCTGCGCATTCAACGCACCGCCACCGGCAATGATCATCGGCCGCTTGGCGTTTTGCAGTTTGGCTACGGCCTCCTCCAATGCCGTGGTTGACGCGGCGCCTCGCCCGGGACGGCGCACGACGTCGTTGCTCCAGTCACGGGTGATTTTTGCGGACAGCACGTCCAGCGGCACCGAGATGTGCACCGGACGCGGACGTTCGCTGTCGAACACCGCGTAAGCACGGGCGATCAATTCCGGCAGGTCCTCGGCGCTTAATGCGACCGCCGAGAAGGCGGTGATCGGCGCGGTGATCGAGCGCTGGTCCTGGGTTTCGTGCAGGCAGCCCCACCCTTTGCCGAGGCTGGCGGTGTGGTTGACGCTGGAAATCACCAGCATCGGAATCGAGTCGGCATATGCCTGGCCGATACCGGTCGCGGCATTGGTCACGCCGGGGCCGGTGATGATGAAGCACACGCCCGGTTTGCCACTGACCCGCGCATAGCCGTCGGCCATGAAACTGGCGCCTTGCTCGTGACGAGTCAGGACGTGGCGAATGCCGCTGCCGGGCAGACCGCGATACAACTCCAGCGTGTGTACGCCGGGAATCCCGAATACGGTGTCGACGCCGTAGTTGGCCAGCAGACGTACCAGAGCCTGGCCGCCGGTCAATGTTGTGGTTTGCATATTCAATTCCTCATTCGTGGCCGAGGCGAATCAACGCGTCGACCGCAGTCGTGCCGGCGGCACCGACCAACAATGGGTTCACATCGAGTTCCAGCAACTGCGCGGCGTTTTCGCAGGCGTAATCGGCCACCGCACGGATCGCCGCGACCAGCGAATCCAGATCCGCCGCTTCACGACCGCGAAAACCTTGCAGCAACGCGGCACTGCGCAGACTCAATACGGCCTTGCGGATGGCGCCGTCGGTGGTCGGCAGCAGCAGGCTGCGACTGTCCTTGAGCAACTCCACCAGGATCCCGCCAGCACCGATGACCAGGGCCAGGCCGAAGTCGTTTTCCCGTTTGATGCCGACGATCAATTCAGCCAAGGGCGGTTTAGCCATCGGCTCCAGCAGCACTTGATCGAACGGCACTTGCGGCGCGTACTCGGCAATACTTGCGCGCATTTTTTCCAGCGCAGCGCTCAGGGCGGTGGAGTCCTTGAGATTCAGCGCCACGGCACCGGCCTCGGTTTTGTGTGGCAATTGCGCGCTGACCGCTTTGAGCACCAGCGGATAACCCAGCTTATTGGCGTCACTCAACGCTTTATCCGGCGTGCTCAGTACACCGTTGGGCGTCGGCAGGCCAAAGGCGCGCAATGCAGTCTTGGAATCCCACTCGTTGAGCAGGCGTCCTTCGCCGACCAAGGCGTGCGGACAGTACGGCACCAGCGCCGATTCACCGAGCGCCAGCAGTGCCTGACGATTGCGCTGATAACCGGCAATGCGGCCCCAAGCCGCCAAGCCATCCTCCACCCCTTGCAACGCCGCCACGCCCTGCGCATGCAGACGTTCACGAGCATGGGCCGGCAGCAGTTCCGGAAACGCCGAGGTGACGAATCCGGTCTTGCCGTGGCGGACCAGCGCGGCACAAAACAACTCCAGCAGCAGGTCGCATTCCTTGCGTTCGCCGGTGAACTGCGCCGGGTAATCGAGCACCAGCATCGCTGCGTCGGCTTCAGTGCGCAGGGCGCTGTCGAGCATGCGGTTCAAGGCTTCGCCGTCGCCCCAGATCGCCGTGGTGAAATCCAGCGGATTGACCAGGTTGGCGTAGCTTGGCAGCACCTGCGCCAGTTCTCCGACTTGGCCTTCATCGAGCTTGGGCAGACTCAAGTCATTGCGCTCGGCGTAGTCGGCAATCAGCCCGGCATCGCCGCCCGAACAGGCCAGCGCGATCAAGCTGTTGCCCGCCGGTAACTTGCCGCACGCTGCCGCTTTCAGGGTTTCAACAAAACTCACCGGGCCACTGACGCGGATCACGCCAAGGCGCGCGAACAGGCTGTCGTACAGCGCATCGGAGCCGGACAGCGAACTGGTGTGACTGAGTGCCAGTTCGGCACCAATCTGCGACACGCCGGTTTTCAGGGCGATGATCGGGATGCCTTTCTCCAGCGCCTTGTGCGCGGCGCGGGCGAAACCCGGCACGTTTTTCAGGCCTTCGAGGTGCAAGCCGATGGCGGTGACGCGCGGCTCATCGAGCAACACGTCCATCAGTTCGGCGATGCCCAATTGTGCCTGATTGCCGACCGACGCCATGTAGGCCACCGGCAGCGAACGGTCGCTCATCGACAAGTTGTAGGCGAAGTTGCCGCTCTGGGTCAGCACGGCGACGCCCTTCTCCACCGGTTTGCCACCATGGGCCACCGGCCACAGCGCGGAGCTGTGCAGGTAGTCGAGCAAGCCGTAGCAGTTGGGACCGAGCAAAGCCATGGTGCCGGCCGCTTTCAATAACTGTTGCTGCAAGGCCAGGCCTTCGGCGCCGGTCTCGGCGAACCCGGAGGCGTAGCAGATCACTCCGCCTGCGCCCTTGGCCGCCAGTTCGGCGACGCAGGTCAGGGTCAGCTCGCGGTTGGTCGCGATGAACACCGCGTCCGGGCCGCACGGCAGTTCGGCAATGCTGCGCACACACGGCACGCCTTCTAGCGTGTCGTGCTGCGGATTGACCAGCCACATCTCACCCAGGTAGCCACCTTCAGCGCAGCGCTTGAGTGCGCGGGCCATGCTGCGGCCACCGACAAACGCCAGATGGCGCGGTGCGAGCAGGCGTTTGAGGTTGTCACGAATCGTCTGCGACATAGATATTCTCCGGGCCGATCAGCGCAACAGCGGCCGCAGCAATTCGCGGGAAATGATGTGGCGCTGGATCTCCGAGGTGCCTTCCCAGACGCGCTCGATCCGCGCGTTACGCCAGATGCGCTCCACCGGACATTCATCCATCAGGCCCATGCCACCGAAAATCTGTACCGCCTCATCGGCCACTTTGCCGAGCACTTCACTGGCGAACAGTTTGGCCATGCCGGCTTCGCCATCGGTCATGGTGCCCTGGTCCATTTTCCAGGCGGTGTGCAAGGTCAGCAGTTCAGCCGCGCGGATCTGCGTGACCATGTCGGCGAGCTTGAACGAGATGCCCTGATAGGTGCCGATCGGCTGGCCGAACTGCTTGCGATCCGCCGCCCATTGCAGCGATACATCCAGCGCACGTTGCGCCTGACCAACGCAGTTGGCGGCGACCATGACGCGCCCGGCAGTCAGCCAGGCGTTGGCCACGTCCCAACCCTTGCCGACTTCACCCAACACTTTGGAAGCGGGTACGCGGCAGTCGTCGAAGAACATTTCGTAGGTGTGGTAACCGCGGTTGCTCACGCACTTCGGACCACGGCGGATGGTCATGCCCGGCGTGTTGCGATCGACCAGGAACGAGGTCACGGCGTTGCGCTTGCGGCCGTTGTGTTCGTAGGTGTCGGTGACCGCGAAGACGATGGCGAAATCGGCGTGACCTGCATGGCTGATGAAGTGTTTGCTACCGTTCAGAATGAAGTCATCACCCTCACGTACGGCGCGGGTCTTGATCGCGTTGGCGTCAGACCCAGCACCCGGTTCGGTCAGCGCAAAGCAGTCGACTTTCTCGCCCTGGATGCACGGCAACAGGTAGTCATTGATTTGATCACCGGTGCAAGCCATGAGGATTTTCGACGGCCGTGCGACGAACACATGCAGCGCCCATGACACCTTCGACAGTTCACGCTCGATCAGCGCCTGGGACAGGTAGTCCAGACCGCCACCGCCGACTTCTTCCGGCATGTTGAAGGCATAGAAACCGGCCGCGATGGCCTTGCCGCGAATCTGTGCCGCCAGCTCCGGGGAGACTTCGTCGGCACGGTCGACCGCTTCCTCATGCGGCAGCAGCTCCTTGGCGACAAAACTGCGTACCGCGTCCACCAACATTTCTTGTTCTTGGGTCAGTTGGAAATTCATGGGGCTACCTGTTGTTCGTGTACTAAATGTGGTGTCGGGGCTTATCGACCGATAAAACTGGCCGGACGTTTTTCGATGGAGGCGCGCAGGGCTTCGTTGCCGTCTTCGCTGCGACCGCACAACAGGCCGGCGGCCAACTCGGCTTGCAGTTGCTCCGGCAGGCTGCGTTGGGCGCCTTCACGCATGAGTTTTTTGGTCTGGGCAAACGCGAATGTCGGGCCGTTGGCCAGGCGCGAAGCGAGTTCAGTGGTGACGTCGAACAGTTGCTCATCGGCGCAGACTTCGCCGACCAGGCCGGCAGCCAGGGCGCGATCGGCGCCCCACAACTCGTCGAGGAACAGCAGGCGCTTGGCTTGTTCGGTGCCGATCAGCCGTGGCAGATGCCAACTGGCACCGGCGTCCGGCGAGTAGGCCATGCTGGTGTAGCCTGCCTTGAAGCGCGCCGATTGCGCAGCGATGCGCAGGTCGCAGCACAACGTCAGGTCCATCCCCGCGCCGACGGCGGTGCCGTTGATGGCCGCGATGGTGGGTTTGTCCAGGCTGTACAAACGGCTCATCAAGGCGTGAGCGGTTTCGGTCCAGCCGTAGGTTTCGAGGGCGCCACGGGCTTCGGCTTCGGCCCACTCGGCGAGGTCGGCACCGGCACAGAAGCTGCGACCGCTGCCGGTCAGCACAACGACTCGCACGGCGGGGTCGGCGTTAAAAATGTCCAACAAGGCGTGGAGGTTTTTCAGGGTCGGGATGTCCAACGCATTGCGCTGAGCAGTGCGATTGAGGGTGATCCAGGCAATGCCGGCTTCGACCTGACTGAGCAGAGAAGATTGAGTAGTCATGCGAATCCTCGAATTATTTTGATTGGTCTGAGGTGATGCGACTTGAGGCCATACTAAACGAGTGTTCAGTAAGGCGGCAATTGGGGATGGAATTGGCTGTAACAGCCAAATAAATCTAATAAGTCATTGTTTTAATTAGTTTATTTTCTTATGTGAGCTTTCATCGCAGGAGATCTGTTACAACTTTGAACAACTGACCACAACGCACTTGCCCACCGCAAAACAACTGTGGGAGCGAGCCTGCTCGCGAAGAGGGCATCACATTCAACATCTCTGTTGACTGATCCACCGCTATCGCGAGCAGGCTCGCTCCCACAGGAGGTATGTTGTGGCAGTTATGCGGTCGGCAAACTCGGCGCCAGCACCGCTTCGCGCTTGCGATGAATCAGGAAGTACGCGCCATAGCACAGCGCGATAAACCCAAAGCCCCAGTACAACGAAGGCCTTTGCGTTTCATCCAGCGCCAGAAACACAAACAGCGAGCAGCACAACGCAATGCACGTCAGTGGCAGCAGCGGAAACCACGGCGCGCGGTATTTCAAATCACTGAGTTTTCCGCCATCACGCAGATACGCCCTGCGGAATTTGTACTGCGCCAGCGCAATCACAATCCAGGTCACGGTGCCCGACATGCCGCTCACCGCCATCAGCACCATGAACAGCGTGTCTGCCGCGACAAAACTGGTCATCAGCGACACCAGCGCAAAACACAACGTGATGCTTAGCGCTCGTAACGGCACGCCGCGCTTGCTCAAGGGCGACAGGCTTTTCGGCGCCATACCGGTCTTCGACATCGCCCACAGAATGCGCGTCGAGGCGTACAGCCCGGAGTTACCCACCGACAGAATCGCCGTGAGGATCACGAAGTTCATCAGGTCAGCGGCGTACGGAATGCCGACCATGTCGAACACCTGCACGAACGGACTTTCCATCAAACCGGCTTGCTGCCACGGCACGATTGCCGACAGCACCACAATCGCCAGCACATAGAAAATCAACACGCGAAACACCACGTTGCGCACCGCACGCGGGATGCTTTTTTCCGGTTGATCAGTTTCGCCGGCGGCCACGCCCATGATCTCGCAGCCCTGGAAGGCGTAGACCACGGTCATCATCACCGCGAACACCGCCGACAGGCCGTTGGGGAACAGTGAGTCGCCTATAAGGTTACTCATCATCGGTGCCGGTGCACCGCTGGTCAGCGGGATTGCGCCGAAGATCACCAGCACGCCGACCACGATGAAGCCAAGAATCGCCGCGACCTTGATCCCGGAAAACCAGTATTCCGCTTCACCGAAGGCGCGGGTCGCCAGTGCGTTCAAACCGAACAGCACCACCACGAACAACGCCGACCAGTACCAGATCGGCACCGCAGGAAACCAGCGCGTCATCAACATGCCCGCCGCCGTGAACTCCAGCCCCACGGTGGTCGCCCAGCTCATCCAGTACACCCAGCCGATCATGAAACCGGTGGCCGGCCCGATGAATTTGGTCGCGTGGGTTTGAAACGAGCCGGACACCGGCATTTGTACGGACAACTCGCCCAGGCACACCATGACCAGGTACATCAGGAAACCGGCAACCAGATACGCCAGAATCGCTCCCACCGGGCCGCCCTGATTGATGGTCACGCCAGAGCCCATGAACAGCCCGGTGCCAATCACGCCGCCTAGCGACAGCATGAAAATGTGCCGGCTTTTCAGGGCGCGGGTCAGTTGGATGCCTTTGGTTTCGGTAGATTTGCTCATGTCCACACCTCAATTATCAGCAAGGTGCGCGGCATGGCGCGGGGAAAGATCAGCTTTACGGCAGTTCATTATTATTATCTCCAATAAGCTTCGAAGACCGCGCTGTGGCGGTTGCGTCGATTATTGGAAGCCCATGTAAGGTCCCGTTGACCGTAAAGATCGAAGTTGTAAAAAGTCGTAACAAACTTGTACGTCAGCGGTGCAGCAACTCAGCCAGTGTTTGTTGCGAACGCTGCAGTTGCGCATGAACCTGCGGGGCCAAGGTCCGCAAAGTCTGCTCATCATTGGCCATCGCGGCCTCTTCCAAAGCGCGCAGCACATTGGCCAAAGCGCGAAATCCCAATGAGTCGCTGCTGCCAGCCAGGCGATGCGCCAGGTGCGCGACTTCGGTGCAGTCGTCGGCCTCGATGGCTTCGGTCAGTGCTTCGCGATGCTGACTGATCGAATCGCGCAACACCGCCAGCAAGCCCTGAAGTTTCTGTTCACCGAGTAAGGTGCGATGGGTGTCCAGCAACGGCCAATCCATCGCCTCGTCAACAGGCTGCGGCGCAGATACCGGCAATTGCCCAGCCAGCGCTTGTCGCAGGTTTTCGAGCTTCAGCGGCTTGGCGAGAATGCCATCCATCCCGGCCTCCAGATAACCGCGCATCAAGGCCGGCTGCACGCTGGCGGTCAGGGCGAAGATGCGGGTGTGACGGTTAGGACCTTGGTTGTGGCGAATCAATTTGCACAGCTCGACGCCGCTGATGCCCGGCAGGTGTACATCGAGCAGGATCAAATCAAACGTCTGCCCGGCACATTGCACCAGCGCCTGCTCGCCTTCTTCGGCGAGCCAAACCTGATGCCCGTCGCGCTGCAACAAGCCGCTGACCACTTCACGGTTCAGCGCCACATCCTCGACCACCAGAATATTCAGTGCCCGCACGGTTTCGCTATTCTGCACCACAACGGTAATGCCGGTAGACGCCTGCAACGTCAGTTCAAACCAGAAACAACTGCCCCGCCCGACTTCGCTTTCGACGCCAATCTGTCCGCCCAATTGCTCGACCAGATGCTTGCTGATCGCCAGCCCGAGCCCGGTTCCGCCAAAGCGTTGCGCCACCTCTTCGCTGGCCTGGGTAAAGCGCTCAAAAATCTTTTCCTGCATGGCCGGGGCGATGCCGATGCCGTTGTCCGTGACGCTTATGCGCAAGCGTTGCCCGCTCTGTCCCGGAACTTGGGCCAGCAGCGCCACCTCGACCTCAACCTTGCCGCCTTCGGTGAACTTGATCGCGTTGGCCAGCAAGTTGCTCAACACCTGACGCAAGAATTGCTCGGCGCCGTGGTGCCGGTCGGCAACCTGCGGATCGAATCGGCAATGCAGCGTTGTGTCGTTGCTCAACGCGCGCGGTTCCAGCAGGGTCAACACCTCGTCGAGCAGTTGCCGGATCGAGAAATCGACCGGTTCCGGATGACTGACGCCCTCCTCCAATCGGGCGAAATACAACACCTCGTTGAGAATCGACAGCAACCCTTCCCCGGCCTTGTACAGCGCATCCAGCCGTTTGCCGTCGAGCTCATCCAGACGTGCGCCGCGCAGCAACTCGGCCATGCCGAGAATCCCGTTGAGCGGGGTGCGCAACTCGTGGCTCATGGTCGCCAGAAACCGCGACTTGGCGAGGTTGGCGGCCTCGGCTTCGTCCTTGGCGCGCATCAGGCTGGCGGTGCGGCGCTCGACCAGCCTGAGCAGTTCATCGCGATTGTCTTGCAGGGCCAGCCGATCGGTTTCGCGGCGGTCAATGTCACTGAGAATCGCCCGACGCATATCGTCCAGCGCGTGGGCCACGGTGTCGATTTCGTCTTCGTGGGTATGCCGGCGCTTGTCCAGGTGCAAGGGCTCGTGCCAGTCACCGGCGGCGATGCGCCGGGCAAATTCGGCCATGACTTGCAGGTGACGGGTGACCAAGCGGTAAAACAGCCCCGACAACGCCACCGCCAGACCGCAAAGGAACACGCTCATCCACAACAGGCTGGTCAAACCGGTGGCATACAGGCGCTGATGCACCGCACCCAGATCGGTGCTGACTTCTAACTGACCCAAGTGCCGGGAAGGCCCGGTCGGCGGTTGATAATCCAGTTCAAAACGCTCGATGCGTAATGGCCCGATCGGTTCGGGATTGCCTTGCAGCAGATCAAAATCGGGGCTGGTCAGGTGTACCCGCGCCACGTCGGAAAAGTCCACCAGCCCCCGCAGCTGCACGTTCAATTGTTCCTGGTTCAAGTCCCAAAGACTGCGCTCCAGACTGGCCAGATAACCGGCACGAATCAGCTCCATGCGTGAGTCAATGTCGCGCATTTCGCGGCGGTACTCGAAGTACAGCTGCACGGTGCTCGCCAGCACGGTGAAACACAGGCTGAACAACAGAATGAACAGCAGCAGACGCCGCAACAGTCCACCGGGCCGGGCGCGGATCATTTGGAATTCGCCGGCAGGTTGATCATGTCGCGGTAGGTGACTTCGCTTTCATTCAACAAACGCTCGACCTCCCCGGTATCGACCATGCGTTTCAGTTGCTCATCGATGTCCGGCATGCGCTTGGCCAACGGCGACTTGCGCGACACAGCCACCCGCAAATAGTCGACGCTCAAGGCATTGGGCAGCGCGACGATGTCTTGAGCGCCCGGCAGATTCTCGACGTAAAGCTGCCCGGTGCGCCGTTCCGAGGTGATGAAATCAATTCGCCCGCGAATCAGTTTGCCGAAGTTCTGGCCACTGTCAGAAACCCATTCGATGTTCTGGTGTTGGGCGACCAAACGGTCGAAATCCACGCCGTAACTTTCACCGAACAACAACCCGCCACGGTAATTTGCCAGGTCCTCCAGACGCTCGAATTTCACCGGGTGCTGACGATTGATGAACAACGCAACCTCCTCACGCAACACCGGCACCGTCGAAAAAACCATGCTCTGTTCACGTTGCGCGGTGCTGTAGGCCAACACCACATCGACCCGGCCTTCGGCGGCGTCGAGCAGGCAGCGTTTCCAGTTACCCAGCACGATGATGTCGACGTCGTAGCCCAGTCGCCCAAAAAGGTTTTTCACCACGCTCGGGGCCAGGCCGCGCACGTGTTTGCCGTCACTCCAGGAGATCGGCGGGTACACCGGATAGTCGCAGTAGCGAACTGTTTCCACCGCCATCGCGCTGTTCGCGGCCAGTGCCCACAGCAGGCCAAGCACACGCAACATCGGGCTCAGGCCGCCACGCTGGCGGTAAACAGGTAACCGGCGCCGTGAATGGTAATGATCAACTGCGGCTCGGCCGGGTCATCATGCAACTTGCGGCGCAAGCGTCCGACCAGCACGTCGATGGAGCGATCGTTGGGCACCCATTCGCGATTGCGGATCTGGTCCATCAGTTGATCACGACTCAAGGTGTGGCCACTGTTGCGCAAAAACACGCTGAGTAACTGGTATTCGCCGTGGGTCAGCAGGGTTTCGCTGCCGGCCTGGTCGATCAGCCGTCGGCGGTCGGTGTCCAGCGCCCAAGTGGCGAATTGTTTGACCGGTTTGGCGATGGCCACTGCCGGTTGCGGCGTCTGAGCGTGACGAACCCGGCGTATCAGGTTTTTTGCCCGGGACACCAGTTCCCGCGGGTTGAGCGGTTTGATCACATAATCATCGGCGCCGCATTCAAGGCCGACGATGCGGTCGATTTCGTCGTTGCGCCCGGTGATCAGAATGATCCCGACTTCCGAACGCACCCGCAGCTCCCGGGTCAGGGTCAGGCCGTCCTTGCCCGGCAGGCGGATATCGAGCATTACCAGATCGACCGTCTGGCTCGCCAGGAAAGTTTCGGCCAGCTCCGCCGTGGCGGCGCAATGCACCTCATAACCCTCTTGGGACAAGTAGGCCTGCAGCAGTTCGCGTATCAGCGGATCGTCGTCGACGATCAATACCCGAGGAGTCATCGCATGGTGTCCCGCGTATGCCCGAAGGCGTATTTCTTATTAGAGTGTTTTGTTGCATTGGCGCCAGAGAGTATCGACAGCTGAACGACCGATCAACAACCCGTCGTCTGGACGCAAAACCGTTGGCGACCACCGGCCTGCAATCCGTCGACCCAGGCCTCGCAAATCTGGATGCCCTGCTCCGGCGTGAACGTGCCGGGGTTGAGACCCGACTCCAGCCACAAACCGTCGAGCAATGCGCTGAGGCTGATGGCGGCCAGATCGGCGTCGAAATTTTCCCAGCTTTCTTCCTGCGCCAATTCGGTCAGTACCTTGCGCAAGATGCCACGGTACTCGCCGTAGGAATGCTCGTGCGCAAGATTGATCGACTCCGCCGTGCGTACCGCGCCCCAGAACGCCAACCAGGCATCGATCAATTGCGGATCGAGCAATTCGGCGGAAAACGAGCCGCGGAAGAACGCCGACAGACGCTCGCGGGCGTTGGGTGCCGCGTGTGCCATGGCGTCGCGCAGCAAGCTCATGACGCGGCCGGTAATCGCCCGGTAGGCCTCGGCCACCAGTGCATCCTTGCCGGAATAGTGATGGCTGATCAGCCCGACCGAGACGCCCGCCTCGGCGGAAATCTTACGGATCGAGGCGCCCTGGAAGCCATGGCGCTTGAGGCACACCAGCGTCGCCTCGATCAGATTGGCCTTGCGCAACTCCGGCTCCATGCGGGAAAAACGGGCTTCCTGACTCATGCGCGACACTCTCCGTGGATCAATCGTTAGGGACGCGGTGGGTTAATCCGCGCGCTGAACGACTGTACAGCAAGAGGGTGGCAAGTCTCTAGTCGGTTGCATGGCTCTGAGACCGTGTCGCGCCCATCGCGAGCAGGCTCACTCCTACATTTGATCTGTGTAAACCGGCTATGGATGCCCGACACACAAAACCCTGTGGGAGTGAGCCTGCTCGCGATGGGGCCAGCCCACCCAGTACAGAGCCAAAGGTCAATCCCGATAACCCGGCGCCACCCGATCAAGCAGGCGCAGCATCGCAGCCCACGCCAATTGCATAGCATCCGGGTCGCTCAACTCGCCTTCGTCCAGCGGCCGGCCAGGGTCGTTGAACTGACGTTCGGTGTGTTCACAAACCTGCGCCGGCGGCAAAACCAATTCACCGGCCGCTTGCGCGGCAAGCTGGATTTCGCAGGCTTTTTCCAAGTAATACATGCGCAAAAAGGCTTGGCTGACGGTGTCACCCACGGTCAGCAAACCGTGGTTGCGCAGCATCAACACCGGTTTGTCACCGAGGTCTTGAACCAGACGCTGCTGCTCACTCATGTCCAGCGCCACGCCTTCATAGTCGTGGTAAGCAACCCGGCCATAGAACTCCATCGAGATCTGATTCACCGGCAGCAACCCGCATTTCAACGCGGCGACCGCACAACCGGATTTGGTGTGGGTGTGCAGCACGCATTGCGCGTCTTCGCGAGCACCGTGAATGGCGCTGTGAATCACAAACCCCGCCGGATTCACCGGATACGGCGATGCCTCTACAGCCCGGCCATCCAGGCCGATCTTCACCAGATTGGACGCGGTGATTTCATCAAACATCAGCCCATACGGATTGATCAGGAAGTGATGCTCAGGCCCCGGCAGGCGCACCGAGATGTGGGTGAAGATCAGATCGGTCATGCGAAAGTGCGCGATCAATCGGTAACAGGCGGCCAATTCCTCGCGCAGGCGTTGCTCGGTGGCGCTGCGCTGAGAAAACGTGGCGATCTCGTTCATTATTTTTAAGTCTCCAGGCTGATCGACTGGGCGAAACAGTAAGGCTGGACGCGCTACGACGTCCAGCCGCTTGCGATTACTTGCTGGCCCAGGCGTTGAAGCGTTCTTCAAGTTCCTCACCGTGATCAACCCAGAACGCCACGTCCATCGACAGCGCACCCTTCAGGTTTTGCGGCGCGGTGGGCACCCATTGCGCGAGTTTACTGTCCAGTTTCGCGGCAGCCTCGGTATTGGTCGGACCGTAAGGGATTTGCTCCACATACTTGACCTGTGCATCCGGCTGATTGGCGAAGGCGATAAAACGCTTGGCCTGATCGACATGTTTGGAGCCTTTGATGATCGCCCAATAATCCATGCCATACAGACTGCCCGGCCACACCAGGTCGAGATGACTACCGCTTTGCGCAGCTGCGGCCACACGTCCGCTGTAGGTGGAGGTCATCACCACATCTCCGGCCGTCAGCCATTGCGCCGGTTGCGCGCCGGCTTCCCACCACTGGATGTAGGGCTTGAGCTCGGTAAGTTTGGCGAAGGCGCGGTCGACACCCTGCGGCGTATTCAGTACGGAATACACGTCCTCGACCTTCACGCCGTCGGCCAGCAAGGCGAATTCCAGGTTGTACACCGCACGTTTACGCAGGCCGCGCTTGCCGGGGATTTTCTGTACGTCCCAGAAATCGGCCCATGACGTCGGGGCCTGCGCCAGCTTCTGCGTGTCGTAGGCAATCGCCACGCTCCACACCAGCGCCGCCGAACCGCACGCCTGCGCGGCATCGGGAATCAATTGCTCGGCACGGCCGAGTTTGGTCCAGTCCAGTTTCTCGTACATGCCTTCGTCGCACCCGCGCATAAGGTCCGGGCCTTCGATCTGCACCACGTCCCAATCGGCATTGCCGGTGTCGACCATCACTTTGATCCGAGCCATCTCGCCGTTGTATTCGCTCTGGATAAGCTTGCTGTGATCCGCGACGCTGAATGGTTGGAAGAACGCCACATCCTGAGCCTTTTGGCCGGCACCGCCGTAACCCACCACCACCATGTCCGGCGCTGCCTGAGCGCTGCCCAAGCCCATGGCCAGGGACAGCATCAAGGGATAAAAACCGTGCTTGAGCGTGTTCGATTTCATCAGTGGTTCCTCTTGCGGGTGCCATGCGACTCAATGCCGCCGTGACCCCTTTTTATTGTTGTGAGGTTCGCCCCAGGTGCAGGCGCCAAATGAATCTACTTCGAGCGCAAGTAAAAAAACAAGTTGATTTTTTACTGAAGGTAAATTTCTATAGGCAAATAATAACAACGCCGAAAACCCGGCCTTTCGGCTTCAGCCCGCCTGGAGTACCCGCACCATGCCGTCCACTTCCGCCGCCTTTGCACACCTGTTCGAACCCTTGCAGTTGCGGGGAAAACGCCTGAAAAACCGCATCATGTCCAGCGGTCACGACACGTCGATGCCCACCAACAATTTGGTCAACGAGCAATTGATCGCCTATCACTCCGCGCGAGCCGAAGGCGGTGTCGGGCTGATCGTGCTGCAAGTGGCCGGGGTGCATGACAGCGCGCGATACACCTCGCACGTGCTGATGGCCACGGACGACGCGTGCATCGAGGGTTATCGAAAAATCGCTGACAGCTGCCATGCTCACGGCACGGTAGTGCTGTCGCAGATTTTCCATCCGGGGCGGGAAATCATGGAGTCCAGCGATGGCCTGCTGGCGGTCGCGTATTCACCGTCGGCGGTGCCCAACGAGCGCTTTCGGGTGATGCCGCGTGCGCTGGATCAGACGATGATTGATGAGATCGTCACCGGTTATGGGGCCGCGGCCCGACGCCTGTATCAAGCTGGAATCGATGGTGTGGAAGTGGTCGCCAGCCATGGTTACCTGCCAGCGCAATTCATCAACCCGCGCGTTAACCGTCGCACCGATGGCTACAACGGTGAACTGGAGCAGCGTCTACGCTTTCTACGCGAAGTGATCGCCGCCGTGCGCGCCAACACCGATGAGCACTTCATCATCGGCTTGCGTATCTCCGCCGACGAGCGCGATCCAGAAGGGCTGACCGAGGACGAATCCCTGGCCGCCGTACAATCGCTGCAACCGCTGCTGGATTACGTGCACATCGTCGCGGGCACCTCGGCCTCCTTGGGTGGCGCGGTGCACATCGTGCCGCCGATGGCGATCGAAGCGGCCTACCTGGCCAAGGAAGCCGGCACGTTCAAGGCCAGCCTGTCGATTCCGCTGTTCGTCACCGGGCGCATCAACCAGCCACAGGAAGCCGAGCTGATTCTGTCGCGCGGCCAGGCAGACGTTTGCGGCATGACCCGCGCGCTGATCTGCGACCCGCAAATGCCCAACAAAACCGACACCGGCCACGTCGAAGATGTGCGGGCCTGCATCGCCTGCAATCAGGCGTGCATCGGCCACTTCCACAAAGGCTTGCCGATCTCCTGCATCCAGCATCCGGAAACCGGGCGCGAGCTGATCTTCGGACAACGGCAACCGGCGAGGCAACGTAAACGCATCATGATCGCGGGCGGTGGGCCCGCAGGCATGAAAGCCGCCGCCGTTGCCGCCCAGCGCGGACACGACGTGACCCTTTACGAAGCCAGTTCGCAACTCGGCGGCCAAGTCTTGCTCGCGCAACTCTTGCCCAAGCGTGCGGAATTCGGCGGCGCGAGCACCAACCTGCAACGCGAAATGGAACTGGCTGGCGTGCGCATCGTGCGCAACACCCGCGTCGACCGGGCACTGGTGGAACGCGAACGGCCGGACATGGTGATCGTCGCCACCGGCGCCGAACCCTACTGGCCGGCGTTCGAGCGCGGCGGTGAATTGCAGGTGGTAGACGCCTGGCAAGTGCTGCGCGACGAGGTGCCAATCGGTCGTTCGGTGATGGTGGTCGACTGGCGCTGCGACTGGATCGGCCCCGGCATCGCCGAACGTCTGGTCCGTGCCGGGCATCAAGTGCAACTAGCGGTCAACGGCACCCATTGCGGCGAAAACCTGCCGCTTTACGTGCGCGATCAACTGGCCGGCGAACTGCACAAACTCGGCATCCCGATCACCCCCTACGCCCGCCTGTATGGCTGCGACGACAACACCGTCTACCTGCAACACACCGCCAGCGGCGAACCGATGCTTTTTGAAAACATCGACACATTGGTGCTCTGCCAAGGCCATCAACCTGTCGATACCCTCGGCGCAGAGTTGCAAGGCCTGGTGGAGTTTCGACGCATCGGCGACTGCCTCGCCCCACGCACCGCCGAAGAAGCCATTTACGAGGGCTTGAAAGTCGCGTGGGAGCTTTAAGGCTGTTTATACTCCGGGGTTTTGACAGCCCCCCGGTTTGGAGCACGCCATGAGCAACAGCAGCAAGATGCAGCCTGCCACCGGCGCGCCCATACAGGACAGCGCCACTGCTGAGCCGCACTTCCTCGGCACCCGGATTCGTGGCCTGCGCAAACGCCGGGGCATGACCCTGGCCGAACTGGCGCAGATGAGCGAGTTGACGGCGGGGTACATCAGCCAGCTAGAACGCAACCTCGCCTATCCCTCCATCCCTGCCCTGTTCAACATCGCCCGGAGTCTGGGCGTGACCATTCAATGGTTCTTTGCCAGCGAAACGCAAACGGCGCCGGAAGATGACGGCATTGTCGTGCGTAAAAACAGCCGGATGAGCGTGCATTACGAAGACGGTATTGTTGATCACCTGCTGACACCGCAACCGAATCGGCAGCTGGAAATGCTGCATTCGCGGTTTCCGCCGGGGTCTTATAGCCAAGCGAGTTATAGCCATGAAGGGGAAGAGGCTGGGTATTTGCTGTCAGGGAGTTTTGAGCTGTGGGTGGGGGAACGGCATTTTTTGCTGGGTGAAGGGGATAGTTTCAGCTTTTCCAGCCAGGAACCGCATCGGTATGGGAATCCGGGGGATGTGGATGCGGTGGTGATTTGGGTGGTTACGCCGCCTACGTTTTGAGCGTTTGGCATTGGCTGCCCAATGTCAGCTCACAGACTCTTCTGTTGAGCTGAATCGTCAGTAGACAGGATGAGCGGCTGCGCTACCAGCTCCGAATCGGTATCAGCCTTCTCTTGAGGTTGGGATCTGGCGGTGACAAAAGGGGCTGCTAATCGCCGCACACCTCTTTCAATGAATGTGAGGAGGCCAAAGGTGATGAAGCCGAAGATCAGCCCGACAACCAGAATACTCAACGGGTGGATTTGCTCTGCGTCAGAGCTGTCCATCATGTAGAAAAAAGCCTGAACACCAACGGCCACACAGGCCGCTACGGCTGCTATCAGCTTCACAGACAACCAAAGCCGTTGCCATTTGTTCATTCTTCCTCCGTCATCCGGGCATTTGCTGTGTATTGCATGATAGCTAATGACGTGGATTTGCCTTGTTTTCTCAATTTGGAATGGTGCTTTGGTTCTCGCTGAGCGGGAGCGATACCGGATTGGTGGACTTTAGCGACCGTCAGTCAGTATTGCGTGCTACCCGGGCCGAGAGTTTGGCACGCGTATCCAGATAATCAGTGACGGCCTCCTCAAAGGCCTCTCGAAGCTTCCGTACTGACTCTCCATGAAAGCCAACGATATCCTTGAGGCCCGCGATGTGGCCGACAAACAGGCTGTCTTCGTCGCTGTATTCAATTCGGGCTGCATAGCCTTGGTAACTCATTACGTTCATGGGGTGACTCCTGCTTGTTCAAGGAAAGCCCGCGCATCACGAACTAGGTAGGGTTTTGCTTCTGGCGTTCCGGTTTTGCACGATTACCAGACTATCCGGGTGACTCTTGATGAAGTTGTAGGCAAAATCCGAGAGTTGCGTAAGGGGGTACGCTTGCTGTGCTTTTGAGCAGGTTGCCACCTTGTTGGCCATATATTCGGCGGGATACTCTCCAGTCGTCGCTGAACATTCAGCGATCGGGCTTGGTAACCCGTCGAGTTACGCAACAGCGCTTCCTTCACAGTTTCTGGCAGTCTTACGCCTGCGAACTTGTGTTATGGCGGCTGTGCGTGGGACGCCTTCTGGCGTGCCGGTTTCCTTGACTCCCGGTTTACCAACCTGCGCGCAGCTGCCACCCATTCGCTTGGTAACGAAAGTGGCAGCTCCTTATGTCAAGGAGTTGGACAAATGCACACTGTAAATCCGAACAAACCTGGTCTTTTCTCTCCGCGCGACTCCATGTTGCGTAATGCTCCATCGCTCGCCCTCTTCCAAAACCGCCCCCTCACTGGAGGTGGAAAATGACCGAACCTGCAGAAGCAAAAACGATCGGCTTCACCCCCATTTATTGCTCAGACAATGCAATGTTCCACGTAAGCGCGGGAGTGCCCATCAGCGTTGCATTGGCACAGGCCTCAGATTTTCTGTTCCTGGCTAAAGCGTTCACAGAAGACGCCGCTTACGAAAAAAACTCCGACCGTCATGCCTGGGCCGCGCACTATTTGACGGCAATGGGCAAAGCACTGATTGATGATGTGGTTAAGGCCGTTACGCCTAAACCCGTCAGGAAGGACAAGGCTGAAAAATAGTGGCTGCCGCCCTGAGGGAATCCACAGCATTGACGCCATTGCGTAAATGAAAGGCAATTAACCCAATCGCGCCCAAACCTCTGGTGTTGGCTTAGTCCGGCATTATGTTTGGGCCTTCTTTTTTCCGGGACATGGGCTGTTGCAGCAATTAGCCCCGCCAAAACCGTTTCGATCCTACAGTGACCTTTGCGCTCTGCTTGCCAGCCGAGGCATGCAGATCACAGACGTCCCCCGCGCCGAACGTAAGCTCAGTCAAGTGGGCTACTACCGCCTGAGCGGTTTTTGGTAGCCGCAGACAAAGAGCCATATCAATCGACCATTGAAGTCTGGCAGTCAGGCCCAACGGGATTTTGAAGAATCTGAGAAGGTTGGCGCTATCAGTCGGAGACATGGTTGAGCAATGTTGCTAACCCTCTGAGGGATTTCAGATCAGCGATTCATTGCCACCCTCAATCGCGAGGCTTGGTGCCGTATTTTCCGGTGTACGGATTTGCATTCCCTTTCGTACTGTAGTTATTGTTCCTGGTGGTATCTGGGTTTGTTGCGTGGGAAGGTCGGACATACGTTCCGTTACTTCGCGTATATCCACTGACAGTATGATCAGAACGACTCCCGGCCGAATAACTAGATTTGTACGAAGAATGTCCGCCATAACTGCTACCACGAGCGTATGCGTTCCCTGAAAGCGCTACGGCTGCTACCACAGCAGCCAAAAACAATACCTTTCTCATGCAGTCTTTCATTTCCAGATAAATAATGGCTCAACGATAGCACCTCAGAGCCTCTGGAACACCTCAGGAGCACAGCTCTGTGGAAACCGGTCTTGCTCACTTCTTGCAGGGGTAGGCAGTTTTGTATGCTAAGTAAACAAGACTGACAGCGTCTTCTTGTAGCTGCTCAGGGTGGTCTTGGAGGTACTTCAACACGATACGCATCCCTTGCCCGTTAGTAGTGCCACCGGGAAAACAAGTTTGGTACGTTGTTGGGAGTTCTTCGTTGAGGAGCCTCATGGCCTGCCGGACACCCTGTGTCAGACCCAGGCAGTAACCGGCGTCATAATAGTCATCAAGCTTTGCCCCGTCCGCGGCTTTGACGGCATTCGCACACTCCGTAATTAGCTGATTACCATCACTGCTATCTGCTGCCACGACCGTCCAGCTTGCCAATGTCCCTGCCAGTGCAACCACTCCAATCCATGCCTTCATGATGATTCTCTCGATGTGTGGTGGCACGATGTTACCGGTAGCTATGGCTGGTGTGCCATCACGCCATACGCTCAACTGAGTGCAAAACCCCGTGACTCACGCGACATCAATCTGCGCTATTCGATGCGATGCACCCTACACAGCTTCTTCAGACTACCCAGCTTGAGTACGTGCTCAGGGTGTCCGTCCAGCGTGGGCTCGATGATGTCTTCGCCTGTCTTAATCTGAGTCACTACGTTCTCTACCTGAAGTGCATTCCCACGGGCAAAGGCAAGTCGGTATTCAGCTTGATCCGTGTAGTCGATGGTCTTCCTCATGACCATCCGTTCAGGTACTGCCCACTCAGCCAGCGGCTCTGTTTCCGGTGAGTAGTAATCCACCGAGTCGTGCAACAAACGGCCTTGTTTCACCCATTTACGAAGCCGTAATGCCGATCGGATTTGAGCAATCAGGTATGCAGGCTCTGCAATCTCAACGCAGACATCAGATTTGAATTCCCTTGCCAGCTCCGGTGAGAACACTTTGCTCATGCAGAAGACGAAAATTTCACGGTCACGAACGGTTGATTCGAACGTCCCGTGAAGCTGCGATGTTTTGCCAGTTGTCGTGTTCGTCAGTTCGAGGCCACCAACCGGTTTGAAAACTCGCTTGCCTTCGTTTCGATCACCGCGAACCTGCATTTCCTCGTAGTTGCTGTAATACGACAGTGAGCGGAAGAGGACTTCGCCCTTGCCGACGAAGGCATCCAAGTATTTGGAAGGAAGGTACTTGAACAGACGGTCCACTGTTGCACCTGATATTTGGGGGGGGTGTCGCGGACGCTACTGAAACGTCAAGATGATGTCCATCCGGGCATGGTGAACAAAATCACTCCGTTGACCTAGAGCTACGCTTGCTCCGATAGTGTGGTCCCCATTAGGGGGCTTTCTGGACACCCTGTGGGTATGACAACGCCTAATTGAGTGCTGTAGCAGCAGTAAAAGAGCCAAATCAATCGACCATTGACTAGGGGGCGTTCTCAATTAGTTTTCACGCCGCGCCGGGTCTGCTGTTGTGCAGGGCAAGGCGCGAGAAGCGTGGTTTGGTCATTCCTAATAAGCTTCGAGCAACACAGCCCTGCACAGCAGCAGGCCCGCCCCTTCGGGCTGTGCCTTAAAGCGGGCCAGCCTGCGTTGCAGGCCTTGGAAAGGGAACAACCATTACCAGCGGCCTGCGCCTTGCCTGGCCCGCTTTAAGGCGACAACGCGGCGGGAAAACTAATTGAGAACGCCCCCTAGCTGATCGGCTGTGATGGTATTGAGCTGGGGGATTTGTCGAAAGATTGGGGCAACCGCTGCCATACAAACGTCAGGCGTCGAGCAATGCTGCTATCCCCTGAGGGATTTTCCAGCAAAAACCACGCGGCGCTTGTCAGCTAGCGCCAACTGTTTTTCGGGGGGGTGAATAGTAGAAATGAGTAGTAGAATCAAAAAACACACAGACACAAAAAAGCCCCGTAAATCAACTACTTACGAGGCTTTCTGAATAATGGCGGAGAGATAGGGATTCGAACCCTAGGTACCGGTGAAGGTACAACGGATTTCGAATCCGTCCCATTCGGCCACTCTGGCATCTCTCCAACGGCGCGCATMATAACAACACTTTCGCAGGAAGCGAACCCCCTAAGCGAAATTTTTCCGTGCTATCAGATGCTTGCGTCGATTAAAGCGGTACGCCCAGACGATTGGCGACTTCTTCGTAGGCTTCGATGACGTCACCGAGGCCCTGACGGAAGCGGTCCTTGTCCATTTTCTTGCCGGTGGCCTTGTCCCACAGGCGGCAGCCGTCCGGGCTGAATTCGTCGCCCAGGACGATGGAGCCGTCGTGGAATACGCCGAATTCGAGTTTGAAGTCGACCAGCAGCAGGCCGGCGTCGTCGAACAGTTTGCTCAGGACTTCGTTGACCTTGAGCGACAGTTCTTTCATGCGAACCAGTTGCTCGGCAGTGCCCCAACCGAAGGCCACGACGTGGGATTCGTTGATGAACGGGTCGCCCTTGGCGTCGTCCTTCAGGAACAGTTCGAAGGTGTAAGGATTGAGCTTCATGCCTTCTTCGACGCCCAGGCGCTTGACCAGGCTACCGGCGGCGTAGTTACGCACAACGCACTCGACCGGGATCATGTCGAGTTTTTTCACCAGGCATTCGTTGTCGCCCAGCAGTTTGTCGAACTGGGTCGGCACGCCGGCAGCTTCGAGTTTCTGCATGATGAAGGCGTTGAACTTGTTGTTCACCATGCCTTTGCGGTCAAGCTGCTCGATACGTTTGCCGTCGAACGCCGAGGTGTCGTTGCGAAACAGCAGGATCAAGCGGTTAGCGTCGTCGGTCTTGTAAACCGATTTGGCTTTGCCGCGGTAGAGTTCTTCACGTTTTTCCATGATGGGCTCCGCTTGCTAAGTAGGTGGGCTAGGCGATGTGTCGCCAGTCGAGCCCTGAATCTTGATCGGCCAGTTGCAGCCAGTCCGGATCGCACCCGAGGGTGTCGACAAAACATTGCCGGGCCAGCTGCGGCAGGTTGTTCTTGCTGCTCAGATGGGCCAGGACCAGGTGTTGCAGGCCTTGCCAGCCCAACTCGGACACCAGGAATGCCGCCTGGTGGTTGTTCAAATGTCCCAATTCACCGCCCACCCGCTGCTTCAGAAAGTACGGGTAATGACCGCGAGCCAGCATGTCACGGCAATGGTTGGACTCGATCATCAACGCATCGAGGTCCCGATAGCCATCCAGCACCTTGTTGCAATACGAGCCCAGGTCGGTCAACAGGCCGAAGCGCCGCTCACCGTCGCTGAAGACGTATTGCGTCGGCTCCTGTGCATCATGGGCCACGGCAATGACACCGATGCTCAGAGCGCCGATCTGCAGTTGCTCGCCGCCGGCCAACAGGCCAGCCGGTTCAATCGGTTTGCGCATCCCGCGCAGGGTCCCGCGACTGAGGTACACAGGCAGATTGTAGCGCCGAGACAGCAAACCCACGCCATGCACGTGGTCGGCATGTTCGTGGGTCACGAGTATCGCGCTCAGCTGCGCAGGGTTTACACCCAGGCGCAGCAGGCGTTTTTCGGTTTCTCGCAGGGAGAAACCACAATCCACCAGCACATACGTATCATCGCTGGCTATCAGCGTGCCGTTCCCTTGGCTACCGCTGCCGAGAACGGCAAAACGCATGTGATCAGCCCAGTTTGTCCTGAATCTCGCTCAACACTTTGCGCGCCACGTCTGCCGGTGCAACGGTGTTGATGTTCTTCTCGACGGTGACCTGGACGTTTTCGCCGACCTTGCTCAGGCGAACCTGATAACGCTCGGCACGGGCTTCCACTTCTTCCTTGCTCGGCGCGGTGCCGAACAGGCTGCTTAAGAAACCAGGCTTATCGTCTTTATTCTCGGCTTTTTCAGACAAGTTGATGTAGTACAGGCCCAGGCTGCGGTTGATGTCTTCAACGCGCCATTCGCCCTGTTCCAGCGCACGACCGACGCTCGACCAGGCACGATCCAGGTCGGTGCCGACGTTCAGAACCGGGTTGCCGCTACCGTCTTCGCTCAGGCTGACACGACTTGGTGTATCGAAATCACGCGAAGCCAGCATGGAGACCGAACCGCCCTTCTCCGAAATGCGGCTCATGCTCGCGAGCATGTCGTTGGTCAGTGCCGCGTCCAGGCCGGTGTTGAGCGAACGGTTGGTGAACTCCACGTCGGCAGTGCTGCCGGCAGGACGTTCGGCGCTGACCACATAGATTTCACTGGTGTTGCGCTGCACGCCCGGCTCGACACGTACCCGCACGCGGGTTTGGCTGTCGGTGCTCACGCCGGCTGCGCTCAGGCGCTTGGCCATTGCGGCGGACAGTTCGTCGGAATGTTGCCAGGTGGTGGTGAATTCACCGGTTTGCGGACGCTGTTCATCCAGACGGAAACCGTTGTCCTGGAAGAACTGCACAGCCACTGGCCAGATTTCGGCCGGTGGGTTTTGCGCCAGGATCGAGCGCGAATCGCCGACTTTCTGCAGGGAGTAAGGACTGGCATCGACCGACGCCGACAACGGCTGTGGACGAGGAACGACGTATTCGCCCTTGGCGGTGTCATCAGCCACGTTACGCGGGATCGGCAGCAGCGGGTCCAGACGTTTGGCGTCTGTGATATTCGCTGGCAATTGCATCGGTGGAGTCTGTTGCGCTTCCAGGTAATCGCTACCACGGTCACGGAAATAACCTTCCGGGCCCCAGACCCATCCACAGCCACTTGTGCTGGAGATAATCAAGGCAAGTGCGGAAAGTCCGGCCATTCGCTTCATGCGTTGTACTTCCTCAATTAAACCAGTACGCCGGACTGGCGCATGGCCTGCCGCAGCGGTTCGTGACAGGCAGCACTGAGCCAGGTGAGCGGCAGACGGATACCGTCCGGCATCAAGCCCATTTCATGCAGAGCCCATTTCACGGGAATAGGGTTGGATTCGATAAACAGGGTTTTATTGAGTGGCATCAGCTTTTCGTGAATCGCGCGAGCGGTCACGGCGTCGCCTTTCAGGGCAGCGTTGCACAGGTCGCTCATGTCGCGCGGCGCAACGTTGGCGGTGACCGAGATGTTGCCTTTGCCGCCAAGCAGGATCAGCTCGACTGCGGTGGCGTCGTCACCGGATAGCACCACGAAATCTTTACTCACACCATCAATGATGGCCTTGGCACGGCTCAGGTCGCCGGTGGCTTCCTTGATGCCGATGATGTTTTTCACGGTCGACAGGCGGATCACGGTTTCGGTCAGCATGTCGCACGCTGTACGGCCGGGCACGTTGTAGAGAATTTGCGGGATATCGACAGCTTCGGCGATGGCCTTGAAGTGCTGGTACAGGCCTTCCTGGGTCGGCTTGTTGTAATACGGAGTCACCAGCAGGCAAGCGTCGGCACCGGCGTTCTTCGCATTGGTGGTCAGCTCGATAGCTTCGCGAGTCGAGTTCGCGCCAGTCCCGGCGATCACCGGAATGCGCCCTGCAACCTGCTTGACCACGTAACGAATCACTTCGATGTGCTCGTTCACGTCGAGGGTGGCCGATTCACCTGTAGTGCCGACCGCCACAATGGCGTGGGTGCCGTTTTGCAGGTGAAAGTCCACCAGTTTGCTCAGGCTGTCCCAGTCGAGATTACCTTGTGCATCCATGGGTGTGACCAGTGCCACCATACTGCCCGCAATCATGCAACCGCTCCTGCCGGAAAAAGAGAGCCGTAATGGTACTGGCGCCAAGATGCTTGTACAAGCGAAGTACTGCGCTGCCGCCATTCCCCTTGGCGCTGCTTTTCGCTACCCTTCAGACTTTGATCGGTACTGATAAGCTCGTACGCCAGTTTCCAGCCTCCATTTACGGCATCACAAGCCCCGATCCAGCGTTGCCACCCCTCGCTCCTGCCTCACTGGAGCATGTTGCAACCTTGTGGCTCGGGTTTTCTGAATTCGCATCCGCAGGCTCGTTCCCGGAAAAAAGCCTTTTGACGTATCGACCGCTCATCGCTTTAGGAATGCTGCATGTCCACCCCCACAGTTCGCGAACAATTCCTTGTCATCAGTGCCCTCGGCGCCAACCCCATGGAGCTGACTAACGTCCTGTGCCGCGCCAGCCATGAAAATCGCTGCGCCGTGGTCACTTCCCGCCTGACCCGTCATGGCGAGTGCAGTGCGTTGATCCTCGAGATTTCCGGCAGCTGGGACGCCCTGGCGCGCCTGGAAGGCAGCCTGCCGAGCCTCTCCAAAAAGCATGCATTCACCGTCAACGTGGTGCGTAGCGCGGCGCTGGAGAATCGTCCTCAGGCGCTGCCTTACGTGGCTTATGTCAGTTCGGCCTATCGCTCGGACATCATCAATGAACTGTGCCAGTTCTTCATGGACCACAACGTCGAACTGGAAAACCTGACCTGCGACACGTATCAGGCGCCACAGACAGGCGGCACCATGCTCAACGCCACGTTTACCGTGACCTTGCCGGCCGGCGTGCAAATCAGCTGGCTGCGCGATCAGTTCCTGGATTTCGCCGACGCGCTGAACCTGGATGCCCTGATCGAACCGTGGCGCCCACAAAACCCAATGTAAGGAAGCTTTCATGGCCGTTGCCATCGACCAACCGGTCGCCGACTTCGAAGCACCCGCCACCAATGGACAGACCATCAGCCTCGCGGGCCTTAAAGGCAAGCAGGTGGTGATTTACTTCTACCCGAAGGACAGCACGCCAGGCTGCACCACTGAAGGCCAGGGCTTTCGCGATCAGCTAGAGGCTTTTAAAGCGGCCAACACCGAAGTGTTCGGCGTATCCCGTGACAGCCTCAAGTCCCATGAGAACTTCAAGGCCAAGCAGGCGTTCACCTTTGAGCTGATCAGCGACAAGGAAGAAGCGCTTTGCCAACTGTTTGATGTGATCAAGCTGAAAAAGCTGTATGGCAAAGAATACATGGGCGTTGATCGCAGCACATTCCTGATCGACAAGAACGGTGTGTTGCGTCAGGAATGGCGTGGCGTGAAGGTGCCGGGGCATGTGGATGCGGTATTGGCGGCTGCTCAGGCGTTAAACAAAGTCTGATCTCTTCGGCGCCTGTTCGGACGCCTTCCCGAGCAGGCTCGGTCCCACCTTGGTTTTGTGTTCACCACAAATCATCTGTGGGAGCGAGCCTGCTCGCGAAGAGGCCCTTTGCCTCACCTCATTTTCCAGAATGATGCTTAAAGCAGCGGCGCGACTTCCGGCTCCTTGCGCGGCCAAGCATCCAGCACGGCCTTGAACAGCGTCGCCAGCGGAATCGCAAAGAACACCCCCCAAAACCCCCACAACCCGCCAAACAACAGCACCGCACAAATAATCGCGACCGGGTGCAGGTTGACCGCCTCCGAGAACAGCAATGGCACTAGCACGTTGCCGTCCAGCACTTGAATAATCCCGTAGACCGCCATCAAGTAGATGAACTGATCGCTCCAGCCCCATTGGAACAGCGCAATCAGCATGACCGGCACGGTCACCACCACGGTGCCGACGTACGGCACCACCACCGACACGCCCACCAACAAGGCCAGCAGCGCCGCGTAGTTAAGCCCCAGAACGACGAAGCCGATATAGGTCACACCTCCGCAGATGAAAATCTCGATGACCTTGCCGCGAATGTAATTGGCGATCTGCCGGTTCATTTCGTGAGCGACTCGGGTGATCAGTGCCCGCTCACGGGGCAGGTAACCGCGTACCCACAGGCCGATCATTTCCCGATCTTTCAGAAAGAAGAACACCAGGATCGGCACCAGAACGAGGTAGATCATGATGTTCACCAGCAGCGGCAGACTCGACAACGAGAACGTCAGCGCCCACTGCCCGAACTTGCCGATTTCGCCGCGCGCCACTTCGATGAACTGCAATACCTGTTCATCAGACACCATATGCGGATAGCGCTCGGGCAACAGCAATAACAACGACTGCCATTTTGCGAGCATGCCGGGCAACTCGTTGAACAGCGTAAGCAATTGATGCCAGAGCAACGGCACCACGACAATCAAGAAGACCAGCAGCGCGCCCATGAACAGCGCGAAGACCAGCCCCACCGCCACGCCACCGGGCATGCGCAGGCGTTCGAGGGTGGCCACCAGGCCCTGCATGAGATACGCCAGCACCATCCCGGCCAATACCGGCGCAAGCATGCCGCCCAAGGTGAGTACGGCGGTGAATGCCAGAATCAGCAACACAGCCAGTACCACGGCTTCTTCATCGGAAAAGTAGCGCTGAATCCAGTCGCGTAACACTTTGAACATCAATATTCCTTAGAAACGAACGCAGCAGGTTTCAGGCTTTTTTTAACCAGTAGCGGTAAACACCCGCCTCATCTTCTTCACGAAGCAGCGTATGACCGGCCAATCGGGCAAAGGTGCGGAAATCGCGCTGAGAACCGGCATCCGTGGCGATCACCTTGAGCACCGCGCCACTGGCCAGGCGATTGAGTTCCAGCTTGGCCTTGAGCAACGGCAACGGACAATTCAGGCCGCTGGCGTCCAGTTCGGCGTCATGGGCTACAGCGTCGGTCATTACTTCTCTCCGGGCACGTGGTTGAGAGGCTTAGAATATCTGGTCGCAAGCCCAGTGTCCGGCTACAGTAAGGACTTTGTCGACTAAGGCTTTGTGCATGACTTTTTTGCGCCCTACCCTGCTGACGCTCGCTTGCCTGCTTGCCTCACCTGGCTTTGCCGACGACCTGCCGTCACTTGGCGACGCCAGTTCTGCCATCGTCTCGCCGCAACAGGAATACCAGTTGGGCCGTGCCTGGCTGGCACTGTTGCGCAGCCAGGTTGCGCAACTCAACGATCCACAACTCAAGGATTACGTCGAATCCAGCGTTTACCGATTGGTGGAAACCAGCCAGGTGAGTGACCGGCGACTGGAATTCATCCTGATCAACAGCCCGCAACTCAACGCCTTTGCGGCGCCGGGCGGGATTGTCGGGGTCAACGGCGGCTTGTTCCTCAATGCGCAGACCGAGGGCGAATACGCGTCGGTGCTGGCTCACGAACTGGCTCACTTGTCGCAACGCCACTTTGCCCGTGGCATTGAAGCCCAGCAGCGCATGCAAGTACCGATGATGGCCGCCCTGTTGACCGGGATCGTGATTGCGGCAGCCGGTGGCGGCAATGCCGGGATTGCGGCCATTGCGGGTACTCAAGCGGCGGCCATTCAGGAGCAACGGCGTTTCTCGCGTCAGAACGAACAGGAAGCCGACCGCATCGGCATTGTAAATATGGAAAAAGCCGGTTACGACCCACGCTCGATGCCGAGCATGTTCGAGCGCTTGGCGCGCCAGTACCGCTTCGACGCCAAACCGCCGGAATTTTTGATGACTCACCCGGTTACCGAGTCGCGGATCGCCGACACCCGCAACCGCGCCGAACAGGCCCCACCGGGTGGCATCGAAGACACCATGCGTTATCAGCTGATTCGTGCACGAGTCCAGTTGTTCTATGAAGAAACCCCCGGCCTGGGCGCCAAGCGCTTCCGTGCCTTGCTTGATGAAAACCCGAAAAATGATGTCGCACGCTATGGTTTGGCGATTGCCCAAATCAAGGGAGGCCGGTTGAATGAGGCTCGGGAGAACCTCAAGCTGCTGTTGGCAAAATCGCCGAACGAGATCATCTATAACCTGGCGCAGATCGATCTGGACATGACCAACAATCGTCTGCCGGATGCTCAATCTCGCGTCGACCGGATGCTTACTCAGTACCCCGGTAACTATCCGCTCAATCAGATACGTGTCGATTTGCTGCTGAAACAGGACCGCACCGCCGATGCTGAAAAGGCACTGGAAGGTCTGCTCAAGTCGCGTCCTGACGATCCCGACGTGTGGTATCAGGTGGCCGAGACTCGCGGCCTGTCGGGCAACATCATCGGCTTGCATCAGGCTCGCGCGGAGTACTTTGCGTTGGTCGGCGACTTTCGCCAGGCCATCCAGCAACTGGATTTCGCCAAACGTAAGGCCGGCAGCAACTTCCCTCTGTCTTCGCGCATCGATGCACGTCAACGTGAGCTGATGGAACAGGAGCGCATGATCAAGGACATGATGGGCTGACTTTCAGCTTCAAAAGCCGGACACAAAAAAACCGCCTCTTTCGAGGCGGTTTTTTTATTCAGCCAACAACCGGATTAATCAGCCAGTTTGAAGGTGATGAAGCTGGCACGACCTTGGCGCAGAACCCGCATCGAAACCGAACGGTTCTTCGGCAGTGCCTTGGCAATGTCGGTGAACTCCTTGCTCGAGCCGATGGCCTGGTTGTTCAGGTGAGTGATGATATCACCTGGCTGCAAACCAATCAGCGATGCAGGGCCTTCCTGAACTTCCTTGATCACCACACCACCTTTGAGGTCGTAGGTTTTCTTCTGCTCATCGGAAAGCTCGGCGACGGAGACACCCAAACGATTACTGCTGATTTCAACGCCCGATTTAGGCATCGTATCCATTTCTTTTTCTTCGTCAGGAATCGCGCCAACCGTTAGCTCGACATTCTTGCGCTTGCCTTCACGAATCACTTCAAGATTGGCCTTGGAGCCCGCCTTCAGCGCGCCCACCAGGTGTGGCAAATCGGCTGACATGATGATCGGCTGGCCGTTCATGCTCAGAATGACGTCGCCGACTTGCAGACCACCCTTGGCAGCCGGGCCGTCGTCCTGGATCTGAGCCACCAGTGCACCGGCCGGTTTCTCAAGACCAAACGACTCGGCCAGGTCCTTGTTCACTTCCTGAATCACCACGCCCAACCAGCCACGGCTGACTTTGCCGCCATCTTTCAGTTGATTGGAAACATCCATGGCGACGTCGATAGGGATCGCGAACGATACGCCCATGAAGCCACCGGAGCGGGTGTAGATCTGCGAGTTGATCCCGACCACTTCGCCATTCAGGTTGAACAGCGGACCACCGGAGTTACCCGGATTGATCGGCACGTCGGTCTGGATGAACGGCACATAGTTTTCGTTCGGCAGGCTGCGCCCGATGGCGCTGATGATGCCTTGGGTCACGGTGTGGTCGAAACCAAACGGCGAACCGATGGCGACAACCCACTGACCGGCTTTCAGGTCCTGGGATTTACCGAGTTTGAGAACCGGCAGGTCCTTGCCTTCGATCTTCAGCAGCGCCACGTCGGAGCGCGGATCGGTGCCGACCAGTTTGGCTTTCAGTTCACTGCGATCAGCGAGACGCACGAGGATTTCGTCGGCATCGGCAATCACATGGTTGTTGGTCAGGATATAACCATCAGGCGAGATGATGAAACCCGAGCCCAGGGACTGAGCTTCTCGCTGGCGATCACCGCGTGGCGAACGCGGTTGTTGAGGCATGCCCCTTTCAAAGAACTCGCGCAGTGCTGGCGGCAAGCCTTCAAGGTCCGGCATTTGCCCGGACACTTTGCGGTCAGGCAGTTTCTGTGTGGTACTGATGTTCACCACGGCAGGCGAGGCCTGCTCGACGATATGGGTGAAATCCGGCAACTCGGCTGCTTGAGCAGTGACCGCCTGACCAAGTATCAGCACGGTGGAAAAAATGGCGAGGTAGGACTTAAAGCGTGGTATCGACATACGGCTCCCGTTACGACGAGCATGGTTGAGCGATATGGAGCAAGGGACACCGGGAACAATACGCCGGTATTTTTGTTCCGGAAACAACAAAACAAGGCTAGAGCCGTGAAACTCTAACCTATAGAAAAATTCAGGATTGTTTGCAAATTGAAATGTTCACCAAACATTTCGACATTCACTCACTACTTGGTTGCAGTGGCATCGGTGCGCATCGACAGCGCAATCCGTTCAGCAGTGCCTATCGGGATCTCACCGACCACGGTCACCATCATTTCGCCTTGAGGCGTGGTCAGGCGCCGGGATACAGCGACAGTGGGTCCCAACTGTGTGCGGGTGTCCGTCACAGTTGCGCCATTCAATGGTTCAAGGAATACCGAGAAACGCGTCAGACCGTCGTCATACATCAGACTGTTGACCTGAGCTTTGGTCTGCGGGTCCTTGCGAGCGCTGCTGCTGGTCAACTCGAAACCAGGTGGCAACCAGTCCGAATGCCAGACTTGAGCCGTTTTAATGGCGGAAGCCTTGTCACTGTCGAGAGTGACGGCCTTGCAATCGTCGCCTGCCTGCAAGTCGCTGTCAGACGGCACCTTGGTGGTATCCAATTGCGTAAACTGGAATCGCTCCAGCAACTGCCCTTTGTCATTGAGCAACAATGACTTGAGCGGCAGGCCGGTTTCTTTATCCAGATGAAGCTCAAAACCGTATCGGTGCTGATCACGTGGCGTCAGCGAAACAATCACTGCCGCACGCCCAGCCACACGCGACTTGCCGATGACGGCAAGGTCATACCAATTCTTTAACTTTTGTGGATCCAGTGCACGAGCAGCAGAATTGGGCGAATCACCCAGTCCTGCTATCAGGGTGCCGCTGACGCATTGAGTATGCCCATCAATGCGCACGACTTCCTGTGCTGAGCCATCGAGCTGGAGTAAACGCTCGCGGACTTTGCCATCCTGGACGCGATGCCAGATGTTATGGGTAGAAAAACTACCGTTACGCTCGTAAACGAAAGTACCGTGAAAGCTTTGCTGCTGCTCGGCCTGACCCAGACGGGTCAACCAATCCTGGGCCTCATCAGCGTGGGCTGGAACAACAAACCAGCCTGCGAGTAGAAGCGAAAGTAGAGGTATGGAGCGCATGATCCTCCTTAACGGTTTTCCAGGCTTGCTGCACGAGCATATGGCAGCGCACTTTCAGTGCCTTTTAATGCAGCCTGTTGAGCATGTTGGCGCAAGTAGCTTGGCAGACGCTGATCGTGCCAGCCTGGCTGACCTTGCAAAACGCCGTTGGCCATAGGGCCAGTGGCATCCGAACTCTCATTGTAGCCTGCTAATACAGCTGGGCCTTTAACCTGAGGAGCGGCCAGACCTGGTTGATTGGATTGCTGAGCCAGTTCGACACCAGCGATCTCGTCCTGATTGTACAAACGAACGCCAGCCAGTACAGCAAGTGTGACCGAGGCGGCAACTGCCAGACGACCCAGGCTGCGCCATGGACCACGGGAGGCTTTTGCCGGCACAGCTTCGTCGGCCAGCGCAGCAGACACTGCCGCAGCGATATCCAGGCGTGGAAGCAGCAAGTCCTTGTGCATGACTGCCCGAGCGATTTGGTAACGAGCCCAGGTTTCACGGGTTTCAACATCGTCCAAGGCATTTAATACCCGACGCAATTCCAGTTCATCCGCTTCGTTATCCATCACTGCGGACAGCGATTCCTGCAGGGCTTCACGACTCATGGCGTTCCTCTCTTGGCTATCGCCGCTGTCTCAGTTTTCCTGCAACAACGGCTGCAGGGCTTTATCGATGGCTTCCCGAGCGCGGAAGATCCGGGAGCGCACGGTACCCACCGGACACTGCATGACTGCCGCAATGTCCTCGTAACTCAGACCATCAAATTCACGTAAAGTTAAAGCCGTACGCAAATCTTCTGGCAGTTGCTGAATGGTTCGATGGACGGTGCCTTCGATCTCATCCCGCAGCAACGCACGTTCTGGCGACTCGAGATCCTTGAGGCCATGATCGCCATCGTAGAACTCTGCATCCTCGGAACTGACATCACTATCCGGCGGCCGACGACCGCGTGAAACCAGATAGTTTTTCGCCGTGTTGATGGCGATGCGGTAAAGCCACGTGTAAAACGCGCTGTCTCCGCGAAAATTTCCAAGCGCTCGGTACGCCTTGATAAAGGCTTCCTGCGCCACATCCTGGGCTTCATGGGTGTCGTGCACGAAACGCACGATCAACCCGAGAATTTTGTGCTGGTATTTCAGCACTAGCAGATCGAAAGCTCGCTTGTCGCCACGTTGAACGCGCTCGACCAGCTGCTGATCCTCTTCCTGGGTTAGCATGAACACTCCTCGATAAGCTCGGAGGAGGCTTGCATAACTGAACGACCAGACTTGCAAACATAGACTCGGGCTTTTCGCAAAAGTTCTCCCCCTCCAAGCAAGTTTCCTGCGGGCTCTGATTTGGCACGCACGAAAAGCGCAGCGCGGTTTACCCGGCTGCGCGAATAATCTTGTCATCGGATTCGCCAGCAAGGATCAAACTACAGATCCTGCCCTGAAGCCGACACTGTCCCTTGAATCTGGCAACCGTCTATTGATCTTGGGCCTTTGGCAAAAGTTCCATATTTATAAATGGACGGCACCGAGATTGTGCAACCGTGAATAGAAAAATACTGTTAAATCGACGATACAGTCGTCTTGTCGTCGATTCGACCAAAAAACCATCCGACGAAGCGTCGGGTATTTCCCGTCACAGTAGTTTCACAATGCCATAGGCGCTCGGGTATTGTGCCGCGCCCCCCCTCTATATACTAGTGGGCTGTGTGGCCGACTGACTCGCCGTTCCAGCAGTCATGCGCCAACCCCGACCCGGGTCGCTTTGAGCGGAATCCTGAAATGAGCCAACAGTTTCAACATGATGTTCTGGTGATTGGCAGCGGTGCTGCCGGTTTGAGTCTTGCGCTGACCTTGCCCGATCATTTGCGCATCGCGGTACTGAGCAAAGGCGACCTCGCCAATGGCTCGACTTTCTGGGCCCAGGGCGGCGTCGCAGCCGTTCTGGATGACGCCGACACCGTCGAGTCTCACGTCGATGACACCCTCAATGCCGGCGGCGGCCTGTGCCATGAAGACGCTGTTCGTTTTACCGTCGAACACAGCAAAGAAGCGATCCAATGGCTGATCGACCAAGGTGTGCCGTTTACCCGCGATGAACAATCCGGCACCGAAGACGGCGGGTTCGAGTTTCACCTGACCCGCGAAGGCGGCCACAGCCATCGGCGCATCATTCATGCGGCCGATGCCACGGGCGCCGCGATATTCAGAACATTGCTGGCCCAGGCAAAACAACGGCCTAATATCGAATTGCTGGAACAGCGCGTCGCGGTGGACCTGATCACCGAAAAACGTCTGGGTCTGGAAGGCGACCGCTGCCTTGGCGCTTATGTACTCAATCGCGGGACCGGCGAAGTCGACACCTACGGCGCACGCTTCGTCATCCTCGCATCCGGTGGCGCGGCCAAAGTCTACCTCTATACCAGCAACCCGGACGGCGCCTGCGGTGATGGCATCGCCATGGCCTGGCGTTCGGGCTGCCGGGTAGCGAATCTGGAGTTCAACCAGTTCCACCCCACCTGCCTTTACCACCCACAGGCAAAAAGCTTCCTGGTCACCGAAGCCCTGCGCGGCGAAGGTGCACACTTGAAGCTGCCTAACGGTGAACGGTTCATGCAGCGCTTTGACCCGCGCGCAGAGCTGGCGCCACGGGACATTGTTGCCCGGGCCATCGACCATGAAATGAAGCGCTTGGGTGTCGACTGTGTCTATCTGGACATCAGCCACAAATCCGAAGCGTTCATCAAGTCGCACTTTCCAACGGTGTACGAACGCTGCCTCGAGTTTTCCATCGACATTACCAAGCAGCCGATCCCGGTGGTTCCGGCGGCGCACTACACCTGCGGTGGCGTGATGGTCGATCAGAACGGCCGCACCGACGTGCCAGGGCTGTATGCCATTGGCGAAACCAGTTTCACCGGCCTGCACGGCGCCAACCGCATGGCCAGCAACTCGCTGCTGGAGTGTTTCGTCTACGCCCGTTCAGCGGCGGCGGACATTATTGAACAGCTGCCGCACGTGCCAATGCCAGTCGCGCTGCCCATTTGGGATGCGAGCCAAGTCACCGATTCCGATGAAGACGTGATCATTGCGCACAACTGGGACGAACTGCGGCGATTCATGTGGGACTACGTCGGTATCGTGCGCACCAACAAACGCTTGCAACGGGCCCAGCACCGTGTGCAGCTGTTGCTGGACGAAATCGATGAGTTCTACAGCAACTATAAGGTCAGCCGCGATTTGATCGAGTTGCGCAACCTGGCTCAGGTAGCAGAACTGATGATCCAGTCCGCCATGGAGCGCAAGGAAAGCCGGGGCCTGCATTACACCCTCGACTACCCCAATATGCTCCCGGTTGCCCTGGACACTATTCTGGTGCCGCCCACCTACGTCGACTGAACGCAAGTCGAACCCGCAGGCGTCGGTGCACATCCGCCGCCTGAGAGTCGTGGGGTACGCAGATCGATCTGACCCGCCGTTCGCCGCGCAGGCGAAACCGTAGCACCACGATCAATGGCAGCGCGAGGCTGTCCGGGCGCAGCTGCACCGGCTGCCAACCCTGCGCCTGATTCCATAACTGCCAACCCTCGGCGTCGCGTCGCAAGCCGCGAAATGCCTGTGGGTGTGTCAGCAAAACCTGACGCGGCAATACCCAAACGCCATGCGCCAGACAGCAAAAAGCGCCGAGCAGACTGGCCCAGACCGGTATAGACAGAAGAAACAACGAACCCAACGCGAATAGCTGGGCCAGGAGATACGCCGCCAGCAACTGCCGAGAGGCATGCCAGCGGCATTCGAACGTATTACTTGGGCTGGACACGATCCAGGATCATGCGAACCATGCGCTGAAGCTCCGGATCTTCGGATTCGGCGCGTTCCATGAACCAGCCGAACATGTCCTGATCTTCGCACTCAAGCAGCTTGCGGTAGCAATCGCGGTCGACATCATTGAGGTGCGGGTAGACCTCTTTTACAAACGGCACCAGCAATACGTCCAGCTCAAGCATGCCGCGGCGGCTGTGCCAGTAGAGGCGATTCAGTTCAACATCTTCGACCATGGAGCGCTCCTCAAATAGGCGGCAAGTATACAGCCCCGGGCAGCGTCGAACAGTCAGCTTTGGTCGGGCACTGCCGACCTTTTGTGAACTACCCATTTCATGGTCGCCCCCTTATGATGTCCCCCAGACTCTTTACCCTGCGATGACCCATGGCCGATTCTGCTTTTTTCTGCACCCTGTCTCACGAAGGCGTTCTGGCGGTCCGCGGCGCGGATGCCGGCAAATTCCTGCAAGGCCAATTGACCTGCAACCTCAATTACCTGAGCGATACCCAGGCCAGTCTGGGCGCCCGTTGCACGCAAAAAGGCCGGATGCAGTCGAGTTTCCGCATTCTGCTGGAAGGCGACGGCGTTTTGATGGCGATGGCCACCGAGCTGCTGGAACCGCAGTTGGCGGACCTGAAAAAGTACGCCGTGTTCTCCAAATCCAAACTGACCGACGAAAGCGTCGCCTGGGTCCGCTTCGGCCTTGATCATGGCGATGCCGCGCTGAGCAGCCTCGGTCTTGAGTTGCTGGCAGACACCGACAGTGTCGTGCGTCATGAAGGTCTGATCGCCATCCGCGTTTCACCGGATCGCGCTGAACTGTGGGTCGCCGCTGATCAGGCCGATGCCATCAAAGGCAAGCTGACCGCCATGTTGCCCGAAGGCAATCTGAACCAATGGCTACTGGGCCAGATCCGCGCAGGGATCGGTCAGGTCATGCCAGAGACACGTGAACTGTTCATCCCGCAGATGCTCAATCTGCAAGCCGTCGGTGGCGTGAGCTTCAAGAAAGGCTGCTACACCGGCCAGGAAATCGTCGCGCGCATGCAGTACCTGGGCAAACTCAAGCGCCGCTTGTATCGTCTGACCCTCGATGCCAGCGCACTGCCCGCCCCCGGCACACCGCTGTTTTCCCCGTCCCATGGCAGTTCCATCGGCGAAGTGGTCCTGGCGGCCAACGCGGAACAACACATTGAACTCCTGGCCGTGCTGCAAGCCGAAGCAGCTGAGGGTGGTGACATTCATCTCGGCACTCTCGAAGGACCAGCCCTGAACTTGCTCGACCTGCCTTACTCACTGGATCGCGACCGCGAAATCCAGCGTTAACCGCAGCATTTGTTGCAACACCCTAGAGAAACGAAATGAACGATCTGGCGGAAAAGGTCCAACAGGATTTGGTTGAGGCCATCGATAACGATGACCTGGTTCTGCCAACATTACCGGAAGTGGCCATGCAGATTCGCAAGGCCGCCGAAGACCCGGAAATCAGTGTCAGTACACTGAGCAAAGTGATCGGCCGCGATACGGCGTTATCGGCGCGCCTGATCAAAGTGGTCAACAGCCCGCTGCTGCGTGCGACTCAAGAGGTGAACGACCTGCACACGGCGATCACGCGACTGGGCGTCAACTACAGCAGCAACCTGGCGATCGGCCTGGTGATGGAACAGATTTTCCACGCCCGCTCCGAGGTGGTGCAACAGAAAATGCGCGATGTCTGGCGCAAAAGCCTGGAAATCGCCGGGGTCAGCTATGCCTTGTGCCGCCATTACACACAACTCAAACCCGACCAGGCCGCCCTCGGTGGTCTGGTGCATCAGATCGGCGTGTTGCCGATTCTGACCTACGCCGAAGACCACTATCAGCTGCTTTCTGACCCGGTCAGCCTCAACCATGTGATCGATCAGATTCATCCGTTGATCGGCGACAAACTGCTCAGGGTTTGGGAGTTTCCGGAGAAACTGGTGAAGGTGCCAGGGCAATACCTGGACTTCAAGCGGGAGTCTGACCGGATTGATTATGTCGATCTGGTGCAAGTGGCCAGTCTGTATTGCCACAAGGATACCGATCATCCGCTGGCTCGAATCGATGTGTTCAACGTGCCGTCGTTCAAGAAGCTGGGGATCGATCCGCAGAACGAGGCGATGTGCCGGGATCTGGAAGAATCGCGGTCGATGTTTTACTAGCCGAGACCGTGTCGCTGCCATCGCGAGCAGGCTCGCTCCCACAATGGATCTCCGTAACACGGAAGATCCCTGTGGGAGCGAGCCGGCTCCGGGCGGCGTTCCGACGATGGGGCCAAAACAGGCACCATCATTCACCGGCAATAAAACTCACCCGAACCTTCAACCCCTTCGTCTCACCATCATGCAGGCTGATCTGCGCCAGATGCGCGCGGCAGATTTCGCCAACAATCGCCAACCCCAGTCCCGACCCGGCCACCTGCTGATTACGTCGGTAAAAGCGCTCGAACACCCGCTCCCGCTCTTCAACCGGAATCCCCGGCCCGTCGTCCTCAACCTCCAGGACCGCCGGTGCAGTGACCCGCAGAATCACATTGCCGCCCGACGGTGTATGGGCCAGTGCGTTATCCACCAGATTACTCAGCAGTTCGTTCAGCAGCGTCGGTTCACCGCGCAGCCACACCGGCTCGTCCGCTTCCAGTGCTAGGGCAACACCGCGTGCGTGGGCCAGCGGCGCCATGGCCATGCCCAACTCCCGCGCCAACTGACTCAAATCCAGCAACTGCGCCCCGCCCTCGGCAATGGCTCGGGCACCGTTTTCGACCCGTGCCAGCGACAGCAATTGATTGGCCAAATGCGTCAATCTATCCGTGCCCTGGGCAGCAGTTTCCAGGGTGTTGCGCCAGGTTTCGGGCTCACTCGCCCGCAGGCCAAGCTCAAGCCGCGCCTTGAGCGCCGCCAACGGCGTACGCAGTTCATGGGCGGCATCGGCGATGAACTGAGCCTGACGCTCGAACTGCTCGCGCAGCCGCTCGGTAAAGTGATTGAGCGCGCGGACCAGCGGCCACAACTCGTGTTGCACTTCCACCAACGGCAATGGCCGCAGATCATCCGACTGGCGCTCTTCCACTGCCGTGCGCAAGCGTTCCAGCGGGCGCAACGCCGCACTCACCGCAAACCACACCAACAGCAGCGCGCCAATCGCCAGCATGCCCAGCCGCAGCAACGTATCCGCCGCCAGGCTGCGCGCCATGCTGACCCGTGCCTCATCGGTTTCCGCAACGCGAATTTCCGCCATACCATTCATATTCGGCTCGCTGACCGGTTTGAGCAGGCTGACCACCCGCACGTTCTGCCCGCGATACGTGGCGTTGTAAAACCGTGCCAACGCCGGGTAGTCATCGGTGCGCGGCGTTCCGGGAGGTGGTGCGGGAAGGTTTTCGTAACCGGAAATCAAATTCTGGTGAATGTCATTGACCAGGTAAAAGATTCGCCCCGCACTGTCGTAGGCAAACGTATCCAGCGCCACGTAGGGCACGTCGGCACTGAGCGTGCCGTCACGCTGGGTGACACCCGCCGCAATGGTTCGCGCCGACGCCAGCAAAGTGCGGTCATAGGCGGTGTCGGCCGCTTCGCGACCATTCCAGTACGCGCTCAAACCGCTGGCAAGCATTAACACCACCAGCAACAGCGCGAGGTTCCACAGCAACCGCCAGCGCAGGCTGCTGGGCTTATGCATCGCGGCTTTCCAGCAAGTAGCCAAGACCGCGGAAGGTCACGATCGCGACCGGTTGGCCGTCGAGTTTTTTGCGTAAGCGATGCACGTAGATTTCGATCGCGTCAGGGCTGGCTTCTTCGTCCAGACCGAACACCTGGGAGGCCAGTTGCTCTTTGCTCATCACCCGTCCGGGCCGGGCGATCAGCGCCTCGAGAACGGCCTGTTCACGCGAGGTCAGGGTCAGCAATTCTTCCCCGAGGGTGAAGCGCCGGGTGTCCAGATCATAGGCCAGCACACCGCAGCGCTGCTGACGTTCACCGCCCAGCACACTGCGGCGCAACAAAGCTTTGACCCGCGCTTCGAGTTCGGTCAGTTCAAAGGGTTTGGCCAGGTAATCGTCAGCACCAAGGTTCAGGCCATGGACCCGATCCTTGACGTCGCTACGCGCGGTCAACATCAGCACCGGAAGGTTTTTCCCCCGGGAGCGCAAGCGCGCGAGCACTTCAAAACCGTCCATGCGCGGCAGGCCGACATCGAGAATGGCCATGGCGTATTCCTCGCTGCTCAAGGCCAGGTCTGCAGCCACGCCATCGTGCAGCACGTCCACCGTCAGCCCGGTGCTCTTGAGCGCCTGGGCGACACTTTCGGCAAGCTGCAAGTGGTCTTCGACGAGCAGAACACGCATGGATCTTTACCTCATTCAGGGGATGGTCGACGCCATTCTTTGGCGCGAAGTTTACAGCCGCATCCGCTGCTGTGAAGCCTGTAAACCGTGAAAGCCTGCTGAAAGGTTAGTGAAAGGTTGGCCCGTTAGAGTCGGCCCACGGATGGTTTCGAATGCAGACCCTCCAATAGTGCTTTGAAATGTAGCTCCCGAAAAACGCCATGACGCGTTTTCGTCAATAAGAACAATAAATGAGGTACTGCACCATGCTGTCTACGCAGCTTCAGGCTTGCCCGTCCCACCTTTTCCCCAGAATCCCGTCGTTTACGCTTGCCAGCGCCGTTGCCGGCTGCACGACGCGAAACCGCCGCACCTGAAACATCCCCAAAAACAAAAACTCCCATGGAGACAATAATGAATCGATCCCTGCGCCGTTTCGCCCTCGCCGCCAGCTGCATGCTGTTCGCCAGTCAATTGATGGCCGAACCCAAACGCCCGGAATGCATCGCCCCGGCCTCACCGGGCGGTGGTTTCGACCTCACCTGCAAATTGGCGCAGAGCGCGCTGATCAACGAAAAGCTGCTGACCAAACCGATGCGCGTGACCTACATGCCCGGCGGTGTCGGCGCAGTGGCGTACAACGCGGTGGTCGCTCAGCGCCCCGCCGACGCTGGCACGTTGGTGGCCTGGTCCAGCGGCTCGCTGCTGAACCTGGCGCAAGGCAAGTTTGGTCGATTCGATGAAACCAACGTGCGCTGGCTGGCCGCCGTCGGCACCAGTTATGGCGCCATCGCGGTGAAAAGCGATTCGCCCTACAAGACCCTGGACGATCTGGTCAAAGCGCTGAAAGAAGACCCGAGCAAAGTGGTGATCGGCTCCGGCGGCACCGTCGGCAGCCAGGACTGGATGCAAACCGCACTGATCGCCAAGGCAGCAGGGATCAACCCGCGCGACCTGCGCTACGTCGCCCTCGAAGGCGGCGGTGAAATCGCCACCGCCCTGCTCGGTGGGCACATTCAGGTCGGCAGCACCGACATCTCCGACTCCATGCCGCACATCCAGAGCGGTGACATGCGCTTGCTGGCCGTGTTCGCCGAGAAGCGCCTGGACGAGCCGGAAATGAAAGACATCCCGACCGCCAAAGAGCAAGGCTACGACATCGTCTGGCCGGTGGTTCGCGGCTTCTACCTCGGGCCAAAAGTCAGCGACGAAGACTACGCCTGGTGGAAAGACGCCTTCGACAAGCTGCTGGCGTCCGAAGACTTCGCCAAGCTGCGCGATCAACGTGAACTGTTCCCGTTCGCCATGACCGGCCCGGAGCTGGACACCTACGTGAAGAAGCAGGTTGCGGACTACAAAGTGCTGGCCAAAGAGTTCGGCCTGATCCAGTGATTGCCTCTGTCTAGCGGCTGCGGCCTCGTTCTTCGAGGCCGCGGCACAGGAGTTTTCCATGCTCTTACAACGCATTTTTGCTTCGGTGCTGATGCTCGCCTGTGTTGGCCTGGCGCTGATGGCCTGGCCGTATCAAGCGGCTTTTTCCTACGAACCGGTGGGACCCAGAGCCTTTCCGCTGTTGATGCTCGGGCTGATGGGCCTGGCGCTGTTGTACATGGTGTTCCGTCCCGCACCGATCAAGCACGACGCTGACGAACCACCGATGGACCGCGAAACCCTGACCAAGATCGGCCTGTGCGTGGTGCTGTTGCTGGTGTTTGCCGGCACCTTCGAACCCCTTGGTTTCATCGTCGCCAGCATCCTGATCGGCATTCCAATGGCGCGCCTGTATGGCGGTCGCTGGGTGCCCAGCATTGTGATCATCACACTAATGGCCGTCGGCCTTTATCTGTTGTTCGACAAGTTGATGGACGTGCCGCTGCCCTTGGGCGTGCTCGACGTTCTGGAGAACTGATATGGATACGCTTGGCTATTTGGGTCAGGGTTTCGGCGTCGCGCTGAGCCCGTACAACCTGGTGACCGCCCTGTGCGGCACCCTGATCGGCACCGTAGTCGGCCTGCTGCCAGGCCTTGGCCCGATCAATGGCGTGGCATTGTTGATCCCGATTGCATTCGCCCTCGGCCTGCCACCGGAGTCGGCACTGATCCTGCTGGCGGCGGTGTATCTGGGTTGCGAATACGGCGGACGGATCAGCTCGATTCTGCTGAACATTCCCGGTGAAGCCTCTACCGTCATGACCACGCTGGACGGTTACCCGATGGCCCGCAAAGGCCTGGCCGGTGTCGCGCTGTCGTTGTCGGCGTGGAGTTCGTTTATCGGCGCGTTCATCGCCACCTGCGGCATGGTGCTGTTCGCCCCGCTGCTGGCGAAATGGGCGATTGCCTTCGGTCCGGCGGAATATTTCGTGCTGATGGTGTTCGCCATTGTTTGCCTTGGCGGCATGGCCGGTGACCGACCGCTGAAAACCTTTATTGCGGCGTTGATCGGTTTGTTTCTGTCGAGCGTCGGGATCGATGCCAACAGCGGCGTTTACCGGTTCACCGGGGACAACATCCATCTGACCGACGGCATCCAATTTGTCGTGTTGGTGTTGGGTCTATTCTCCATCAGTGAAATTCTCCTGCTGCTGGAAAAAACCCATCATGGTCAGGAAGCAGTGAAAGCTACCGGCCGCATGATGTTCAACTTCAAGGAAGCCTCGGCGGTGTTCGTGGTGAACCTGCGTTGTGGCGTGCTGGGCTTCATCATGGGCGTGTTGCCGGGAGCCGGAGCGACCCTCGCCAGCGCCGTGGCCTACATGACCGAAAAACGTATCGCCGGTGCCAAAGGCACGTTCGGCCAGGGCGACATGCGTGGCCTCGCGGCACCGGAAACCGCCATCGGTGGCGCAGCGTGCGGCGCACTGGTGCCGATGCTGACCCTCGGTGTTCCCGGCTCTGGCACCACGGCGGTGATGATCGGCGCCCTGTCTCTGTACAACATCACGCCGGGGCCGCTGCTGTTCCAACAACAACCCGACATCGTCTGGGGCCTGATCGCGTCGTTGTTCATCGCCAACATCATGCTGGTGATCCTCAACATTCCGATGATCCGTGTCTTCACTCGCATCCTCGCCGTGCCTAACTGGGCGCTGGTGCCGGTGATCGCGATCATCACCGGGATCGGCGTCTACGCGGTGCACGCAACTACGTTCGACCTGTTCCTGATGATCGGCATCGGCATCTTCGGCTATATCCTGCGCAAGCTGGACTTCCCGTTGTCGCCGATTTTGCTGGGCTTCATCCTCGGCGGCCTGATGGAACAAAACCTGCGTCGCGCGCTGTCGATTTCCAACGGTGCACTGGAAATCCTCTGGTCCAGCCCGATCACCTTCGGCTGCTGGGTACTGACCGCGATCATGCTGCTGATGCCACTCCTGCGGATCTGGCGTAAACGTTCGGCCACTCAACGCGCTATCGCCGATGTCTGATCGAACACCGTTCAAAGCCTGGTGGGGAACACCGCTGGTCGGTCTGCTGGGCGGTTACCTCGCCAGCCAGATCGGCTGGCCGCTGCCGTGGATGGTCGGCTCGTTGCTGGCGATCATCCTCGTGCGTTGCCTGACCCCTTGGCAATTGGCGGAAATCCCTGGCGGCCGCAAGTGCGGCCAGTGGATTGTGGGAGTCGGCATCGGCCTGCACTTCACCCCGGTGGTGATGGAGCAGGTGCTGGGGCATTTCGGTCTGATCTTCTTCGGTGCGTTGGTCACCAGCCTGTCGGCCGTGGTCGGGGTCTGGTTGATGCGCCGTACCGGTGAAGATCGCGCCACCGCGTTCTTTTCCAGCATGCCCGGCGGCTCCGGAGAGATGGTCAACCTCGGTGCTCGCAACGGTGCGGTGCTCAGCCGTGTGGCGGCGGGACAAAGTTTGCGGGTGCTTGTGGTGGTGTTGTGTGTGCCGGCGGCGTTCAAGTATTTGTTGGGTGACGGTGCGCCGGTTTTGCACGCCACGGCCGTGGACTGGCGCTGGCTGGCCTTTTTATTCCCGGCAGGCGCCTTGGCGGCGTGGCTCTGGGAACGTCTTCGTCAACCCAATCCATGGCTGTTCGGCCCGTTGCTGGTGAGTGCAGCGGTGAGCATCGGTTGGGATTTGCACATTGGTTTGCCCAATGGCGGAAGCCAGATCGGCCAATGGCTGATTGGTAGCGGCTTGGGTTGTCACTTCAACCGACAGTTTTTTCGGCGTGCGCCTTCCTTCATGGGCCGGACCTTGATCGGCACGGTGCTGACCATGTTGATCGCCACGGCGGCGGCGCTGGGGTTGAGTGCGCTGACCCATCTGGATTTGCGCTCGCTAACCCTGGGCATGATGCCCGGCGGGATCGCGGAAATGAGCCTGACGGCGGAGACGCTGCAATTGTCGGTGCCGCTGGTGACGGCGATGCAGGTGATGCGGTTGTTGTTTGTGCTGTTTCTGGCGGAGCCGTTGTTCAAATACTGGAACCGCAATCCAGAGTAAAGACCGAGTTGAATTCATCGCCAGCAGGCTGGCTCCCACAAGTTTTTTAAACACCGTAAAACCAATGTGGGAGCCAGCCTGCTGGCGATGCTTTTCAAACCGGCGGCAACCGCCACTCAATCGGCGTCTCGCCATTCTGCTCAAGAAACTTGTTGGTCCGGCTGAAGTGCCCGCATCCCAGAAAACCGCGATACGCGGACAACGGCGACGGATGCACCGACGTCAGCACCAGGTGCTTGGTCGCGTCGATTAGCTTCTGTTTGCTCTGGGCATGTGCGCCCCACAGCATAAACACCAGATGCGGCTGCTGCTGGCTGACGACCTCAATGATCCGGTCCGTGAAAAACTGCCAGCCCTTATCCTTGTGCGCATTGGCATTGGCGCGCTCGACCGTCATGGTGGTGTTGAGCATCAGCACGCCTTGGTCGGCCCAGCTCTGCAAATAGCCATGGTTGGGAATATCGATGTTCAGGTCGCGTTTCAACTCTTTATAAATGTTTACCAGCGACGGCGGCGCCGGCACGCCCGGTTGCACCGAGAAGCACAAACCATGGGCCTGGCCCGGGCCGTGGTAGGGATCCTGACCGAGGATGACGACCTTTACCTTGTCCAACGGCGTGGAGTTGAGCGCGTTGAAAATCATTGGGCCCGGCGGATAGATCTCTTTGCCCGCCGCACGCTCCTGTTGCAGGAAATCACGCAACTCTGCCATGTAGGGCTGGTCGAATTCGGCACGCAGTGCCTCCTTCCAGCTCGGTTCGAGTTTGATACGGTCGTCAGCAGTCATGGTTACATCCGGCAAAAACAATGGGGCGAACCCTAGGAAAGCCCATCACGCTTGTCAATTGATCTGACGCACATCCGGCACTTTCCTGTACAGCGATCATACTAAACGCTCAAATTCCCGATCGAGGTCACGATGAATCTGCACTTCGAAGAACTCACCGGCACCGACGGCGCTCGCATCGGCATCGCCAGCCTCGATGCCGAAAAGTCCCTTAACGCCCTGTCCTTGCCGATGATCAACGCCCTGCGTGATCAAATGGACGCCTGGGCCAAGGACCCGCAAATAGTCTGCGTGTTACTGCGTGGCAACGGCGCCAAGGCCTTCTGTGCCGGTGGTGAAGTGCGCAGCCTGGTGGAAGCCTGTCGCGCTCATCCCGGGGAGGTGCCGCCGTTGGCCGCGCACTTCTTTGCGGCGGAATATCGCCTGGACTTCAAATTGCACACTTACCCGAAACCGTTGATCTGCTGGGGTCATGGTTATGTGCTCGGCGGCGGGATGGGGTTGTTGCAAGGCGCGAGTGTCCGGATTGTCACGCCAAGCACTCGGCTGGCAATGCCTGAGATCAGCATTGGTCTGTACCCGGACGTTGGCGCCAGTTGGTTTCTGTCGCGAATGCCCGGCAAGCTCGGGCTGTTTTTGGGCCTTACCGGTGCCCACATGAACGGCCGCGATGCAATCGACCTGGACCTGGCCGACCGTTTCTTGCTCGATGAACAACAGGAGGAACTGATCGAAGGGTTGCTGCAATTGAACTGGCAGGAACAAACGCCGATGCAGCTCAACAGTTTGCTCAAGGCCTTGCAGCAGGAAGCGGTCGCGCAAATGCCCGAAGCCCAGTGGTTGCCACGGCGCCAGCACATTGATGAACTGCTGGACGTCAGTGATGTGAGTTGCGCCTGGAAGGCCATCAGCCTGCAACGCGACAGCTCCGATCTGCTACTCAGCCGTGCCGCAAAAACCATGAGTGAAGGCTCGCCGCTGACCGCGCATCTGGTCTGGGAGCAAATCGCCCGGGCCCGGCACCTGTCGCTGGCTCAGGTTTTTCAGATGGAATACACGATGAGCCTCAACTGTTGTCGACATCCGGAGTTCAGCGAAGGTGTGCGCGCACGGTTGATCGACAAGGACCAGAAACCGCACTGGCACTGGCCGGACATCAACAACGTACCGGATTCCGTGGTGGACGCGCACTTCCAGAAGGCCTGGGAAGGTCGGCACCCACTGGCGGATTTGTCCGAATACTGAAATTCGGACACAAAAAAAGCGGCGCTTCGTGCGCCGCTTTTGTGTGAACGGTTACCGGTGGCCGCCTCGGCCCATGTGGTCGCCGCGTCCGCCGTGATGGCGTCCACCCCCCCGGAAATCATTATTCCAGCCTCCTCGGTTGTCATTATTCCAGCCACCTCGGTTGTCATTACTCCAGCCACCTTGGTGATGACCGTCCCAGCCCTGATTCTGATGTGACCGGTAATAGCTCCGGGATTGGTAATAACGCGGGGCCGGTTGATAGATCCTTGGCTGATAGTAATAGCGCGGAGTCGGCTGGTAATACCGCGCTGGCGGTGAGTAGTACCGGGGCGGTGGCGAGTAATAACCTCCGCCACCTGAATAGTAGGATCCGCCACCGGCGTAATAGGTTGGCGCTGGCGAGGTATAGACCTCGGAACTGTAGTAGTTGGCTCCTCCATCGGAATAGGGCACGCACGCACCAAGAGACAATCCCGATAGAGCAATCAGAAGAATTCGGCGGAGCTGTTTTCGACAGAGCATGGCGGCCTCCTGGACCGCGAGTGAGCTACACCAGCGACGCTGGCGAGCGACAGTCAATTAATCGGTGACTGTCGAAAGATCAGACATCGTTTTTCGAAATCTGGTGCGTCCATGAAACACATTGAAACATCTGCCCGATGAAAGGTTTTTCATCTATTCACGCACTGATTAATGGTGCCAGCCGTGATATCCACCGCCGTAATAACGCGGTCCGTGGCCCCCGTAATAACGGTAGCGATACCCCCCGTAATACCGTGGGCCGTAATAGCCACCGTGGTAGTAAGGCGAGTAATAACCGGGGTAGTAATAACCGGGGTAGTCATTAGGTGTGGCGTATGCGTCGTAGGGGCCTGCGTAGTAATAGCAACCAGACATCCCCAAACTGAACAACACCGTAAACACAATTCGACGCAGCATGACGGCCTCCGAAAAGACCTTGGGACAGCAGCCGACAACGGCCGGCTGACATTGCTTTTGACTTGAAAAACGGCATCAAGTGCTGGGCCGCAAATACCTTCAGATCAGCGGCCAAACCGTCCCATTGCGGTGCAGTCGCGCACCATCACAAGGCAACCGTGCAGCCCCTTCCCGACGTGGCTCTCGCGTCATCCCCACGCTAGAGCGCTCAAGCCGACTTGGCACGTCTCTCGCTTTAGTAAAAGCGTGCAGGAGTTCTTTACAGGTTCGCGGCACCACAATTTGCAATGGCTGACTAGGGTTCCGGCTCGCTTTGAGCGAGTGGCTGGTCCGAGAGTTGGCGACCTCCAGTTGAGGTTACACGGCGGGACAAAAGCCCGGGAGACAAGCCACCGTTCGCGGTGCCGCGTTGACTCCTGCTCGCCCCTGATCAACTGGAGAACCATCCCATGTCCCAGCTTCGTCTACCTTCCCTGCTCGCCGCTGCATTCGCAGCCTTCGTAAGCTTCTCGACCCAGGCCGCCCAGAAAGACCACTTCAGTGTCTGCTGGACCATTTACGCTGGCTGGATGCCTTGGGAATACGCCGGTAGCCAAGGCATCGTCGACAAATGGGCAAAGAAGTACGGCATCAAGATTGATGTGGTGCAGCTCAACGACTACGTCGAATCCATCAATCAATACACCGCTGGCCAGTTCGACGGTTGCACCATGACCAACATGGACGCGCTGACCATTCCGGCCGCTGGCGGCGTCGACAGCACCGCGCTGATCGTCAGCGATTTCTCTAACGGCAATGACGGCATCGTGCTCAAGGGTGACGGTAAGAAAATCACCGACCTCAAGGGCATGGACGTCAACCTGGTGGAGCTGTCGGTTTCCCACTACCTGCTGGCCCGGGCGCTGGATTCGGTGGACCTCACCGAGAAAGACCTCAAAGTGGTCAACACCTCCGACGCCGACATCTCGGCCGCTTTCAACACCGAACAGGTCAACGCCGTCACCACCTGGAACCCGATGCTCTCGGACATCAAGGCCAAGCCCGCCGTCACCGAAGTCTTCAACTCCAGCCAGATCCCCGGCGAGATCATGGACATGATGGTGGTCAACAGCGCCACCCTCAAAGACAACCCGGCGCTGGGCAAAGCGCTGACCGGTGCCTGGTTCGAAGTCGTCGAATTGATGAACGCGAAAAACGCCGCCAGCAAAGCCGCGCTCGAACACATGGCCAAGGCCTCAGGCACTGACCTGGCGGGTTTCCAGGCACAACTCGACACCACCAAATTGTTCGCCACGCCCAAAGAAGCCCTGGACTTCTCCACCAGCAAGCAACTGCCGGCAACCATGCGCAAAGTGGCCGAGTTTTCGTTCCAGCACGGCTTGCTCGGCGAAGGCGCCAAGGACACCAGCGCCGTCGGCATGGCCTTCGCCAATGGCGTGACCAGCGGCGACACGGCCAACCTCAAGCTGCGCTTCGACCCGACCTTCGTGCAGATGGCTGCCGACGCCAAGCTGTAAGCAGGAGGAGCTGGCCATGCGCCTGATCAATCGCCACCCGGATCGCCCGAGTCGCCTGTTGCTGGTGATCCTGCCGTTCGCCCTGGTGCTGTTCGCCTACTTCATGGGCTCGGCCGAGCGGCTGACGGACAACCCCAACGACAAGCTGCTGCCGAGCGCTGTGCAAATGACCGACGCGGTGAAACGCCTGGCCTTCGTGGCCGACACCCGCACCGGTGAATACCTGCTCTGGCAGGACAGCGCTTCGAGCCTGCGCCGCTTGGCTATCGGCCTCGGTATCAGCGCGCTGGCCGGGCTATGCCTGGGCATGGCTGCCGGTACTTTGCCGTTGTTCGGCGCACCGTTGTCACCATTGCTGACGGTGCTGTCGATGGTGCCGCCGCTGGCGATCCTGCCGATTCTGTTCATCGTGTTCGGCCTTGGGGAATTGTCGAAAGTGATGCTGATCGTGATCGGCATCACCCCGGCCCTGGCCCGTGATCTGGAACAACGCGCCCGGGAAATTCCGGTCGAGTTGCTGATCAAGGCCCAGACCCTCGGCGCCTCGACCTGGACCCTGATGCTGCGCGTGGTGCTGCCGCAACTGCTGCCGCGTTTGCTGATTTCGCTGCGGCTGATGCTCGGTTCGGCGTGGTTGTTCCTGATCGCCGCTGAAGCCATCGCCTCGACCGACGGCCTCGGCTACCGGATCTTCCTGGTGCGCCGTTACCTGGCGATGGACGTGATCCTGCCGTACGTGGTGTGGATCACCCTCCTCGCCTGGCTGATGGACTGGGGCCTGAAGCGCCTGACACAACGTGCTTTCCCTTGGTATGAAGGAGCACGCGCATGAGCTTCATCACCGTAAAGAACGTATGGCAGCAATACGGCGATCAGGTGGTGCTCGAAGGCCTGAACCTGAACGTCAACGAGGGTGAATTCTGCACACTCGTCGGCGCCTCAGGCTGCGGAAAATCAACCTTCCTGCGCTTGTTGCTCGGTCAGGAACGTGCGAGTCGAGGCGAGATTCTACTCGACGGTCAGGCCCTGGCCGGTGAACCGGATTCGAGCCGTGGCGTGGTGTTCCAGCGCTACTCGGTGTTCCCGCATTTAACGGTGCTGGACAACGTCGCCCTCGGTCTCGAACTGCCGCGTTCGCCACTGCTCGGACGCCTGTTCGGCAGCGCCAAACGTGATGCGCGGGAACAGGCCTCGGTGTTGCTGCACAAAGTCGGCCTCGGCCACTCGCTGGACAAGTACCCGGCGCAGCTTTCCGGTGGCATGCAGCAACGGCTGGCCATTGCCCAGGCACTGATCATGAAACCCCGAGTGTTGCTGCTCGACGAACCGTTCGGCGCGCTCGATCCGGGTATCCGCAAAGACATGCACGCCTTGCTCCTGGAGCTGTGGCGCGAGACACAACTGACGGTGTTCATGGTCACCCACGACCTGTCCGAAGGCTTCAGCCTCGGCACGCGTCTGCTGGTGTTCGACAAGGTCCGTATCGACCCGCACGCCCCCGGCGCCTATGGCGCACGCATCACCTACGACATCCCTTTGAACAGCGACCGCCGCACCACCCGTGCCGCCGTCGACGCCCTGCCGATGCCCCTGGCAGGCAAGCTTCGTATCGCTTAGAGGAATCTGCAAATGACTGATTCGACCCTGCTGTTCACACCCTTTGCCGAAGAATTGCTGCCCGGTGGCGGTCATCGTTCGTTCGTGTTGAAACGCGGCCAATTGCTGCGCCTGGCTGACCTTCGTGGCGGTGCCAACGTCAGCCTGACGCTGCTCAACGCCAATGAAAAAACCGAACGCCTGAACCTGCCCGACAGCCTCAAATGCCAACACACCGCCAAGCTCACCAGCGGCCATTGCTTGTATTCGGACATGGGCCGAGTGCTGGCTGCAATCACTGCCGACACCTGCGGCTGGAGCGACAGCCTCGGCGGTGTGCTCTGTGCTGAAGAAGTCGCGGAAAAATACGGCGCGGGCCGCTATCAGGAACTGCGCAACGGTTTCTTCCGCAACGGCACCGACAACCTGTTGGTGGAGCTGGGCAAGTGGGGTTTGGGCCTGTCGGACTTGCTGATGACCCTCAACCTGTTCAGCCGGGTCAATGTCGATGAAGCCGGGCGTTTCCACTTCGTCGAAGGCAATTCCAGGGCCGGTGATTACATCGAGTTGTACGCACCGATGGACACACTGGTGGTACTCACCGCCCTGCAACACCCGATGGACCCATCGCCCGAATACGCACCGAAACCTCTGAAGCTCAGCTGGATGAACGCCGACGCCAGCGTCGCCGAACACTGCCGCACCTTGCGCCCGGAAAACGAGCGCGGCTTCATCAACACCGACCGTTTGTTCGCCTGAGGTTCGTTGCCATGTCACTTGCAATCGCTACCGTTCACAAGCAACCCGACACTGCGATCTACCGCGCCACCATCCCGGCCGGCGAACCCTGGCTGATGGAAGTCAAAGCCGGCCAGACCCTGCGCATTCTCGACCTGGAAGGCAATCAAGCGGTCGACACCTTGTTCTACAGCGTGGCCAATCCGAAAGAACGCTATGACGTGCAACGCACTTTGCGCCGGCAAAACAGCGTGTACCTGAACACCGGCAGCGTGCTGTATTCCAACCTCGGCAAACCGATGCTGACCATCGTCGCCGACACCTGCGGGCGCCACGACACCCTCGGCGGTGCCTGCGCGCAAGAGAGCAACACCGTGCGCTACGCCCTGGAAAAACGCTACATGCACAGTTGCCGCGACAACTACCTGCGTGCCTGCGTCCACGACGGGCGACTGGGCAAGGGCGACATCGGGCCGAACATCAATTTCTTCATGAACGTGCCGGTCACGGCAGACGGCGGGTTGACCTTTGAAGACGGCATTTCGGCGCCGGGCAAATACGTCGACCTGCGGGCCGAAATGGACGTGATCGTGCTGATCTCCAACTGCCCGCAACTGAACAACCCGTGCAACGCCTACAACCCGACACCTGCGGAGTTATTGGTATGGAACTGAAACTGGCGCGGTTGCGTAAATGGTTGTTCGCCCTGTGCCAGGCCCGTTCAAGCCAGTGCATCAAATAACCGTTCCCCTGTGGTGTGAATTTCTGTCATCGGGGACGGCCCTGGTGCATTTCGAAAAACTGCGGGACGGCCCGCATCCCAGGTCGAGGCTGATGCGCTATCGCCTCCGGGGGTTATGCCATGTTCGAAAAAATCCTGATTGCCAACCGAGGCGCCATTGCCTGCCGCATCCTGCGCACCCTGCGTGAATTGCAGGTCAAGGGTGTCGCCGTGTACTCCGAAGCCGATGCTGCCAGCCTGCACATCCTGCAAGCCGATGAAGCCCATAGCCTCGGTCAAGGCCCGGCCGCCAGCACCTATCTGGCGGTCGACAAGATTCTCGCCATCGCCAAAGCCACTGGCGCCACGGCGATTCATCCCGGCTACGGTTTTCTCTCGGAAAACGCCGCGTTCGCCGAAGCCTGCGAAGCCGCCGACATCGCCTTCATCGGCCCCACACCCGAACAGCTGCGCGTATTCGGCCTGAAACACACCGCCCGCGCCTTGGCCAAACAACATGGCGTACCGATGCTTGAAGGCACCGAACTGCTCGACAGCCTCGACGCAGCGCTAATCGCAGGCGAACAGGTCGGCTACCCGGTGATGCTCAAAAGCACCGCCGGTGGTGGTGGCATCGGCATGCGTGTGTGCCGCAGCGCGGCGGAGTTGAGCGAGTCCTTTGAAGCAGTCAAACGCCTTGGCCAGAACAATTTCAGCGATGCGGGCGTGTTCATCGAGAAGTACATCCCGCGCGCGCGCCATCTGGAAGTGCAGGTGTTCGGCGACGGCCGTGGCGAGGTGATTGCCCTCGGCGTACGAGACTGCTCGGTACAACGGCGCAACCAGAAAGTCCTCGAAGAAACCCCGGCGCCGAACCTACCCGAGGGCATGGCCGAAGACCTTTGCGCAGCCGCCATCAAACTGGCGAAAGCGGTGAATTACCGCAGTGCCGGCACCGTGGAATTTGTCTTCGACAGCGAGGATCAGCGTTTCTACTTTCTTGAAGTGAACACCCGCTTGCAGGTGGAACACGGCGTGACCGAACAAGTGTGGGGCGTCGACCTGGTGCGCTGGATGGTGGAACTCGCGGCCGGTGATTTGCCGCCACTGCGTGAGTTGAGCCAAGGGTTGAGAGCCGAGGGGCACGCGATTCAGGCACGCTTGTATGCCGAAGATCCGGGGCGCGATTTCCAGCCGAGCCCCGGCTTGCTCACCGCCGTGAGTTTCCCTGCCGCCAACGGCATCCAACTGCGTATCGACACCTGGGTCGAGGCCGGTTGCGAGATCCCGCCGTACTTCGATCCGATGATCGCCAAGGTCATCAGTTGGGCACCGACCCGCGAAGAAGCACGCGCCGATTTGCATCAGGCATTGGCTGACAGTCAGCTCTATGGCGTGGAAACCAACCGCGATTACCTGCGGCAAATTCTGCTCGATGCGCCATTCGCCAGTGGCCAGCCGTGGACGCGTTGCCTGGAAGGTTTGGTCTATCAGGCCAACACCTTCGAAGTGCTCAGCGCCGGGACGCAAACCAGCGTTCAGGACTATCCGGGGCGTCTCGGTTATTGGGCGGTGGGCGTGCCGCCGTCGGGGCCGATGGACAGCCGCGCGCTGCGTCTGGGTAACCTTTTACTGGGCAACGAAGAAGGTGCCGCAGCGCTGGAAATCACCATGAGCGGGCCGTTGCTGCGCTTTAATTGTGATGCCGTGGTGGCGGTGACCGGGGCGGTGATCCCGCTGACGCTGAACGGTGAAACCGTCGCGATGAATACGGCGCTTTTGGTGCCGGCCGGTGCCACGTTGAGCCTAGGCACGATTGCCGGTGCAGGCGCTCGCAGCTATCTGTGCGTGCGCGGTGGTTTGCAGGTTCCGGATTATCTGGGGAGCAAAAGCACCTTCACCCTCGGCCAGTTTGGCGGGCATGGTGGTCGGGCCTTGCGGGCGGGTGATGTGTTGCATGTTCCAGCTTTGATCGAGCGCAGCGTCGGGGCCGAACTGTCTGAGGTTCAAGTCACCGAGTTGCCCGCCGTGCGGCAGATTCGGGTGATCTACGGCCCTCATGGCGCACCGGAATACTTCACTGAAAAATACATCGGCACCTTCTTCGCGACCCAGTGGGAAGTGCATTTCAATTCCAGTCGAACCGGCGTGCGGCTGATCGGGCCGAAACCCGAATGGGTGCGTGCCGACGGGGGCGAAGCGGGACTGCATCCGTCGAACATTCATGACAATCCGTATGCCATCGGGGCGGTAGATTTTACCGGGGACATGCCGGTGATCCTCGGCCCGGATGGCCCGAGCCTCGGTGGCTTTGTGTGCCCGGTGACGGTGATCGAAGCGGACCTTTGGCAGCTCGGGCAACTCAAGGCTGGGGACAAAATCCAGTTCCTCCCCGTCGATTTCCAGACCGCCCGCAACCTCGCCTTGAAATGGAACTCCCCATGTAGGAGCTGGCTTGCCAGCGAAGAAGTTGATGCGGTGTCTGGACAGGCCCCTTCGCTGGCAAGCCAGCTCCTACAGGTTGTGTCGCCTGTTGTGTTGGATTTGGGTCAGGGGGATACGCGGCTGGTCGCGAGATTGTCTGGCGATACACATCTGCTGCTGGAAATCGGCGCCCCGGAACTCGATCTGGTCCTGCGCTTCCGCGCCCACGCCCTCATGCAAGCCCTGGAAAGCAAACACCTGCTAGGCGTGATCGACCTCACCCCCGGCATCCGCTCGCTGCAAGTGCACTACCAACCCGAGCAACTGCCGCTGTCCGACCTGCTCGGCATCGTCGCCGGTGAATGGGACGCGGTGTGCGCCGCCAAAGACCTGCAAGTGCCCTCGCGCATCGTGCATTTGCCGCTGTCCTGGGACGATCCGGCCTGCCAGTTGGCCATCGAGAAATACATGACCACCGTGCGCAAAGAAGCGCCGTGGTGCCCCAGCAATCTGGAGTTCATCCGCCGCATCAACGACCTGCCCAACCTCGACGAAGTGCAGCGCACGGTGTTCGACGCCAGTTACCTGGTGATGGGTCTGGGCGACGTTTACCTCGGCGCACCGGTCGCCACCCCGCTCGACCCGCGTCATCGTCTGGTGACCACCAAGTACAACCCGGCCCGCACCTGGACCGCCGAAAACTCGGTGGGCATCGGCGGCGCCTACATGTGCGTCTACGGCATGGAAGGCCCCGGCGGTTATCAGTTTGTCGGGCGCACCTTGCAGATGTGGAATCGCTACCGCGAAGTCGCCGCGTTCGACGGCAAACCGTGGCTGTTGCGCTTCTTTGACCAGATCCGTTTCTACCCGGTGAGCGCCGATGAACTGCTGCGCATCCGCAAGGACTTCCCGCTCGGGCGCTTTGAGCTGAACATCGAACACAGCCAATTGAACCTCGCGGATTACCAGGCATTCCTGACGCAAGAAGCCGAGACCATCGCTGCGTTTCGCGATCAACAACAAGGCGCGTTCAACGCCGAGCGAGAGCGCTGGATCGTCAGCGGCCAGGCGCACTTCGACAGCGAAGAGTTGGTCCTGGAAGCGACCGAAGAGGCAGCGCTGACCAGCGGTGAAATGAGCGTCGACAGCCACATCGCCGGCAACCTCTGGCAAGTTCAGGTGGAAACCGGCAGCCGCGTAGCCACCGGTGATGTGCTGGTGATTCTGGAGTCGATGAAGATGGAAATTCCGCTGCTGGCGCCGATGGCCGGCGTGGTGCGTGAGATTCGTGTGCAGCCCGGTTCCGCAGTGCGCGCCGGACAGCGCGTCGTGGTGCTGGAAGTCGACTGAACCCATTTCGAAAAGGATTAATCCCATGAACATCAATCTGCAACTCGACGCCCTGCGCAGCGCTTATCGCGACGGCAGCACCACACCTCGAAAACTGCTGTCGAGCCTGCGCGACAAAGCCGCCGCGCTGAACCCGGACTATCACCTGTTCATCCACTTGCTCAGTGTCGAAGAACTGGAACCGTATCTCGCCGCCCTCGACGGTCGCGACATCGACAGCCTGCCACTGTACGGCGTGCCGTTCGCGATCAAGGACAACATCGACCTGGCGGGCATTCCCACGACGGCGGCGTGTCCCGACTTTGCCTATGTGCCGGAGCAATCGGCGACCATCGTCCAGCAGTTGCTGGCGCTAGGCGCGATCCCGCTGGGCAAGACCAACCTTGACCAGTTCGCCACTGGCCTCAACGGCAGTCGCTCGCCGTATGGCGCGTGCCCGAACAGCGTGTTGCCGGAGTATCCGTCGGGCGGTTCCAGCGCCGGGTCTTCGTTGGCGGTCGCGTTGGGGGTGGCGAGTTTTTCGTTGGGCACGGACACGGCGGGATCGGGACGTGTGCCAGCGGGTTTGAACAATCTGGTGGGACTGAAAGCCACCAAAGGATTGATCTCCACGGCGGGTGTGGTGCCGGCCTGTCGCACGCTTGATTGCGTGACGACCTTTACCGCGACGGCTCGCGAGGCCAGTCAATTGCTCGCGCTCACCGCACACCTCGACCCGCGCGATGAATACAGCCGCAGCAACCCGCAGTGGAATGACGGCTCGGCGTTCGGCTCACCGCGCCCTTTGCGCTTCGGTGTGCCGCGCGCGCAGGACCTGGAATTTTTCGGTTGCCCCGAAGGCCCGCTGTTGTTCGGGGATGCCATCGACCAACTCAAGGTGTTGGGGGGTGAAGCCGTCGAACTGGATATGTCGCCGTTTCTCGAGGCGGCACGCTTACTCTACGAAGGGCCATGGGTGGCCGAGCGCTACAGCGTGGCCGGGGAATTGATGGAGCAAAATCCGCAAGCGGTGCTGCCGGTGATTCGTGCAGTGCTGGCCAAGGCGCCGGCGGTGACGGGCGTGCAAACTTTCCGCGCGCAGTACCGGCTGCAGGCCTTGAAGGCGCTGTGCGACAAGGCACTGGAAGGGCTCGATTGCGTGGTCACGCCGACCATCGGCCGCCCGGTGACACTGGCGCAGCTGGACGCCGAACCGGTGCTGCGCAATTCGGAACTGGGTTACTACACCAACTTCATGAACCTGCTCGATTACGCCGCCGTCGCGGTGCCCAGCGCTTTCATGGGCAATGGCCTGCCGTGGGGCGTGACGCTGTTTGGTCGGGCGTTTACCGATCAGTATTTGTTGAGCGTGGCGGATGCCTTCCAGCGCCAGCAAGGCCTGACCACGCCGGCACCAACGGCGGTTGCGCGCAACGACCGGGCGCGGTTGGTGGTGTGTGGCGCGCATCTGGATGGGTTGGCGCTGAACTGGCAGTTGAAGCGGCGCGGGGCTCGGTTGGTCGAGACGACGTTCAGTTCGCCGGATTATCAGCTGTATGCGTTGGCCGGTGGCCCGCCGTTTCGTCCGGGGATGGTTCGGGTGAAGGATGGCGGTGTGGCGATTGCGGTGGAGGTTTGGGAACTGCCGAGCAGTGAATTGGGCTCGTTCTTGACCGGGATTCCGGCGCCGTTGGGGTTGGGTAAGGTGCAACTGGCGGACGGACGTTGGGAGAGCGGGTTTATCTGTGAGGCGTATGGGTTGGAGGGAGCGGTAGATATCAGTCATCTCGGCGGATGGCGTGCATATCTGCACTCCCTGACCTGAACACCCCCCCTGTGGGAGTGAGCCTGCTCGCGATAGCGTCAGCACTTCACAATTGATGTCGACTGATACACCGCCATCGCGAGCAGGCTCGCTCCCACAAGGTCCGTGCCCAGCACAAATGAAAGAGTTATTCCCCGGCTTTCCATTAGAATGCTTGCCATCGGCTCACTGCCAAGCAACCTGTCTCACTCGCGCTATGAGTAACCCCTTATGAACCGGCCTGAACTGTGCCCGGCCTGCGGCGCGTCCAACGACTGCACCCTGGCTGTACCGCAAACCGCTGATCGCGCGTGTTGGTGCTACGGCGTCAGCATCGACCCGGCCGTGCTCGAAGCGCTGCCCCCTGAACTGCGCGACAAATCCTGCCTGTGCCCACGCTGTGCACAGGTCGAAGCGTTGCTGTAAGCAAGCGCCCGGCCGTTCACGTAAGATACGCGGCCCTTTTCCCACCGATCTCTTGCCATGCGCGTTGACCGTTTCCTCAGCAACCTGCCGCGCTTCAACCGTAAGCAGGTACGCCTGTTGCTGGTGGAAAAGCGCGTGCGGATCGACGGAAAAATCGTCAGCGACCCGCACGCCGAAGTGCTTGAATTCAACCGCGTCGAAGTCAACGACGAGGTCCTGCAAGTCGGCAAGCCCGCACGCTACTTCATGCTGCACAAGCCACCCGGCTGCGTCAGCGCCACCCGCGACCCGGAGCACCCGACGGTCCTCGACCTGATCGATGAGCCGGACAAGGACGAGTTGCACATCGCCGGTCGCCTCGACTTCAACACCACCGGCCTGATGCTGATCACCAATGACGGCAGCTGGTCGCGACGCCTGACCCAACCACAAACCAAACTGCCCAAGGTCTACTACGTCGAGACCGAGCAAGATATCGGGCCGGAATACGCGCTGAAATTCACCGAAGGGCTGTATTTCGCCTTCGAAGACCTCACCACTCAGCCTGCCGAGCTAGAGCTTCTGGGACCGAAGTCGGCGCGTCTGAGTATCGTCGAAGGCCGGTATCACCAGGTGAAGCGCATGTTCGGCCACTTCGACAACAAGGTCCTGCGCCTGCACCGCGAGCGCATGGGCCCGCTGGAGCTCGATAACGCGCTAAAACCGGGCGAGTACCGCGCCTTGCGCACCGAAGAGATTCATTTGATCTAAGCAGGCGACCGCTCAGCAGAAGTTGTCGAACAATTTACGAATGGCTCTTGCGCGAAGGCGTCGCCCCTGCTTGAATCAGGTCGTCAGCCGAAATGTGACTGACGAGTCACCACATACTTCTAAGAAACTTTTTGCCGGTTAGAGAACCCTCAGGTTCCGCCTCAGACCGACAGACTGCCCGCCAATAATAATACCCGTCGACCTGCTGTACCGGATCGACATGGGCCATTCAAATTCCAGGCGTATGCCTACCTGTCACAAAGCTCGTGCAATCTCATTTGCGCGCATACCCGCTTGCCAGGAGTCATATGACATGAGGCCAGAAATCGCTGTGCTGGATATACAGGGTCAGTATCGGGTCTACACGGAGTTCTATCGCGCAGACGCCGCAGAGAAGACCATTATCTTGGTCAACGGCTCGATGGCCACGACTGCGTCGTTTGCACAAACCGTGAAAAACCTCCATCCGCAGTTCAACGTGGTCTGCTACGACCAGCCCTACGCGGGCAGGTCCAAAGCCCACAACCTGCATGAGAAATTGCTGACCAAGGAAGTCGAAGGGCAGATCCTTCTGGAACTGATCGACCACTTCGGCGCCGAACACGTACTGTCGTTTTCCTGGGGCGGCGCCGCGACCCTGGCCGCCCTCGCCCATCGGCCACGACGGATCGAAAAAGCCGTGATCAGCTCGTTCTCCCCGGAGATCAATGCGCACATGCTCGATTACCTCGAGCGCGGCGTCGATTACCTCGGCAGCCGGGACGGCGACCGGGTCGGCAACCTGGTGAACAGCACCATCGGCAAACACTTGCCTAGCCTGTTCAAGCGCTTCAACTACCGGCACGTCAGCAGCCTGGCCGATCATGAATACGGGCAGATGCACTTCCACATCAGCGACCTGCTGCACAGCGATCGCCAATGCTTCCTCAAAGCCTCGGAAAAAATCAACGTGCCGGTGCTGTTCATGAACGGCGAATGGGACGAATACACCGCCGCCGATGGCGCGCGACTGTTCGCCAACCACGTTCAAAACGCCACCTTCACGACACTGGAAGCGACCGGCCACTTTCTCGACATGGAACACAAAGCCGCCTGCCGAGACAGCCGCAATGCACTGCTGGGTTTCCTGAAACCATCGCTGCATGAAAGCCGAACGCGTTACCACTACGTCAAGGACAACCATGCACTGGCAATCTGAAACAGCGTCCTCGCGAGCAAGCCCCGCCCTACAGTGTTGAACGCATTCCTGTAGGCACGTGGCTTGCCCGCGAAAGACCGCCTCGCGGTCTTCGGCCTGTTTCACCTGCGCTAAAGTCATCCCGCGCAAAGAAAAACTTCATTTCCACGCGCACATCTGGTACAAAGTCAGCCGCTCTGAGCGGGTGTCGTATAATGGCATTACTCCAGCTTCCCAAGCTGATAACGAGGGTTCGATTCCCTTCACCCGCTCCACTTTTCTCTTAACTCATTGATTTCGCTGAAATTTACCGAGAAAAAAGAGAGATTGTCACGTAGTCCTCCTACTAAGGACTTCCACAACGTGACGCAACGCAACAACCTCTACCGCCGTTCGAGCGGAATCTATGTTCTTCGCATCACCGTCCCGGCTCGCTATCGCGTTCAATTGGGTCAAAGAGAAATTCACGCGTCTACCCGAACCACTGATCACAGCGCAGCGAAGGCTGTAGCATTGCACCTATTGGCGCGATGGCATTCATGCATGGGTGAGCTAAATCTAGTGAACGAGACAAAGGTAATCGAAGGCAGTCCGTTACTGACCGGAGCCGGATTCATCAGCATTCAAGATTTCTGTGAGACCTTCGAGGTTGCAGCAGAACTGGTGCTTCAAGAAATTCTAAACAATAATATTTTTGTCGCATGCAGGCTGAACGCCCAACCAGTCTACTGGGTCGACGACTACACCAAGGTAGACCGGGAGGGCGAGAAGAGCACTGACGGTTTCGTTTTGAACAGTGCCTTTACGGAGGGTAGACCGCGAACGTTCACGGGCTATCTCAAACCGTTCCATCGCACCCACACAATTTCAAATTTGATTGCGTTCGGCTTCTCCGATGAAACCGCGTTCCGCTTCAAAACAAACACCTTAGCAGCGGCATTCTGCGACCTACCCGGCATTCGGCTCACGACAACCTCTGTGTTCATTACGAAGGTTCAAGCCGAAAGAATCAGGGCTCCTTGGGTAAAAGCCCTGGAAGGCAAAGCGGCGTTGTTAGCCGCCACCGTAGCCCCAGCCCCGACCATTACGCCACCCTCTAGCACTAATGCATTAACGCTGACCGGGCACCTACCCACAACAGTATTTGAAGCGCGATTTTGTAATCCGAAATTCTCCGGAATGCATTCCTCGGTTCTATTGGAAAAATTCTTTGAGCATAAAATATCCGAATGGGGGCGCAGCCAACAAAATAAAATGACGACACTTTGTATTTGCTTCGTTGAACTGATGGACGATCCAGAGCTTGGAACTATTGATCGAGAACTTATCAGGCAATATGAGGCAAAGCTTAAGCGAATGCCTGCTGATCGCCATCTTGTAGCCCGGCGCCTTGGGACAAACAACGCAACCAAGCTTTTAGATTTTGCGGATGAAAATGATGAACGGCGTGTATCTGCACAAACTGTCGAAAGCTACCTAAGCAAACTCTCGGAACTTCTTCGCTGGGCAGTGACTGAAGATTACTTTAGCAAGAATCCAGCAGAAAACATCTCTCAGAAGACACGCGGTGCGAAAAAACGCGCGCAAGATGGTAGAGATCAATTCGATCAAAAAGACTTACACAAAATCTTCTCAGCAGAATGGTTTCAGATTGGCGGTGCAAAACGAAACAAAACTGGAGGACTAAGCAGCTTCAGACCCTATTACTACTGGCTGCCATTGCTCGGACTGCACTGTGGCGCACGTCTCAATGAAATATCCCAGCTGTATCTGGACGACATAATCGAATACGAAACAGGGAAATTTTACATTTTCGTAAATGATGCAACACCTGATAGTGTCGACGCTAAAAATCCGATAAAAGCCCATGACAAACAAATAAAAAACCCCAATTCAAAACGAGTGATCCCGATACATTCAATGCTTATCGAGCTAGGGCTAGCTGAATATATCCAGGCACTGAAAATCAACGGTGAAGAGAGGCTTTTCCCCGAGCTAATACATGACGAAATCAAAGGTTACGGCAAGGCAGCTGGACGGTGGTTCAATGAACATTTCCTAGGAAAGCAACTTAACTTTGAGCGCGACGGAATGAAGGCCTTCCATTCTTTTCGCCATACATTTATCACATCCCTAATCAACAAAGCGACACCAGAATATATTATTAGTGGAATTGTAGGCCATGAGAGAGGCGAGACAACAAGTTTAAAGCGCTACGGAAAGGATGACGCTGAACGACTCCACCCATATATAGAGGGTCTAGACTTCGAATTACCGACCATCCACCCCTTTAAAATCGCTGAAGGTGTCGTGGCGATAAAACAAGCACTGCGCAGAAGGAGGCCGCGTTCCTAACAGTCAAGAAGCTTTCTGCAATCGGTGACCTACGCTCGCTGAGGCTCCCTAAAATTAAAAAGAGACTCGGCGAGCTCCACCAACCACTGTCTATGTAGCTACCTGACGCATACACCTTTCCTGTATCATCATTAAGATTTACTTAAACATTAAAAAGTGCAGACGCATCCAACCCCGGAACGCCGGACTCTGTTAGTGACAAATCAAGCATTTGGACTACTAGTTCTGCCATTTCGTCCTTGAAATTTCTTTCACCATCATGATTTAGGTATCGTCCTACGGCCCCAGCCACCAAATCAGAAAGCTGCACGAGAGGACTAACTCTAGAAGATGTAGTCTGTAAACTCACAAGCTTCAGTTTGCCGTCATAACCGGCTTCATAAGAACTTTCAACTCTTCCCTTGAGCTCAGAAAGAACAAATGAGTCTAGAGACTGCTCCTCATCGATGGTGACCTCGATATCTCTTGGCAAATCAATCCTGCCATTTTCGATTTCATGAGCAGCACCTCTTATCAACATATGCTCATGCAGCTTTTGAACCACTTCTTCAATTGGGCGATTTGTTCTAGAGCGCTCGACAGCGATTACCTTAAACCCCAAAAACTCTCGATTCGCAAGAATGACATTCAAATACTCTTTTAGCGTATCTAAATCCTTTCTTCCGAATTTTGTAAAATGCACCTCTCTATCCTTCCAAAGAGAACCCCCTTGCCAGTCCTTTATTGCTTTTGACACAGAAAACACGGCACGCCCCGTGAGAACCCAAACAGATGCCACAATCACAAACTTATGAGTTTTACCGGTTTCATCTGAGTATATTTGAACAACCTTTCTTGGCTCGGCATCTTGCAAAACCGCATACTCCATTTTCTCCTCATTCTTACGTCGACTTCTTTTAATATCAGACTCCGCTTGAAACAGCCCGTATTCATTCTGGATTTTCGCTCTTGCCCGAACCAGATAATGAAGCCTTTCAAGGCGAAATAGATCCTTTGGCAGTATTCCGGCTTCGTTATAAATATCAGGCTGGAAGGAAGCCCAATATTTTAAAGACAACGTAATATCGCTATTTCTTGCCTGTGGGTAGAGATTGAGAATCGAAGCAACACGGGCTTTCATGGAGGAGAAATCGGAGGCAGCAAGAGACGCCAACAGTTCCGCCTTTTCTTTTTCTATTTTCTCGTCCTTTGTCAATTTCGGCTTTACCTGCTTGGACTGCTTACCAGTCTCCTCAGGTAGTGGTATACCATCCTCAATAATCGTCATGCTTGCATCTCCGTTTGCGACTGCAATAACACCTAAATTCTGAATAATTAAAATYGCGAGCCTCCCTGCCAATAATCGACCGTTTTCTGGCAGCCCTCTCACCCCCCCGGCTAACCTGCCAGGAAATTAGCCTTGGCTTTTCTGGCATGGCATCCTATTTTCGACACCGTTTTCCAACAGGATAAAAGCAAAATGGCTACCTTCGGTTACGGGCGAGTGTCAACCTCATCGCAAGACTCAGAAAACCAGCGTCTGGAACTCACCAATGCCGGTTGGACTATCGACTATTGGTTTGCAGACACCATAAGTGGTAAGTCGGCGTCTAGCCAGCGGCCAGCGTTTAAAGAGTTGCTGACTAAGATTCGTGATGGTGAAACCTTGCTGGTCGCCAAGCTGGACCGACTCGGTCGGGATGCGATTGACGTGCTTCAGACCGTCCGAGACCTGGGATCAAGAAACATCAAAGTTGTCGTTCACCAGCTCGGCTCGACTGACCTGACCTCTCCGGCAGGCAAGCTCCTGCTGTCAATGCTGGCAGCCGTTGCCGAAATGGAGCGCGATTTACTCATTGAGCGAACTCAGGCAGGGTTGGCGCGGGCGAAGGCAGAAGGGAAAGTGCTTGGCAGGCCGTCCAAAATCGCGCCTGAGCAACGATCAGTAATTGTCGGTGAACTTGGGCGGGGTGCGAGCATAAGCGCACTGGCACGCACCTATGGAGTTTCAAGGGCAACGATCTCTAGCTTGACGAACCGCACCCCTGAAGTGGAGAGAAATGGGTAGTGGTCAAAGCCGTCCCGGCTTGGCCCAGATACCGAGAACTACCTTATGGACCGGGTCGTAGTCGCAGGTGTAGTTCATAGCTTGATAAGCGCCAAAAGCGTTCTGAAACTCCACTTTATCGCCCACGTAAGACAGGGCAGATTTTTCCTTGCCCTGCCATCTGAAGCTTGGGAACTTCATGTGCAGAGCTCCAGTAGTCCATCTGACGCTGTATTTGGCCAGTCGCTCCACGGCTGGTCCGCAAGCGAGTTCAGCATCTACGGCGTTTTTGTCACCCCAGCATTGCAAGTCAGTTTTACACGCGGCCTCTTTCGCCATGTCAAGGGTTTGATCCTTGTTCCACCACTTAACGACTACGTCTTGTAGGGTCAATACTCCCCAAAACATCACGAGTAAAAGCAATAGGCCAATTGCTTTCTCAAATAATGAAGTTTTCCCCTTTCCCGGGTCCTCCGCGCCACAGTGGACACAGGTCTTGGCAATCGAATCAACCTTCGCTTGGCAATGGTTGCAGTTTACTTTCATCAACATCCTGACGTTCCTTGTTCAGTTGAACTGAGCTTCCAACAGCCCATCGCCGCTTATCGCATGTTCTGCATACGCTGAATTATTTGGCTGAAATCTCTTGGAACCGGGGGCAATCCCATACTCCAACCTGACACCGCGATCTCTGAAACTCCCATCGTCGTTTTTGCTCGCAAGCTTTATTGAAACTCTGCAGCCAGGTTTGTATCCGGTGTCCGTCACTAAAATATCGTCTCCACAATCCGTGAAACTATATTCAGGGTTTGGGGACAAGTGAAACTGGCGCATAAAACCCGCCATTCCGTCCTTGTAGCCTTTAACGGGAAGTGCAGCCAAGGATGAGAAATCGCCGTGCTTTATTCCTGCGCTCATCACACTGATTCTCATGCGAGTGCTCAGGGCGTCCAAGGACTCTCCCGCAATGGCTGCGGTGGACCAAACGGCTAGCGCTACCACCACTGCTCCGGTGCGCTTGAGCACGGGAGCCCAAAAATTTGCAGCAGCCCCATCTCCTTTATTGTCGGTTGTTCGCGGTAGTTCGAAGGAACGCGATGACAGCAGATCGTTCATGATTGGGCGTTTCTCGCAGGTTGGAATTGGCACGAATAGAGCGTGGCCTCTGAGTGTCGCATACCAGCCAAATGCCATGCATGAGAATTTCCTTACGACAGCGCTTCGGTCAACAATTCAGGCAACTCCGGCTTGCGAGCGGGTTCAGCCAGGAAGCGTTCGCGGACCATGCGGCCGTCGCTCGCAGCTACGTCAGCCGCATAGAGCGCGGGATGGCCAATCCGAGCTTGGACGCTATTGAAGGGCTTGCGGACGCTCTGGGCATAGATCCGGTTGCGTTTTTCGAGATCGTCGCGCCAGCAGCACCATACGAAGCCGTAGAGGAGGTGCCCTTTGCTTCTGATGGCACCTGCTTTCATCGAGGACTTGCTAGCCCAAGGGACGGTTCATTCCGGGTGGGCGACAGATACGCTGAACAGCGCTTCAGCTCATTCGAAGAAGCACTGAGATATCTCCGGGCAATGCCCGTGGCGAAGTGGCGTCGTCCGAACGACGCCGGTAACTGGGGGTTAGTGTCAGCTGTGCGCTGGGGCACGCTGAGCAGCACGTCGAAGTAGTCCCTGATCCGGGGCTGATTTCCACCTACAGCGCCACATCGGACTCAAAGACAACGAGCTTCAGGCGCATTTTGCGGTTGCGTTATGTATGCGTTGTGTTGCACGAAAATCGCTACACCCCATATCCCGCACGGGTTACAGCTAGATTCATCTAAGTTGCAAAATTGCACTCCTCTTGACTACCCATAGGCAGTAATCGGCCAGTAGTGGACATTTGGTATGTCACAATGGACGGCTCAACCCTCAGTGTATGGCACGTGAGGTTGACGCTTTTAATCATTGGTTTTCAGCAGGACTGTTCCACATCAGCACGGCCAGAATAGCTGCAGCGATGATGCCGGGCGCAAATAAAGGGATACTGACACTAAGCGGTTGAACACCGTAAATCATGACCGCAGCTGCAAGCATTCCGCACAACAAGCCGACCATCAACCTGGCCTTGCTTCTGAATCTGGGTCGCGACCACAGGAGTCCAAAGTAGATGCGCCACCCCGAATAAACCCCTAGCCAACCGAACACTACCGTTGGGAGTGTCAGCCAACCCGAGAAGTCGCCTTCTGACATAATCGCGATTGAAGCCATCAGCCCCATAACACCGAATAATGCAGCAAATGCTGTCGGCGGAACCATTACAAACAACGCCATTGTTGTGAGTAAAACTCTACGTTTTGTGAGCGGGGTCATTGACCAATTCCTGTTGGCTGTATGACCGAAAGAATAGTCACGGTATTCGATTGCTGCCTGTCGCCACCGGCAGCAATGGGTCGTTCTCAGCTGGTCATGACCACAAAGCGTGGCAGTCAAAGCCGATTTCAATGGCTGGTCAGGCCGAAGCCATACAGATGGGCAAGTCTGTGCGACTTTCCATCAGGCGCCCGGCAGTAAACCGACCGTCCAACGACCGACTGAGCGACAGGATCATGACTTGTTGCTCATGGCTCGCCAGCGTTCACCTAAGACGCAATCTCGCCTGAGCGAGGTTGCGTCACCTACGAGCGTTTAGGCGAGCTCAGGCAAGCCCTCAGCCAGGCATAGGCATTCGCCCTATACCCACGCAATCCTCGCCGGGCGATTTTTATCTGAACCGGACTACCCTAAGAGCTCAAGAAAAGGCAGCTTTGGCCAGAAGGGAATCACTGCGCCGGTGAGACTAGATTTTGGGGTTGTTGGTGTGATTGCACAGAGCATAAACAACGACAGTTAAAGCAACAGTTATACGGCACATGCCTTTGCACGTTTAAACGCCCTGCGCGTCGGGCTTTTGACCAACTGGGAGAAACAGCGATTGTCCCGGTTTCGACGCAGGCTCGACCTCAGCGCCAAGTGCGGGTCAAACTTTTCAAGGCTTGCTGGAGTCGGTCATTTGCTTTTGCGGACCGGTCACTAGTGATAAACGCGGATCGGTTGAAACCAGCGGCATAGGCCCCCACCGACTCCAATCTCTCATTGAAATGTCTGGTCTGCGCCTTTTCGAGCACCTCTGCCATTTTGGGCTCTGACTGTCGCAACCTCCTCAACAGGACGGGCCTAGCCTGCGGGCGAATCAACCGAAAATAGCTTCCGAGTTTACGGTAGTTAAAATTCAGCAAGTCTGCGGGACGTTGAAGCTGAAAGTGGGCACAGCCTTCCTGATTAAGATTGACTTCGACCCGGCAGCACCGCTTGTTCGGTGCAAGGGCTTGCCTGTTGTCGGTGACCTTTCGATAGACCCGCATGAACGCGAAATTCGGTTGATCAATAGCGGCGTATTTTGCGTCCTTGTGCCCAAGGTAAAGAGTTTCTCGCGGGTAGGGCCGGCGCTCAACGTCACCACTAAATAGAGCCTCCACCTTCTTGGCAGCTTGGGATGCGCGACTGGCAGCCTGAATTCCCGGTGCCTCCCACGGGTAAAGCTGACCAATCAGCCATTGGCGCACTTGCTCCAAGCGCTCATCCCGGTCGGCTAATAACAATGACCGACCCTTTTTTGGAAAGAAGTCCAAGCTCACTTCCAGAGCTTCAAGCACCGCGTTCGGAGCCTTTTCTGCAATAGTGCTGACCTCCTCCGGACGCGGATCGTGCAGCGTAAAGATCGCGTTGCCCGTAAATGGATCGACGTGCCTTTTGAGTCGAGAAGAGGGCAAGCCGAAATCCACGAACGGGCAGGAAAACTTCATGAAGTCGATGCACGGCGAAATTTGATAACAGCTCAGGTCGAAATCAGACGCGCCCGGTGGTAGGAATGAGTTGGTCATAAAGGCAAGCTCAGATGAATTCCGACCGAGCATAAAAGATCGTGCGAGGACTTCAAGGGGCTCGACAGTGGCAGTTTTCCTCACCGCTGGTTGCCTTGGGACATTTGCCCGGACGGGCCACAAGGACGGTTCGTGCGGTGCCAGAATCTCCCTATAAGCTTCCATCAAGTTGAGCGCCAGACAATGACTTCAATGCCTCCGCATACGTGATCCATTCCTAGGAGGTGCCCTTGGGACACTTCACGTTGCAGGAGCTTTGAACTCCTACAAACTGCTCCTACAATCCATGACGTTTCTTCCTATAAATCATTGGCTTACGTGACACTTGGGTTTAGGTTCGATTCCCTTCACCCGCTCCAATCGAATTTTGATCTCACGTTAAGGTGGTTTTGACGGGGGATGTAGAGATAGAAAAAAACCGGTCCTGAGTGGCCGGTTTTTTGTGGGCGGGATTTAGTGAACAGTTTCTTCGGGCTGAATGGCCAGTCAGTGCCTGCAAAATCAGGTGTAGATCAACCATTCACTGGTGGCACGAAAGTGGCCCTGCTAGCGTTTTTCTTGCGCCAATAAAGGATTTCGTCAATGCAATAGGGTTTCAGGGCCTCGCGACCGTTATGGCATTGCACTGGTACGGTTGCATCTCGTCAATGCGAAGACTACTATCTCCCAAAACGGGAGGACTTGCGGTGCGAGTGATTGCAAAAGGGACATTGCGGGAATTTTGGGAAAGCAGTCCAGCCTACACTGACGCAGAAACACCGCTTGTTGAATGGTATCGACATATGGAAAAAGCCATCTATCGCACGCCTCAAGAGGTCAAGGCGGAGCTGAGAACGGCCAGCATCCTCAAGGGCGGCAGGGTTGTATTCAACATCGGCGGCAACAAATATCGAGTGATTCTGACAATCGACTATCAACGACAGCTCGGCTTCATCAGATTCGTTGGCACCCACGCCCAATATGATCAGATCAACGCGGAGACCGTGTAATGGACATTAAACCTATTCGCAGCCAGGAAGACCTGACCGCTGCATTTGCTCGAGTGGAGCAACTGTGGGGTGCCGAAATCGGTTCGCCTGAAGGCGATGAGCTGGAAATTCTGGCGCTGCTCATCGAAAAATACGAAGACGAGCATTACCCAATGCCGCCCTCCGATCCGATTGAGGCCATCAAATTCCGCATGGATCAGCAAGGCCTGACCCCTCGTGATCTGGAACCTTTCATCGGTACGAGCGGGCGCGTATCCGAAGTGCTGAACCGTAAGCGCAAACTGAGTCTGTCGATGATCAAGCGTTTGCACGATGGTTTGCGAATTCCGTACGAGAGTTTGCTCGCCGGTGCTGCCTGACGGGTGGCCAAGACGAAAACCGGTCCTTGGTGACCGGTTTTTTTGTGGGCGGAATTTGTGTGGACTGCTAGTCAACGACTGCCGAATCAGGTGTCGATCAACCATTCACTGGCGGCACAAAAGTGGCCAATTTACGAAAAGGCAACGTCCTACACGACGCGGGGAATTGTCCGTACACTTGCGCATTGCTGTGTCTTTGTCACGAGGCCTATAGTCCGATCCGCGCCCAAATGGCGTATCGGGTTTGGCGACTCGATGACAACGATTCAGAAATCTCCGAGTTTTTTCGGAGCATTTTCTGACTGCACTTTGCTGCGCTTTTTTTGGTGGCTGTGCGTGGGAGACCTTCGGGTCTGCCGGTTTTACCGTTGTCCGGTTCGCCAACCTGCGTACAGCTACCGCCCTATTGTTTGGCGACGATTGAGTGGTAGGTCTTTCACCTACTAACGGTAATCACGCATGAAAGAATATATGGCTTTAACCAGCAACGCCGACGATCTCCCCTCGTTATTCGTCAATACCACCCAACCGCTGCACTCACTGCTCAGCACGGCCAGTTACAGAATTCGAGCCGTGACGCAGATCCTCGAAAACCTCGCGATGCGAGGTGATATCACGACTGACTCGGTCATCCTCAGCGATTTTGCATTGCTGTGCTGTGTGCCTTTGCGCGATGGTTGCGATGTGCTGGATGTCATCGCTCGACGCATGGATGCGGAACCATCCTGACGTGATAGCGGGCGCCTTTCGGGGCGTCCTTTGCGTTTCATGGCCGACTATTGTGACGTATCACTGTGGCGAGGGAGCTTGCTCCCTCGCCACAGGTTCAGTGTGTTCTTACCGAGTCGCGACAATAAACAACCGCGGAAACGGCAACAGCACCGAACCATCGCTCAACGCCGGATAAGCCTGCTCTATCGCAGCATGGTATTGCTTGAGGTATTGCGCCTTTTCCGCATCATCCAGCGGCTCAAGAAACGGCCGCAAACCGCTGCCCTTGAACCACTCGACCACGCCCGACGCACCGTCCGCCAGCGGATGATGGTAAGTGGTGCGCCACACATCGACTCGCGCACAGTGCGGTTGCAGCATCGAGTAGTAATCGCTGGCACTCGCCATCTCTGTGCGTTGCCCGGCCGCGTCCGCCAGTTTGCTGGCCCATGGGCCTTCGGCGGCCACTTCGCGCATCAGGCGATGGGACGGCTCGTTGAGGTTGTCGGGCATCTGAATGGCCAGGCTGCCGCCCTGGGTCAGTCTGGAGGCCAGCGAAGGCAGTAACGTCCCGTGATCGGGCAACCACTGCAACACTGCGTTGGCGAATATCACATCGAACGGGCCGCTATCGTTCCAGGTGCCGATATCAACGGTGTCGAACTGCACGTTTGGCAAGCGCTTGCGAGCGGCTTCTATCATGTCGGTCGAACTGTCGACACCACGCACCGTGGCGCCGGTGAAGCGCTCGACCAGCAACTCGGTCGAATTGCCGGGACCGCACCCGATGTCGATGGCCGAGCGCGCGTCCACGGGCGGGATGGCGGCGAGCAGATCTCGTGCCGGGCGGGTGCGTTCATCTTCAAAAGCGACGTATTGTTTGGCGGACCAACTCATTGCGTTCTCCTGTCGGTGCGTTGTTGTGGGCAGAGGCGGACAACCGGTTCGATACGATACCTCGGCAGAGGCTGTCTGCCCTATCCCACCTTTGGCCAACGCAATCGTTGGTCGGTTGAAATAAGACTCAATGACCAGGTCCTTTGTGTAGCTGTTGGCGAAGCCTGCGTCCGGCTGCGCAGCAGTCGTAAACCCTGAGTTCTCGGTCTCCCTGAAACACCGAGCCGCATGATTTCACGACTGCTACGCAGCCGGACGCAGGCTTCGCCAGCTGCTACAAAACTCGCCTCACCGCCGAATCCGGGAATGTCAGCAGAATTTTCAACACGCCGTCGCTGTCTGAAATTCAGGCGCATCCCTATAAGGAACACGGCAATGAAATTCGCAAAAATCTCGCAGAAACTCGCCCTGTGGGCCGGAAGCCCCAAGACGTTTATGGGGGCGCTGATTCTTATTGCTCTGTGGGGCTTGAGTGGGCCGATTTTTGGTTTCAACGATACTTGGCAACTGGTGATCAACACGTCCACCACGATCATCACGTTCCTGATGGTGTTCCTGATCCAGAACACGCAGAACCGCGATACCGACATCCTGCATTTGAAAATCGATGAGTTGCTGCGGGTGAACAAGGAGGCAAAGAACGCGATGCTGGGGCTGGAGGTACTGGACCTCAAGCAACTGGAAGCGCTGCGCAAACACTATCGCGCCATGGGCGAAAAAGAGGTGCATGACCTGGCGGGGCTGGCGACGTCGAGCCAGCGCAAACAGAATTTGAATGAGTGCTGAGCAAAATAAAACGGCGCGTGATGTGAGTCACGCGCCGTTTTCTTTAAATGTCACTAACGACCGGCCTGCAACGCCCTGGCCATTTGCAGATGGTTTTGCAGTTTGGGCAGGGTTTCTTCAGCGAAGGCTTTGATTTCCGGCAAGTCGGTGGTCTGCGCTTCCTGTTGGAGTTGTTCAATGGCTGCCTGGGTGGTTTTCTCCTGACTCGCGGCGTAGGCCTGATCAAAGGTTGCACCGTCCATCACTTGCGGCATCAAGGCTTTGGCCTTCTCGACCACTTCTTCCCGCGGGGCTACTGGCAAATCCAGTTGTTTGGCGATTTTCGCCAAACGCTGGTTGGCGGTAGTACGGTCATTGATGACGACGATGGTGTAGTCCTTGACCTCTTTGGATTCGGTTTTCTGGTGTGCCAGTCGACTGGCTTCAATGTCGGCCATGCTTTGGGCCGAAGCATCGTTGATGAATTCTGCGGGGGACTGGGCAAAAGCGCTGCTGGCACACAGGCTCAGTAACGTGACAAAACCTGCGTGACGTATTCGGGTGGCCATCCTGTTCATGGTCGCGCCCTCCTTGTAAAAAAATTCAAACGGGAGCTTTCGCCCCCGCCTCTCAATCAACACCACTACTTGGATTTCTGACCACCTTTGCGGCCCATTTCGGGTTTCGAAGAGTCTTTATCAACAGTCGTAGTGGTAGTTTTCCCACCTTTGCGACCGGCTTCAGACGCCTTAGTTCGATCGTTGGCGAAGTTTCCCGAGTTCGAGTTTCTTGAGTTAGGCATGATTCTCTACCTCTTGGTTATGACCCAGGCGAGCAACAGCCCGCATAAAATCAGAATCGACGAGCCCCAAAAGGTTTAGAAAAGCTGAAAACGCAGCGACAAACGGCGGCGCAGTTTCAGACTTCGAGCCGCAGATGATGCTGGCGTTTGGCGGTGTACATGGCCTCGTCGGCATGCCTGAGCAACTGCTGTTCTTCGGTGCCGTGTTCGGGGAAATGAGCGACGCCGATGCTGATCTGGATGTTCAGGCTGTGCCCGTCCAGACGCAGCGGCTGCGCCAGGACCTGAAGTATTTTTTCCGACACACGGTCAGCGTCCTCCGAAGCGTGGATGCTGTGCAGCAGCACCACAAACTCGTCGCCGCCGATGCGTGCCACGGTGTCGGTTTCGCGTACGCAACCCTTCAGTCGATTGGCCACCGCTTGCAACAGCATGTCGCCCACCGTATGGCCGTGGGTGTCGTTGACGTCCTTGAAGCGATCAAGGTCGACGTACAGCAACGCCATGCGCCCGCCATCTGCCCGAGCCAGCGCCAATGAAGCCTTGAGACGATCACGCAGCAGCCCGCGATTGGGCAGTTGAGTCAGCTGGTCGTACTGCGCCATTTGTTGCAGTCTGGCAAGCAATTGCTTGCGCTCGATGGCGGTCGCGACCTGAGCGCAGACGTATTGCAACAGTTCCTTGTCCTGCTCCGTGTAGCGCTCGCCCCCCGGCACGCTTTTGACGATGAGCGCGCCGATGGTGCCGTTTTTCGAGTTCAGTGGCACGCCCAGCCAGCACGGCGAATTCGGGCCTTCGACCGACATCTCGAAGCCTGCATGCGAATGGTCCTGTTCCGGGGACAGTAAAATCGGCTGACCGCTGCGGATCACTTCCGCACACAGGCGCCCGGTCATGGTGTCAGGCTGCTCGGGTTGCAGTTCATCGTCGTCGACGTGATAAGGGAAATTCAGCTGCGCGCAGTGTTCGTCATAAAGCGCCACGGAGAAATTCAGTGCGGGCAGCCATTCGCCGATGATCAAGTGAACGCGTTTGAACAGCGTCAGTAAATCTTCCGCTGTGTGGGCCGCCTCGGAGATCGCATACAACGCCGCTTGCCGGGATTCGGCCTGCTTGCGTTCGGTGATGTCCCGGGCCACGGCGATGCGCAACTGATCGACTTCCGACCAGCGTGCCGACCAGAGGATATGCACCACTTGGCCGTCCTTGCGCAGGTAGCGGTTTTCGAAGTTGAGTTTGGGCTCGCCGCCCATGATTTCTCGAGCGGCGTCGAGGGTGCGCTGGCGATCGGCAGGATGCACCAGATCAATCATCGACTGGCCGATCATTTCGTCGGGGGTGTAACCGAAAATGCGCTCGAAAGCCGCACTGACAAATACGAAGCGACCTTGCTTGTCGACCGCGCAAACGGCGTCCAGCAACAGATCGATGTAGCTCGCCAGCGGCGCGGAGTTTCTGTTTGCCATGGTGCCCTGCTCTAGATTCAAGCCTTGTTCGCGACCAACCCGGGCAACGCGTGCGCCAGGGCGTTAATGGCAAAACCGATAAACATTACCCCGCACAACCGGGTGATCGCCAGTTCATGGCGTTGATACAAGGTACGAACCTGCCGCGCACCGACGATGCCGATGAGAATAGCGTAGGCGATCAGGCCACCGACGAAGCTCAGGACAATCAACCAAGGCAACATCGACCAGTGCAGCAGTTCCGCGCGACTCGACAATAGCGCCGTGAACGTGGCCACCGCCACCGGGTAAGCCTTGGGATTGGTCAGACCGAACAGAATGCCGTGCCAGAACGGCTGGCGAGCCGGGCCTTGAGGCGCCTCTGCACTGCTGCGTTTCGCCCGCACGGCGCGCAAACCGAGCCAGAACAAATAGAGACCGCTGAGCACGCCCAAGACATCGAACGCCGTGCTGCCGATTTCCCGCGCACCGACAATCGCGATCAACGCGGTGCTGCACCAGACCACATCCCCGAGCAGATGCCCGCACAAGAACCCCGCCCCTGCCCGCCGACCGCGCGCAGCACCAATGCCGAACACCGCCAACACACCCGGCCCCGGCGTGATGCCGTAGATGAAGCCCGAGGCGAGAACAGCCATTAGCAGCGATGGAGTCATCGGGAAATCCTTTTGAACTGTTTGGTGAATGGGCGCCAGTCTATCCCAGCCCCCGCGCCACAATCATCAACTGCGCGCTATCCCGTCCTCAATCCGCCCATTCAACCAATTCAACGCCTGATCCCCGCCCCGCCGCTTGTGCCACACAAGCACAAACGTAAACGACGGAATATGAAACGGTGGCGGCACCACCACCAACGACCGCTCATCAACGTCGCGCAGTCCACGCGACGCCACAGTCAGAATCAAATCCGTGCCGCTGATGAATTCCGGCGCCACGCTCCAGTGCGGCAGGCTGATTGCCACGCGACGGCGTTCGCGCAATGCCGTCAGGGCCCGTTTGATTTCCGGGGTGCCGCTGCCGCGCATTTCCAGCAGGACATGCGGGCGGGCGAGGTAGGTTGGCAGGTCGAGGACTCCGTCAGCGGGCAGGCTGTTGCGGTCGACGAGGCAGGCGTAGTGCTCTTCGAATAGCGGGGTGCTGCGTAACTCGTTCGGCAACTCTGGAAAGACGCCCGCCGCGACGTCGATGTCGCCGTTGAGCACGCCATCAAGCATGCCTTCGCGGCTGGCGTGGCTGATTTGCAGGTCGATACCGGGCGCTTCCCGGCGCAAGGTTCGAATCAGCCCTGGCAAGACAATCGCGGCGCCGTAGTCCGACATGGCCAGGCGAAAGGTGCGCTTGGTGGTGGCCGGATCGAAGGTGTTCGGCGCCAACAGCGATTGCACCTGGGCCAGCGCTTCGGCCAGCGGGGCGACGAGCTCCAATGCTCGCGGCGTGGCAACGAGACCTGCACCCGCGCGCACCAGCAATGGATCGCCGAGAAGGTCACGCAATCGCGCCAGGGCATGGCTGACCGCCGGCTGACTCAAGTGCAGGCGCTCGGCGGCGCGGGTCACGTGCTGCTCGCTGAGCAAGGCGTCGAGGATTACCAACAGGTTAAGGTCGATGCGCCGTAGATCATTCATCTGATGCATGTTCTGGATAGCAATTTGGAATTTAAATCTGCGCGACGAATACTCTAGAGTCCAGCAAAACCTGTTGGAGAATGACCATGAGTACGTTGCATTGGGCCGGGTTGTTGCTGCTGGCCGTGATTGCCGGGGCGGTGGTGCCCTTTCAGAGCGCGATCAACGCCAACCTCACGCGCGGTTTGGGCCATCCGTTGTGGGCGACGCTCGCGTCATTGCTGGTGAGTATTGTGGTGTTGTTGCCGATTATTGTGGCGCTGCGTTTACCGTTGCCGTCGATGGGGTTTATCAGCAAGGCGCCGCTGTGGATGTGGGCCGGAGGGGCGTTTGGGGTGTGTTTCATTTCGTTGGCGCTGATGCTGCTGCCCAAGCTCGGGGCTTCGGGGTTTATTGCTTTGGCGCTGGCGGGACAGGTGGTGGCGTCGTTGGTACTGGATCACTTTGGGTTGTTTGGGTTGGTGGAACGGCAGATGACCTTGCCGCGGGTGTTGGGGGCGGTTTTTTTGATAGTCGGTGTGGCGCTTATTCAGTTCAGTGGGACGCCGGCCAAGGGATTGGTGACGGTGGGTTGAGGGGACAACTGACAGTGAGATATTGACTGTCAGGCCGCCATCGCGAGCAGGCTCGCTCCCACCTTTGATCGGCGGCGGGGCACAGATCGAGTGTGGGAGCGAGCCTGCTCGCGATGGCGGCCCATGCAGCACCGCAGATTTTAGAACTTGTCGAGCGTACGCAGCTTCTGCGGCAACCCCCACATCAACAACGCAACGGCGATCAGCGCGGCGACGCCGATTACGTAAAGCGCGGGAGTGGTGCTGCCGGTCAGGTCCTTTATCCGTCCGACCATTACCGGGCTGACGATGCCGCCGAACTGACCGAGGGTGTTGATCACCGCAATCCCGCCCGCCGCCCCTGCGCCGGCACCGGCCAGCAGTTTTGGCGGCAGGGTCCAGAAGCTTGGGATCGACGCGATGATCCCGGCGCCGAGCAAGCCCAGCGCAACAATCAGGAAGGTCGTGTGGTTGGCGAAGATCCCGGCGCAGAAGAACCCCACCGCGCCCACCGCCACCAGGCCTGCGACAAACTTGCGCCGCTCACCGGTCGAGTCTGACAACCGCCCGATCACCACCATGCTGATTGCGCCGCAGATGTAAGGGATGGCAGTCAGCAAACCGATCATCACCGGGCTTTCAGTGCCCGCACTGCGGATCAGTTGCGGGGCCCAGAAATTCAAGCCGTAGGACGCCACTTGAATCAGGAAGTAGATCAGCCCCAGCGTCAGGAAACCCGGAATACGTAGCGCGGCGAGCAGCGAGCCGCCACTCTTGTGCGGTTCATGGTGCGCGATGCGGCTGGCCAGCAGCGTCTTCTCTGACGGCGTCAGCCAATGGGCGTCTTCGATGCGGTCCTTGAGCAACGTCAGCACCAGCAAGCCGAGGCCAATGCACGGCACGCCACCGAGCAGGAACAGCCAGTGCCAGCCGCGCATGTCGAGGAAGCCATCGAGGTGTTGCAGCACCAATCCGGAGAACGGTGCGCCGACCAGACCGGCAAACGCCGAGGACAGAAACAGCATCGACGTGATACGTCCGCGATAGTGCTGCGGGAACCACAGCGTCAGGTAATACAGCACGCCCGGCGCAAAACCGGCCTCCATCGCGCCAATCACAAAGCGCAGCGCGTAGAACTGCCATTCGCTGTTGACGAAGACCATGGCAGCAGTGGCGAGGCCCCAGGACATCATGATCCGGGCGATCCAGCGCCGCGCGCCGACCTTGTACAACATCATGTTGCTTGGCACTTCGAATATCACGTAACCGACCACAAACAGCCCGGCGCCGAGGCCGTAAGCGGTGTCGCTCAGGCTCAGGTCGGTTTGCAGCTGGAACTTGGCGAAGCTGATGTTGATGCGATCGAAAAACGCGAACAGGTAGCAGACCATGATCAGCGGCATCAGGCGCCAGGCGACCTTGCTGACCAGGGCTTTTTCTTCGTCGTGGCTAACGGACGGGCTCGCACCCGCCTCCAGTACATTGAGGCTCATGATGATTCTCCAGGCGGACTTCCCGTGGGTGTCCGATTGTTTTTGTTGTCTGGTTGAGATGTGTAGGAGCCGAGCTTGCTCGCGATAGCGGTGGTTCAGTCGACATCAATCCTGGATGTGACTCTGTCATCGCGAGCAAGCTCGGCTCCTACAGGGGTTCGGTGTGGTCAGGAAGGGCTTGGGTGCAGGTCGCAATTGCGGCCGGCCTTGGCCAGTTGACCGGGCACTTCATGGCCCAGCAGCGCGGGCAATCCTCGGGACAAGCGCAGCAGCAGCGGCAGATCGATGCCGGTGTGGATGCCGATTTCATCGCACAGGTTGACCAAGTCTTCGGTACAAATATTGCCCGAAGCACCCGGTGCGAACGGGCAACCACCGAGCCCGCCAAGCGCCGCGTCGAACCTTCGGGCTCCGGCCTCGTAGGCCGCCAGCACGTTGCACAAGCCAAGGCCGCGGGTGTTGTGGAAATGCAGGGTCAAATCCACGGGCGAAACCCGTTGCAGGACTCGACGGACCAGGCGGTCAACCTGTCGTGGATTGGCCATGCCGGTGGTGTCGGCCAGGGTAATGCCTTGAATCCCGAGTTCCTGATAGGCATCGACGATTTGCAGCACGCGATCCTCATCAATCTTGCCTTCGAACGGGCAGCCAAACGTGGTGGCGATGCTGCCGTTGAGTCGCACCTGCGTGCCCTTTACGTAGCGCACAATCTCGCCGAACGCGGCCAACGAGTCTTCGCAACGCATGCGCATGTTTGCCAGGTTGTGAGTCTGGCTGGCGGACATCACCAGGTTCAGCTCATCGGCTTGCGTCGCCAATGCCCGTTGCGCGCCCTTGAGATTGGGGATCAACGCGACGTAGATCACCCCCGGTTGCCGGGTGATGCCCTTGAACACCGACTCGCCATCGCGTAACGCTGGAATGGCTTTGGGCGACACGAACGAGCCGGCTTCGATGCGGCTGAAACCGGCCAGCGACAGCTGATCGATCAGGGCAATCTTGTCGGCGGTTTCGACCCACGTCGGCTCAATCTGCAAACCGTCGCGCGGTGAGACTTCCTGAACGATCAGGGTTTGGGAAAAGTCAGTGATCATTGCACCACCCCTTCAGTTTTCAGGCGTTCAATGTCGGAGTCCGTCAGGCCCAACCCAGCGAGAATCCCGTCGGTGTGCTGGCCCAGGCTTGGTCCCGACCAGTTCACCTCTCCGGGGGTTTCCGAAAGCTTTGGCACGATACCCGGCATCTTCACTTTGGCGCCGCCCGGCAGGTCGGCACTGAGCAACATGTCTCGCGCCTGATAATGCGGATCGGCGACGATGTCGGCCACCGAATAGATGCGCCCGGCGGGGACTTCGGCAGCTTCCAGCGCCGACAACACAGCGTCGATTGGCAGGCTGCTGGTCCAGTGGGTGATCGCGGCGTCGAGCACATTACTTTTCAATGCACGGCCATCGTTATGGGCGAATTCCGCTGCATCAGCCAGATCCCGCCGACCGATGACCTCCATCAAGCGCTTGAAGATCGGGTCGCTGTTGCCGGCAATCACCACATAAGCGCCATCGGCCGTCAGGTAGGTATTGGACGGAGCGATGCCCGGCAAGGCGCCACCGCTGCGCTCACGGACATGGCCGAGCATGTCGTATTCCGGCACCAGGCTTTCCATGACATTGAACACGCTTTCGGCCAGCGACACATCGACCACTTGCCCTCCGCCCTGCCCGGTCTTGACCCGCAGCAACGACATCAAGGCGCCGATCACCGCATGCAGCGACGCGAGGGAATCGCCGAGGCTGACGCCCACCCGCGCTGGCGGTGAACCGGGGGTGCCAGTGGTGTAGCGGATCCCGCCCATGGCCTCGCCGATCGCACCGAAACCCGGCCGATCACGGTAGGGGCCGGTCTGGCCATAACCGGAAATCCGCACCAGCGTCAGATTGGGATTGAGGGCGTGCAAAACGTCCCAGCCCAAGCCGAGTTTTTCCAGGGCGCCGGGGCGCAGGTTTTCGATCAGCACGTCGGCACTGGTCGCCAGTTGCTTGACCAGTTCGATGCCTTCAGGGGATTTGAGGTTGAGCGCCAGCGACTTCTTATTGCGCGATTGCAGGTACCACCACAGCGACGTGCCTTCGTGCAGTTTTCGCCACTTGCGCAGGGGATCGCCCTGGCCCATGGCTTCGATTTTGATCACCTCGGCGCCGAACTCGGCAAGCATGCGCGCGGCAAAGGGTGCGGCGATCAGCGTGCCGATCTCGATCACTTTGATGGCGCTCAGTGGGGCAGTCATCGCGGGGTACCTCTTGTTCTTGGAATATGAGCCAAGGCTAGAGGAGCGAGGGGTGAGGAATCCAACCTTCAGTTGGCAACGGGCGTTCGTGAAATGCGAACGCAATGGAAGATTGCCGCGACCTCAGGTCAGTCATCGCGAGCAGGCTCGCTCCCACACTGGATCTGCGGCGTCCACAAATCCCCTGTAGGAGTGAGCCTGCTCGCGATGAGGCCAGCACAATCAACAAAAAAATATCAGCCCGCCCCACGCAACTGCTCAAACAACATCCGACTCACCGGCGACAATCCCGCTTCATCCCGCACCACAATGATCAACGCCCGATCCGACCACTCATCCGTCAACGGCACCGCGTGCAGCCCCAACGCCCGGCCAAACAACTCATAAGCCTTTTGCGGCAAAATCCCGATGCCCATATTGGCCTGGACCATCCGGCACATTGCATCGAAACCCGGCACATGAATGCGCAATCGCAGCACTTTGCCCGCCTGGCGCGCCGCGGCATGGGTGCGCATGTTGATCGAACTGGCAGCATGCAAACCGACGTAATCGCTGTCCAGCGTGTCCGCAAACGCCAGGTTCGAATGGCTCGCCAACGGATGATCAGGCAGCATCAACACCACCAGCTTGTCCTGCCGGTACAGCACGCTGTGCAGCCCCTTGATGTCGCTGTCGATGGAGCAAATGCCGAGGTCCGCCACGCCGTCCAGCACCCCCTGAATCACCCCGCCGCTGGGCCGTTCTTCAAGGTCGGTCTTGACCTGCGGATGGCGCTCGGAAAAGTCCCGCAGGTCCTCGGGCAAAAACTGAATGATCGCCGACAGGTTGGCGAGCATGCGCACATAGCCGCGAATGCCGTGACTGTGTTCGCCCAGTTCAAGGCCCATTTTCTCAACGTTGAACAGCATCTGCCGGGCGTGGTGCAGCAAGGTTTCGCCGGCCGGCGTCAGGGTCATGCCTTTGGCCTGGCGCACGAACAGACTGATCCCCAGCGCCTCTTCCAACTCCATCAAGCGCTTGCTGGCCGCCGACACCGCGATGGCTTCACGCGCGGCGGCACGGGTCAGCGTGCCCTCTTCGTGGACGGCGACGAACAGCTGGAGGGTGATCAGGTCGAGACGGCGGATCAGGCTTTTTTGCAGCATGGAGGGCTCGATGACTTCTGCGCGGCTGAATGGGCAGGATAACCGGGTTTTGCCCCACATCCACACAGCCATCGCCCTACACATAAATCTCTTGTAACACTCAACCGAAGCGGAAACGGCCGATTCAGCGTCAATGTCGCACTCTGTAAAGTCTGGCAACACACACGGACGGCTTCACCACTCAAGGACAGACACTTCAAATGGACCAGACAACGCACGCGGCAAATACCTTCACCAACTATCGAAAACTGATCGCGCTGGCCGATCACGACTGGGAAACCGCAGAAGCCGGGAAAGTCGCTGGACTGAATGTCGACATCAGAAGCAGCAACCGCATGGTTGACCAGCACGGACGCGCGTTTCATCACTTCTGCACCAGCTCATACCTGGGCCTGGATCACCATCCCGACTTGCTCGACGGCGCCATGACCACCTTGTGGGAAACCGGCACCCTGCGCGTCGCCAACTCAAAAAACCGCTGCAAACTGGCGATCCTCGAACAGTACGAAACCGAGCTGTCAGCGTTGTTCGGCGCCACTTGCCTGAGCACCTTGTCGTGCAGCGCGGCGAGTGCCGGCATCCTGCCGCTGCTGGCCAGCGGCGTGTTCACCGAAAACCGGCCGCCGGTGATGGTGTTTGACCGCTTGGCGCACTACTCGATGAATCACCTCAAAGCCGCCTGCGCCGATGAAACCAGGGTCGTGACCAGTCCGCACAACGACATGGATTTTCTGGAAACCCAGTGCCAGCAAAACACCAGGGTCGCGTATGTTGCCGACGGTGCGTACAGCATGGGCGGGGTCGCCGACATGGACAGTCTTTTGTACCTGAAGGACCGTTATGGGTTGTTTCTCTACCTCGACGACTCCCATGCGCTATCCACCGTTGGCACATTCGGTGCCGGCCTGGTGCGCCCCAGGTTTCAGGCCCTGGAAGATGACGGCCTGATCGTTGCCTCATTGGCCAAATCGTTTGGCGCCAGCGGCGGGCTGGTGATGCTGGGCAATGAACGGCAGAAAAAGCTGATTCAACGCTACGGCGGCCCCAGCAATTGGTCGCAAAGCCTGAACAGCGCGGCCATCGGTGCGGGCAGAGCCTCCATCGAGTTGCATCAAACGCCGGCATTTGCCGCGTTGCAGGAAAAACTTCAGGTTAATATCCGGCTCTTTGACAGCCTGATCCGAACCGCACAGCACGGCAGCAACATGGCAATTCGATTGATCCACTGCGGTGAAGCGGTGCTGGCCAACCGCATCGCCATCGCATTGGCCAATCTCGGTTTCTTCACCTCGGCGGTGTTTTTTCCGGTGGTCGCACAAGGCAAGGCTGCTCTGAGAATCACTTTACGGGCGGACATGGAACCGATGCTGATCCGCCACTTTTGTGAGCTCGTCACTGAGCTTTTATGCACACCCGCCGGGGTCGTCGGCGACTGAACACCAGGGAAGATGTCATGAAGAGCAGCACCACCCTCCTCGTCACTTGCAGCACGGTTTTTCTCGCTCAACTGGGCATGAGCATTTACCTGCCGGCGCTGCCGGAAATGGCTCGGCATTTGTCAGCCGACGCCTCGCAGGTGTCCTGGGGGTTGGCGGTGTACTTGATCGGGATGGCGCTGCCGATGTTGTTCTGGGGCAGCCTTGGTCAGCGCATCGGTCGCAAGCCGGTATTGCTCGCGGCGCTGGGCATTTATGGGCTGGGCAACCTTGCACTGCCGCTGGGCCAGACACTTGAATCGTTCCTGATGATTCGACTGATTCAGGGCATCGGTGCCAGCGGAATTTCGGTGATGGCCCGGGTGCTGATCCGCGACAGCTTCCGCGGCGATCTGCTGGCTAAGGCGTTGTCGTGGATTTCGATTTCATTTGTGGTGGCGCTGGGAATCGGCCAGTACTTGGGGTCGATTATTCAGGTGGCGCTGGGCTGGTCAGCGATCTTCTATCTGTTAGGGGGCGCGAGCCTGTTGATGGCGACGGTTGTGGCGCGGGTCCCGTTTGCGCTGCTGACCGAGGACAATGTGCAGTCGTCCGCATGGCCGAGTTACGGGCGCATTCTGCGCGATCGTGCCTTCCTGCTGCCGGCCCTCACCGGCGGCCTCGGTTATGGGGTGATCGTCGCCTTCAACACCGCCGCGCCGTTGATTCTGCAAGGTCCGTTCAATTGGTCGGCTGTGGAATACGGGCTGCTGGGCTGGCCGATCAGCGCGGCATATTTTTTGGGGGCGTTGGGGGTCAATGGCTTGGTACTGCGCACCGGTCAGCGCCGATTGATGTCGGCCGGCGTCGGACTGGTACTGGCCGGCAGCGCGGTGATGTTATTGGGCAGCGTCACCGGCACAGCCATTGCGCTGCTGTTCTGGTTGCCCTATTGCGTGGCGGTGTTCGGGCAATCGCTGACCTACCCGATCAGCCTGTCGCTGGCTAACGACGGCTCACCGGTAGGCGGCGCTTATGCGATGGCCCTGAGCGGCTTTATTCATCAACTGATGGCTGCCGTGATTGGCGCGATTGCCAGCCTGATTGCCAGTCCGCAGGCGTGGCCACTGTCGCTGTTGTGCACGTTGCTGGCGGTGGGCGCGATGCTCTGCGTGATGCTCGCGCCGGGTCGCCAACCTACATGTTGATCTGACTCGACGCCCGGCCGTGATAAAGTCGCCGCCCATTAGCCCCTTTGCTTCGAGACGACCACCGCAATGACCGATTTCCAGGATGTTGATGCCCAACTTGAAGACTGGAACGCCTTGCGCGCCACCGCCTCGTTCAGCGGCTTGCTGGTAGGCAACGGCGCCAGCCGCGCCGTGTGGGACGATTTTGGTTACGACTCGCTGTTCGAGAATGCACGCACTGTCGAAGAAAAACCCCTGAGCCAATCCGAGCTGAGCGTGTTCGAGGCGATGCAGACGCGCAGTTTCGAACAAGTCCTGAGCGCGCTGAAAACCACCAGCCGGGTCAACAAGGCGTTGGCTGTCAGCTCCGCCGCACCGCGCAATCGCTATTACGCGATCAAGGAAGCGCTGATCAACACCGTGCACGCCGTGCATATTCCATGGCGGCTGGTGGTGCCTTCGACCCTGGCGATTATTAGCCAGGAACTGGGCAACTATCGGACGGTGTTCACCACTAACTATGACTTGCTTAATTACTGGTCCATCCAGCATCAGCCAGACGCGATCACCGACCTGTTCCAGGGCACCGAGCCGGGCTTTGACCTGAGCGTCACGGCGACCGAGAAAACCCGTTTGTTGTACCTGCACGGTGGTTTGCATCTGGTGCGAAACCAGGACGGCACAGCGCGTAAATTGATGTCGACCGAGGGCACGTTGCTCGGCAGTTTCGCGATCAACAATACGATCAAGACGCTGGATGACGTGCCGCTGTTTGTGAACGAAGGGCCGGCGCAGGACAAGCTCAAGACGATTCGCAGCTCGGATTATCTGTCGTTTTGTTATGACCAGTTATTGGGGCATGGCGACGGGTTGTGCGTTTTTGGTCATGCGTTGGGCGAGCAGGACAGTCATATCGTTCATGCGCTACGCCAGGCAAAACCAACCGTGGTGGCGATCTCGATTTATCCGCGCAGCAAAGCGTTTATTCAGCATCAGAAGCGGCATTACGCGAAGGTGTTTGAGGGGACGGGATCGCAATTGCGGTTTTTTGATTCGAAGACGCATGTGCTGGGTAGTCCGAAGCTGACTGTTCCAGTCGAGGTTTAGTGCCGGAGCGGCTGCCGCCATCGTCGGATCGCCGCCCGGAGCCGGCTCGCTCCCACAATAGGTTATCGGTGTGTTTAGAGCACCGGCAAGGTCTTGTCCTTGATTACCGTGGTCGGCCCGTTGGCCTTGACACTGGCGATGCCTTTTTCCCGTGCGGCATCGGAGGAATAGGCTTCGCTGCTGCCGATGATTTCGTGGTTGGCGGCTTTGAGGTTGAAGTAAGGATGGCCATCCTTGGTGGTCTTTTTCTCGTAGCGTTCATCCAGCGGACTGTTCTTTTGCACCGAGGCAATGCCGTTGTCGGCCGCGCTGCGGGTGGTGTAATGCTCGCTGGACAGAATGGTTTCGGCATTGGCCGCCTTCAAGACAAACCGAAACTGGCCGCTGCTGGTTTTGCTCACTTCATACCATCCGGACATGCTCTTTCTCCTTGGCAATTGAGAGGCTTCGCGCTTCAGAGTAAAGACCAGCCAGGGAAATCTGTCGCCTGTTCCGGCCCCTTCGCGGGCAAGCCACGCTCCTACAGTGTATTTGCGTGTATCAGTCCATTGTGGGAGCGGGCTTGCCCGCGAAGGGGTCAACATGGTCTGCGCTACTTCACCACCGACCGAACCACTGACAACTCCGGCGCAACCACCCGTCGCTGACTCAGATAGCGCATACAACTCACCCGCAAAAACGACGCAAAATTCACCACTTCCCCGCGATAATCCATCACCTCCTCATAGAGCTTGGCGATCAACTGATTAGTGGTCATACCGTCGACTTCGGCGATTTCGCTGAGGATGTCCCAGAACTGATTCTCCAGCCGCAGGGTGGTGACCACCCCGCAGATGCGCAGCGAGCGGGAGCGCGATTCGTAGAGGATCGGATCGGCCTTGACGTAGAGCTCGCACATGGACAAGTCCCTCGTTACAGCGTGATTTTGGTACCCAGCAACCCGAGAAAACCGGCGAGCCAGCTCGGGTGCGCCGGCCAGGCCGGGGCGGTGGCCAGATTGCCTTGAACATGGCCCTGCGTCACCGGGATGTCGATGAACGTACCGCCGGCCAGTCGCACTTCCGGGGCACAGGCCGGGTAAGCGCTGCACTCGCGTCCTTCGAGAACGCCGGCCGCCGCCAGCAATTGCGCGCCATGGCACACGGCAGCAATCGGCTTGCCGGCCTTGTCGAACGCTCGCACCAAACCCAAAACTTTTTCATTCAGGCGCAGGTATTCCGGCGCACGGCCGCCGGGGATCAGCAGCGCGTCGTAGTCGGCTTCAGCGACTTTTGCGAAGTCGAAGTTCAGGGCGAACAAGTGGCCGGGCTTTTCGCTGTAGGTCTGGTCGCCTTCAAAATCGTGGATCGCCGTGCGCACGGTCTGGCCCGCGGTTTTGTCCGGGCAAACGGCGTGGACGGTATGACCGACCATCAGCAGTGCCTGGAACGGCACCATCACTTCGTAGTCTTCGACGTAATCGCCGACCAGCATCAGGATTTTTTTAGCAGCCATGGGGAGGACTCCTCTGGGGGACATTCGCAGGAGTATTCAAGGTAGTCCTTATCCGCGGGGTCGGGTAATAACCTGCTACTACCGCGTTATCGTTCATCGCTAGCAGGCTCGCTCCCACCGTTGATCGCATTCCAATGTGGGAGCGAGCCTGCTCGCGAAGGGGCCCTAAAACTGTACGGATAACTCTGCGCCTAGCTGTAACAGCGCAGTCGGCGCAGTTTGTGGCTAGATGAAAACTCTTCCCCCACTCTGAATTCTGGTTGCCATCATGTCCTCGCGCGAAAACACCGGCATGGCCCTCGGCCTGCTCGGTGTTGTGATCTTCAGCCTCACCCTGCCCTTCACACGGATCGTCGTGCAGGAATTGCATCCGCTGCTCAATGGCCTCGGCCGGGCGTTGTTTGCGGCGGTGCCGGCGGCGTTGCTGTTGCTGTGGCGTCGGGAGAAATGGCCGACCTGGAAACAGGTCAAAGGCCTGACCCTGGTGATCGCCGGAGTCATTCTGGGTTTTCCGGTGTTGTCGGCGTGGGCCATGCAAACCTTGCCGGCGTCCCATGGTGCCTTGGTCAATGGTCTGCAACCGCTGTGCGTGGCGCTGTACGCCGCGTGGTTGTCCCATGAACGACCGTCAAAAGCCTTCTGGGCCTGCGCCGCGCTGGGCAGTGCGTTGGTGCTCGGTTATGCGCTGATCAGCGGTGCGGGCAGCATTCAGGCCGGTGATTTGCTGATGCTCGGGGCGATTGCGGTGGGTGGTTTGGGTTACGCCGAGGGCGGACGCCTGGCCAAGGAGATGGGCGGCTGGCAGGTGATCTGCTGGGCGCTGGTGCTGTCGACGCCGCTGTTGATCGGGCCGGTGGTGTACCTGGCGCTACAACATCAGGGCGAGATTTCGGCCAAGACCTGGTGGGCGTTTGGTTACGTTTCGCTGTTTTCGCAATTCATCGGCTTCTTCGCCTGGTACGCAGGGCTGGCCATGGGTGGGATTGCTCGGGTCAGCCAGATTCAGCTGCTGCAGATCTTCTTCACCATCGCCTTCTCGGCACTATTCTTCGGCGAACACATCGAGCCGATCACCTGGCTGTTTGCTGCCGGGGTGATTGTTACCGTCATGTTGKGCCGCAAGACCGCGGTTAAACCCGCACGCATTGCCACCGCCTAAACTGTAGGAGCCCGGCTTGCCGGCGATGGCGTCCTT
>NZ_JBFUIH010000006.1:0-148961 GCF_056401975.1 Pseudomonas sp. P4_C8 | reverse complement strand
CCCCAGGTCAGACCGTCGCGGATTGATGCCTGCGCTCCTACCGGCCTTCGAGGCCTGAATGTAATCGGCATACCGTGAGCTCAACCAATGTTGGCCAGAAGCCAAAGATGGCTTCCTCGAATAGGCCTTATACATAGATGCAACCGGGTAGCAGTGTTTGAAAAGCAGGTAGACAGTGGGGGCGAGTCCATACATAGGAGTGAGCCTGCTCGCGATAGCGGTTAATCATTCAACGTTGATGTCGACTGACCCGGCGCTATCGCGAGCAGGCTCACTCCTACAAGGGGAGGGTGGTGGTCTTGAAGGGAATGTCTGTAGCCAAAACAACTGTTTTCTGAAGGAGAAATCTTCAGAGAAAGTAGGGAAAATCTGATTTCCTTGTCCCTCCCTCAACACCCCTTATCGCTCATGCAGAATCGCCCGCCTTCATTCTGCAGAGACACATCGGATGTTCGCGCCTGCCAATCAACCGCGTTTCACGTTGACCCTCGACGGCGTCCAGAATGAGCTCAAGGTCCTTGAGTTCACGGGCACGGAAGCCATTAGCCAACCCTACCGTTTTGACCTGGAACTGGTCAGCGATCGGCCGGACATAGAACTGGAAAGCCTGCTGCACCGTCAGGCCTTTCTGAGTTTCGATGCACAAGGGGCCGGTATTCACGGTCAGATTTTTCGCGTCGGCCAAAGCGACTCCGGGAAACGTCTGACGGGCTATCAGATCAGCCTCGTACCGCGACTGGCCTACCTTGGTCAGCGCATCAACCAGCGGATCTTCCAGCACAAAAGTGTGCCAACGATCATCGCGCAGGTCCTCAAGGACCACGGCATCCAGCGCGATGCGTTCGAGTTTCAACTCGGCAGCGACTACGCGGCTCGTGAATACTGCGTGCAGTACGCCGAAAGCGACCTGGCGTTTATCCAGCGGCTGTGTGCCGAGATCGGCATTCACTACCACTTCCAGCACAGCCCCGACGGGCATTTGCTGGTGTTCGGCGATGACCAGACCGTTTTTCCTCGTCTGCCCGAGTCAACGCTGTACCTGCCCGGTAGCGGAATGGCGGCGGATGCGCCAGCCATCAAACGCTTCAACGTGCGTCTGGAAACCCGCACTACCGCTGTCACCCGTCGCGATTACGACTTTCAAAAACCTCGCCTGCAACTCGAAAACAGTCTCGACAGCGAGCTGCGCCCGGTGCTGGAGGACTACCACTTTCCCGGCCAATTCACTGATCGCGAACACGGCAAACAGTTAGCTCAACGCACACTCGAACGCCACAACGCTGACTTCCGTCAGGCCGAAGGTCGTGGTGATGACTGTGCGCTGGTCAGCGGGCATTTCCTCCATCTCGCCGAGCATCCCCGTCAGGCGTGGAATGACCTGTGGCTGATCACTGAAATCGAACATCGCGGCCGCCAGCCGCAGGTGCTGGAAGAGTCGGCCACCAGCGATGACCCGGATGATTTTCAGGGCTATCGCAATACGTTTCTGGCGACGCCGTGGGACGTTTCGTTTCGCCCGCCGCTGGGGCCGCAAAAGCCTCGGATGCTCGGCTATCAACCCGCCGTGGTCACCGGCCCGGTTGACAGCGAAATCCATTGCGACGAGTACGGTCGGGTCAAGGTTCAGCTCGCGTGGGACCGCGATGGTCAACTCAACGAGCACTCCAGTTGCTGGCTGCGCGTTGCCACGGGTTGGGCGCATGACCGGTATGGCAGCGTGCTGATCCCGCGCGTCGGCATGGAAGTGCTGGTCGGGTTCATCGACGCCGATGCCGACAATCCATTGGTGATGGGCTGTCTGCCTAATGCGGCGACCCCCGTTCCGCTGGACCTGCCGGCGGACAAAACCCGCAGCATTTTCCGCAGCCAGAGCAGTCCGGGAGGCAGGGGATACAACGAACTGCGCATCGAGGATCGCAAAGGCGCCGAGGAAATCTACCTGCGCGCCCAGCGAAACTGGACCCAGCACGTGTTGAATGATCAACAGGTACAGGTCGATAACCAGCGCAGCATCGTCGTTACCGGCACCGCTCGCCATGAGTTGAAGGCTGATGAGCAGCGCATCACCCACGGTCAGCGTCAGGCTGAAGTGAAGCGCGACGATCACTTGGTGGTGGTGGGCGACCGGCACATCCGTGTGTCCAGTCAGGTGCTCAGCGCGAGCCAGCAATTCCACGTCAGCGCCGGCCAGCAAGTGGTGATCGACGGCGGCGCCAGCGCGACGATTCAGGCGGGGGGGCAGTGGATCAATATCGGGCCGGGGGGGATTTTTAGTAGCGTGCCGATTCAGGTCGGTGGCGCGTTGATGCCGGCGATGGCGGCTGCGCCGGTTTCACCGAATACACCGTTGAAACTCGCCGCTGCGCCGGCAGCGGTATTGAGCGCTGCGCAGATCATGAGTCTGAAAAGCGATGCGCCGTTCTGTGAGGAGTGTGAGCGCTGCAAGGATGGTGTCTGTGCAGCTTGATCATTTGACGCCTCGCGACTGGCTGGACCGGCAGCCGCTGAAACCCACCGAACAGGTGTTCGCGGTCTTTAGTAACGCCAGTTCTGCTCGGGCGTTTAAAGCCTGGCAATGCTCGACCACTGCACAGGCGCCGAGTCCTGTCTGGGCAGGTACCGCGTATGCCGAGTGGGAACCGGTGATGCCCTATGTCGGAATTATCGCGGCGGAGAGTGAGTTTCTGGAATGGGTCGCTGCCACCGAGTCTCGCGATTGGGGTTGGTTAGCGGTTTCTGCTGCATCTCAAGAAGTGCTGGTCGAGCATCTGCGCAGCCTTACCCAGGTTCTTTTGCCCAACGGTCATGCGGTGTTTTTCCGTTTCTGGGACGGGCGTTTTGTGCTGCCGATTCTTCAGTCCGGCGAAGTGAATGCCACGCAGTTAATGCCTGTTATCCACCGTTGTTTGATCAACGGTCAGTCGCTCGAAATCGGTGGTAGTGCGCTGAAAACCTCCAGGGTTTTCCCGTGGTGGGAGGTGTCTGATTCCCTGCTGCAACACCTTGGTGCTGTAGATACTTCGACCTCTATCAACAATCTGATGCAGTGGTTGAGTGAAGAGCATCCGAACCTGTTGGAGGCGTTTTCGGCGGGCGTGTTGCGCCGCAAGGTCGAGACGTTTCTTGCCCGGCCTGACCTTCCTTCAGTGCCGAAAGCCGAGCTGTTGGAGTACTTGATGGAGGAGCTGAACTAGAGGCAATGCGAAATTTCCGGGCGAAGTCGTCGGAAGTTTCCTTCAAGTTGTAACGGTTTCCATGAACTGGTTTGAAATGAATTCCAACGATAGTCTCTGGTGGTCACTGAAAATTCAGTGGCGGGGTGTAGGAGCCCTTCAAAGTCGTTGGAAATGTATTGGCGTCGAAGCTAGGTTTGCGGCCGTTAACGTGCGTCCGTAAGATCAGTTGCGGCGGTTGTGCGCGGGCACGCTTCGGCGTGGTCGAGTTTTCCAAAGGCCTCGATATTCCTACCCCGCGCATAACTGCCACCCCAGCCTGTAGGAAGGCTGATGGCAGTTCCTATTTACTGCCTCTGGAACTTGAAAATGAAAAATCTTCACCCCGATCCACCCTACGAAAAACCAATCCCCCATCCAAAAAACCGCTTCATGGCCCTCACCAGCAACTGCACCGACATGCCCACCCTGTTCGTCGATACCCACGCGCCGCTCGATGTGTTGTATGAGGCGGCCAACTATAGAATTCGCGCCGTGACACAGGTGCTGGAAAACATGTCGATGCGCGGTTCCATCGAGTGCGAATCCTTCATCCTCAGCGACTTTGCCTTGCTCTGTGCCATTCCGTTGCGCGATGGGTGTGATGTGCTGGATGTGATTGGCCGGCGGTTGCGGGCTCTGCCGTAGTATCTGAATAAAGAGTGATCCTTCCTGATTGATTGTAGGAAGGATCGTCCTTACTCATTTTGATAATCTACTTTGGCAGGAATTGATCCTGAGACTGAATGAATGCGTCGAACTCCCTGGAGTTGTAAACTTCGAGGCAACCATAAAAAACCATTTTTTTATTAGAATGCTTGCTGAGGGACGAGGTGTGTGCATAGGCGTTACGCATGTACTTCTCGGTTTCTGCGTAAGGGTCGTATGTGACTTCGAGGGTGTCCTCGTTTTGAATAATTAGATGCTGCCCCTTGCTCATCGACGAGTAGGCGCCAATCGCAAGTCCAATATCAGATTTGATTTCTGACTCGTTCTTGAATTGGCTGGAAATACAATTGGCCAATCCATAATTTTTCAGCGTTTCTCGCGCCTTATCTATATTGATTTCAGCAGATATGGCTTGCCCTGAAACGAGTAGGAGTGCCAGCACAATTAGAGGCGAGTGCGTCATCCCTTCAACTCCCAAAAGTTTATTTTATCCAGCTTTACCCTTGGATTGTCATAGGTATGGCTGTCTTGCTTGTGGTAGTCACTGCCGTCACCGGTCACGCTCCCGTTCCAAAGGGTTGCGTGGCCTGACGCGTCGCTCCACCCGGTGATTTCCATCACGATGACGCCTTTTTTTCCATTTATAAAATTTGAATTGGTTTGCGTCAGCGTATGGTCGGGCTCGCCCCAGTTATGTCTAAGAAAAGCGAGGAAATCTACCACCTTCATTATGTAGGGAAGTTGGTCCGTTCCACTCAGTCGATAGATGGGCTGGTTTTGTATGATCGTGCCTTTGGGGATTTTATATCCGCCGTAATTAAACGCTCTGCTTAGCCTCAATGCGCAGGCATTCGCATAAGCATCAGGCTTTTCCGCTCTTGCCGCTTCGACTCCGCCTCCGACAAGTCCGTAAACCTCGACTGAGCCTTTATGACCTACTTCTGCATATGCGCTCCATAGAGTGCTGAAGCGGGGCCTTTTAACCGAGATGCTGGAAGACACTCCGCCGGCATTGATGACAACTTGAGCCATTATGCTTCCCCTTCCATGTCAATGATTTCGCTTCCGAATGCGTTTGGAATGATGGCTACGCCTTTGGCCCCGACTATCCCTGTCAACGCTTTTTCGGTGGGCCCGCTAATGTTGACGGTAACCGTCTCGCCGGGCAAATAACCTGAGGTTTTCACATGAATATTCAAGTCAGTGTAAAACCGGGATACTGACTCAACAGCAACCTGCTCATCGCCATAGGACAAGGAAATATCGGTGATGGACTTGGGACGATTGAGCAGGGTAGTGATGCCTGAAAAATCTGCTTTGTTGTGTTCTGCTCCGCCATATACAGATGACTGAGCGGAAATCACCTTGTTGGATTGTGGAGGGCAGCCGCAGGCAACGTAGTCACCTTCCAGGGCAACCAATCCGGCCGGTAACGTAATGGTTCTGGGGCCGACCGCGACGATGGGGCCTTTTCCTTGGCTGCAGACTGGGCAACTTGCCAAGTGTCCAATGGATGAGGTGCTTACAGCGCAATCGATGTTGATACCGACATTCCCTTCCTGTACGGAGCCGCCGGTTGAGGTAGGCGCACCGATACCAATCATTTTCCGTCCCATGTAAATCTCCATTTACGGGTGTCAGGTCGGTCCGATCTTCGCACTCATGTGTAAGCTTCACGATGGCAGGTCTTTGGCAAAGTGTGACTTGATGTTGCTCGCCAAATGAGCAAGATCGAAAAATCGCAGACTGAGGCGACTCCGACGCGGGGGGCGTGATTGCGATTGCTAGACCGAACGCCCGCTCAGCCGCGAACCCCTGACGTTCGCCTCGGTACAAGGTAAACTTCCCGGCCTTCGCAGGAGCAATCATGAATTATCGTCACGCCTTCCATGCCGGCAATCACGCCGATGTGTTCAAACACCTGACTTTGACCCGCCTCATCGCCCTGATGTCGCGCAAGGAGCAGCCGTTTGCCTATCTCGACACTCACGCCGGCATTGGCCTGTATGATCTTCAGGGCGATCAGGCCAACCGTACCGGCGAGTACCTGGAAGGTATTGCGCGTCTGTGGGATCAGCCGGACTTGCCGGCGCTGACCGCCGATTACATGAAAGTGCTGCACGACATGAACCCGGATGGCCAGTTGCGCTATTACCCGGGGTCGCCGGAGCTGGCGCGGCGTCTGACGCGGCCGCAGGATCGGGTGATGCTCAACGAGAAGCATCCGGAAGACGGTTTGCTGCTCAAGGACAACATGGCTGGTGACCGTCGGGTGAAGGTGCATCTGGGCGAAGGCTGGCATGTGCCGCGCGCGATGTTGCCGGTGCAGGAGAAGCGGGCGGTGATGTTGATTGATCCGCCGTTTGAACAGCTCGATGAGATGCAGCGCTGTGCGGCGTCGCTGAAAGAGGCGGTTGGCCGGATGCGTCAAACCGTGGCGGCGATCTGGTACCCGGTGAAGGACCAGCGCATGTTGCGGCGCTTTTATCAGGACCTGGCGGGCTCGGGCGCGCCGAAGTTGTTGCGCGTGGAGTTGCTGGTGCATCCGCTGGATACGCCGAACAGTTTGAACGGCTCCGGGATGGCGATTGCGAATCCGCCGTGGGGGCTGGAAGAGGAATTGCGTGAGTTGCTGCCGTGGTTGTCCAAGAAGTTGGGGCAGACCCAGGGTGGGTGGCAGATGGATTGGTTGATTGCTGAGAGTTGAGTGGTGATCGTTCCCACGCTCTGCGTGGGAATGCAGCCTGTGATGCTCCGCGTCACGCCCTTCAAGAGCGGACGCGGAGCGTCCATTGAGGCATTCCCACGCAGAGCGTGGGAACGATCAGGGGCCCGAAAAATCAGATCGGGCAGGTCACGCCTGTGCCGCCAATCCCGCAATACCCTTCAGGGTTCTTCGCCAGGTACTGCTGGTGATACGCCTCGGCGAAGTAGACCGTCGGCGCTTCGTCGATTTCAGTGGTGATTTCGCCTTTCCCGGCCTTGGTCAATTCAGCCTGGAACACTTCTTTGCTGTGTTCGGCGGCGGCCAACTGAGCTGGACTGGTGGCGTAGATCACCGAGCGATACTGAGTACCGATATCGTTGCCCTGGCGCATGCCTTGAGTCGGGTTGTGCAGTTCCCAGAACATCTTCAGCAGCTCGTCATAACTGACTTTTGCCGGCTCGTAGACCACCAGCACCACTTCGCTGTGGCCGGTCAGGCCTGAGCAGACTTCTTCATAGGTTGGGTTCGGCGTGAAGCCGCCGGCGTAACCCACGACTGTGCTGACCACTCCTTCACGCTGCCAGAAGCGACGTTCCGCCCCCCAAAAGCAACCCAGGCCGAAGATCGCAAAATCCACGTCGGTGACGAACGGGCCCAGCAGCGGGGAGTCGTGGACGAAGTGTTTTTCCGGCAGGGACATATGGGTTTCGCGGCCAGGCAGAGCTTGTTCTTTGGTTGGAAGCACGTTTTTGTTCACCAGAATTTCCGAGCGCAAGACCATGATCAGTCCTCTCAGTCAGGTTGGGATGTAGGGAATCAGACCGCCAGTGTGCCCAAACCCTTCCCGTTACGCACTACCCCTGTAGGAGTGAGCCTGCTCGCGATAGCGGTGGGTCAGTCAGAAACCACGTCACTGAGACACCGCTATCGCGAGCAGGCTCACTCCTACAGGGATTGGAGGTGTCCACACGAGGATGTGTGTGTCAGGCGAGAGGGCCGCGAGGGTAGCGTTTGAGCTTTTCGATCAGCTCGGCGCCGGGGATCGGCCGGTCGAACAGGTAGCCCTGGCCGACGTCGCAGCGGTGGCGCCGCAAGAACGCAAGCTGCTCGGCGGTCTCGATGCCTTCCGCCACGACCTTGAGTTTCAGGTTGTGGGCCATGGCGATCACCGCGGAGGTGATTTCCATGTCGTCCTGATTGTCGGGGATTTCGTGGATGAAACTTCGGTCGATTTTGATGATGTCGATCGGGAATTTTTTCAAATAGCTGAGTGACGAGTAACCGGTACCAAAGTCATCCATTGCCAGCGTCAGGCCCAGACGCTTGAGCTGGTCGAGCTGCAAGTGGGTGTCTTCGGTGGCTTCCAGCAGCAGGCCTTCGGTGAGTTCAAGTTCCAGCAAGTGGGCCGGCAGCGCTTCTTCCTTAAGGATGTTGGCGATGGACGACACCAGATCCGGATCGGAGAACTGCTTGGGCGACAGGTTGATCGCGACTTGAAGATCGCCCAGGCCGGCGGCGCTCAGTGTTTTGCTCATGCGGCAGGCCTGGCGGGCGATCCACTTGCCGATGGGGATGATCAGGCCGGTTTCTTCGGCGACGCTGATGAACTGGTCCGGACGGATCATGCCTTTGTCGGGATGGTTCCAGCGCAGCAGCGCTTCCATCCCCAGCAGGCGGCCGCTGCGCAGGCAGAGCTTAGGCTGATAGAACACGTCCAGCTCGTTCTGGGTAAGTGCGCGGCGCAGGTTGTTCTCGACGAACAGTTTGTAGCTGGCCTCGGCATTCAACGCTTCTGTGAACACCTGGACCTGATGCTTGCCGTTGGCCTTGGCCTTGTGCAGCGCCAGACCGGCGTTGCGCATCAAGGTTTGCGGATCACGACCGTGCAGCGGCGCGCAGGCCAGGCCCACGGAGCCGGTGACGCTGATCAGTTGGTTGTCGACGAACATCGGCTTGTCGAGGGTCATCAACAACTGGTGGGCGACCTGTTGGCCGGTACGCAGGTCGGTGTTGTCCAGCAGCACGGCGAATTCGTTACTGGCGAAGCGTGCCAGGCTGCCGCCCGGACTCAGGCTGTTGCGCAGGCGTCGGGCCAGGCTGATCAGCAGTTTGTCGCCGGTCTGGTGGCCGAGGCTGTCGTTGATCCGCTTGAAGTTGTCGATGTCCACCAGCAGCAAGATGATCGGGGTGTCTGTGTCTCGGGCGAAGCGTTCGTCGAGGTTGCGGATGAACGCCGGGCGGTTGCCGAGGTTGGTCAGGTTATCGGTGTAGGCCAGGCGCTCGATGCGCTGCTGGGCGAGTTTGGTCTGGGTGATGTCTTCATAAATGCCGATGTAATGCGTCAACTCGCGGTTATCGCCGTACACCTTGGAGATCGACAGCTGCCCCCAGTAGGGTTCGAGGTTTTTGCGTCGGCTCTTGAACTCGCCCTGCCAGCTGTTGCTTTTGGCCAGCGCCGAGGGCGCGTCGAACAGCAGTTCGCTGAGGTTCTCCAGTGCTGGCAGTTCCGATAGCCGCTGGCCGTGGACTTCTTCGGTGCTGTACTGGGTGATCGCGGTGAAGCTTGGGTTGACGTATTCCACCACGCCGTCGCAATTGACCAGCAAAAAGGCGTTGGCGCTTTGCTCGACCGCGCGCTGGAACAAGTGCAGGGCGCTGGTGGCGGTGCGGCGGTTGTGGTTGTTGATGACCTGGGCGAACTGATCCGCCAGCTCGCCGGCAAACGCGATTTCGTCCGACTGCCAGGCGCGGGTCGCACCGGTCTGTTCCAGGCATAGCACGCCGACCACTTGACCGTCGACGCGGATGCTGGCGTCGAGCATCGCGTTCACATCGCGTGGGCGCAGGCTCTCGGCCATGTGCCGGGTGCGCGGGTCACGCATGGCGTTGTGGGCGTCGATGGCGCGGCTGCTGTGCAAGGCTTCGAGGTAATCAGGGAAGCTGCTGACGTCGATCGGCTCCGGCAGCCGGTATTCCTCGCAGGCGCGGTGATAGGCCGAAATCGGCACCAGCATCGAACCTTCGAGGTTCCACAGGCTGGCACAGTCAATTTCGTAGATATCGCAGGCGCTACGGGTGATCAGTTCGGCGGCTTCTTGCAGGGAATTGTTGCTGCTGTAGCGCTGGCGAGTCAGCAACAAGATCAGGTCCTGCTGGGCGCGCACCCGGTCCAGATGCTGCAGTTGTACCTGCTGGGCAAGCTGATTGAGTTCCAGGGCGATTTGCAGGCGCGAGTTCTGGGATTCCAGGTCGGGCAATAGCTGATTGCTTTCCAGCAGGTCGTCGACCACCAGCAGATAGCCGCGCAATAGGTGCCGATTGTGCTGTTTATAGGCTTCGCCCAGTTCCAGCAGGTTCAAGGCGCCGGAGGCGGTGTGCAAGGTGTAGCGGATCTGGTAGTTCGGACTGTCGGTAAGTTGCTGCTGGACCGCGTCATGCAGCTGATAGCGCGCTTCGGGCTCCATCAGGCTGGCGTAGGGAGAGTCGACCAGCGCACACAGGTCTACGGCCGGCAGACCGAAATGACGTTCGCAATTAGGATCCAGAAACAGTAGCGCCCAGCTAGGTTCATTCAGCCGTTCGAAACGCAGCATGCCGAGCCGCGAGGGCACAGGCAACTGCGTCACTACCTCGGCCACCATACGGCTGGCGGCATCGGGTTGGCTTTTCATTGAGGGGAACTCGCTTCGAATGTGCTGATCGCGCCGGGCTCTCGCCCTCTTATCTGTTGTCTGCGGCAAGGTTGCATCATTGCGGCCCCGACTGACAAGAGACATGAAGGCCAAGTGCTATAAGAATATGTCGGCAGGCGTGAAGTTTTCTCCAGCTCCGGCTAAAAACCAATGCATTTGGCCTTCTTCGCCTTAGTACAGCGGGATGTTGATCGCTTGTAATGGCGTGCCCCCCCGGTCGTGGTAATTGACCCGAATTTGCTCCCTATCAACGACCAGATGGGCAAAATTGTCTTCGCTGACCACCTGGCTGGTCAGTTCATGACGGTAGTCCCCCGCAGCCGTTTGCGCCAACGCCTGATCCAGGACGAACGTGGAGGCCTTGGCATACGGCAGCAGTTTGCTGTTGCACAGTGGCGAGGAGACGATGGTGTGCACCTCGAAGTCCGGGTCTTCGCTGTGGGTCAGGCGGCTGGTCAGGGAGCCGTGGACGTCGCCGGAAATGAAGACAACATTCTTGATGCGCTGCGTTCGAATCGTTTCCAGCAACCGTAGGCGTTGTTCCGGGAAGGCTTTCCAGGCGTCATCGCCATGGAGTTTGCGGTCAGGGTAGAACATCACGCTGGTGACCACGAATTTGACCCTTGCCTCGCTGTGGATCAGCCAATTGAGCAGTGCCTGTTCCTGCTCTTCATCGAGGATGCGGCGATCATTGGCCGACAGGTTGCGTCGAGTGCGGCTATCGGTGACAAACCATTCAATATCGCCTTCGGCGAACTGATACCAATACTGTTCAAGTTTTCTGCTGATTTGTCCGTTGACTAGAAGTTCATGCGCCGGACTGTGGCTGGCTTGATATAGCTCATAGGCCGCGATGGCGTTTTTGTATAAATAAGCATCGCCCTTGCTTTCATTGGCTGGCCAGTTGTCTTCTATTTCATGGTCGTCGAGGATCATGTAAGTCGACAGGTTAGACATTAATTTTGTGATGTTCGGCTGGGAAAAAGCTGCGCGATATTTGCTGAGTATTTCCTTGTATTCCCGGTCGGGAGCGATGAGGTTCAGGTCATCGACATAGATTTGGTCACCGGTCATCAGCATCGCGCTGACAGGCGGGTCTGCCTGCTGCGCCAGATCGGAGATCGAAGCAAAAATCCGGTCACCCCGTTGCGGTGACGCTGGTATGCCTGCCGTCATGCGCAGGTAGCGGCACGAACCGACTATGTACGCCCGTGGCGTGGTGGTCTTGCTGGAACGGGTGCGGAACCGGTAAATCTCCCGTGGCCATTGCAGCGGCAGTTCCTGCACCGTCTCCACGGTATGCACCGGGCTCATCGGGCTGAACCAGCCGGCCTGGTATTCGTACTCGGTGTCGCTGGACAGCTCATTGAGCACAATCACATCGGACATGTCGCGCAAGACCGTCAGTTTTACAAACGCGCCTCGGGACCAACGCTCTTCACCCAAGCGCCGATAACGAATACCTGCAAATACCAAAGAATTGTCTTGAAGTTCGCCTCGTAGAAAGATGCGCGCGTGGTTAGTTGTAGTGTGGCCAATAATCGGGCCGACAGTCGGTTTGAACATGTTCGAATCCATTCGAAGTAAGTGCTAACTAAGCAAAAAGTGACTGATGCAGTTTTATTAAATATCAGTCGGACTAAGCGTAGTTATTGGCTCGCAAAAAATATCGGGAGGAAGTGGACTTGAGTTGTGGCCGATGTCAGCCGCGAATGTAGGAAGAAGCTTTATCCAAGGCAAAAAAAGCCCCGCCAAATTGGCGGGGTTGAGGTACGAGCGTGGCGCTCGGAAAACGTGGAACGCGAACGGCCCTCCGTTTAGGGAGGGCCGGTCGGTGTTACAGCAGGATGGTGCGGATGTCTGCCAGCAGGCTGCTCAGACGCTGAGTGAAACGTGCAGCAGCGGCGCCGTTGATCACACGGTGATCGTAGGACAGCGAAAGCGGCAGCATCAGCTTCGGCTGGAAGGCTTTGCCGTCCCAGACTGGCTGGATGGTTGCCTTGGAAACACCGAGGATCGCCACTTCCGGCGCGTTGACGATCGGCGTGAAGCCGGTGCCGCCAATGTGGCCGAGGCTGGAAATGGTGAAGCAGGCGCCTTGCATGTCGTCAGCGGTGAGCTTTTTGTCGCGGGCCTTGGCGGCCAGCGCAGCAGCTTCGGCTGCCAGTTGCAACAGGCTTTTCTGGTCGACGTTCTTGATGACCGGTACCAGCAGGCCTTCAGGGGTGTCGACGGCGAAGCCGATGTTTACGTACTTCTTGCGRATGATCGCTTTGCCGCTTGGTGCCAGCGAACTGTTGAAGTCCGGCAGTTCCTTGAGCAAGTGCGCGCAGGACTTGAGCAGCAGCGGCAGGATGGTCAGCTTGACGCCAGCCTTCTCTGCAACGGCTTTCTGAGCAACGCGGAACGCTTCCAGCTCGGTGATATCAGCCGAATCGAACTGAGTCACGTGTGGAATGTTCAGCCAGCTGCGATGCAGGCTCGACGCGCCGATTTGCATCAGGCGAGTCATCGGCACTTCTTCGGTTTCACCGAAGCGGCTGAAGTCGACAACCGGAATTGGCGGGATGCCCGCGCCGCCGGTTACGCCAGCAGCAGCGGCTGGTGCTTCCTTGGCTTTCTGCATCATCGCTTTGACGTAAACCTGCACGTCTTCTTTGAGGATGCGACCGTGCGGGCCACTGGCGCCGACGGCGTTCAGCTCGACGCCGAATTCACGGGCCAGTTGGCGTACTGCCGGACCAGCGTGAACCTTGGCGCCCGGCTTGGCCGGTGCAGCAACAGGTGCGGCAGCTGCCGGAGCAGCAGGCGCCGCTGCGGCTGGGGCAGGAGCGCTCGGTGCAGCAGCGGCCGGAGCCGGGGCCGCAGCAGGTGCAACGCCTTTGACTTTCAGCTTGAGGATCAGGTCGCCAGTACCGACTTCGTCATCCAGCTTGATGGAAACGCTTTCCACCACGCCAGCGGCAGGCGACGGGATTTCCATGCTCGCCTTGTCGGATTCCAGGGTGATCAGCGACTGGTCGGCTACAACGGTGTCGCCGACCTTGACCAGGACTTCGATGATCTTGGCCTTGCCCGACGAACCGATGTCCGGAACGTGGATGTCCTGAACGCTGTCGGCCACTGGAGCAGCTGGAGCTGCTGCAGGAGCAGGCGCAGCGGCGGGTGCCGGAGCAGCAGCCTGGGCCGGGGCGGCAGCCGGTGCAGCAGCACCTGCCACTTCCAGATCCAGAATCAGGTCGCCGGTACCGACTTCGTCGTTGAGCTTGACGCTGATGGCCTTGACCACGCCAGCGGCGGGCGAAGGGATTTCCATGCTGGCCTTGTCGGATTCCAGGGTGATCAAGGATTGATCAGCCTCGACGGTGTCACCAACCTTGACCTGGATCTCGATGATCTGGGCCTTGCCCGACGAACCGATGTCCGGCACGTGCACTTTCTGAACCGAAGCGGCAGCAGGCGCAGCGGCTGGCGCGGCAGCAGCAGGTGCGGCAGCCGGTTTTGCTTCAGCTTTTGCAGCTGGCGCAGCGGCAGCCGCCGGAGCCGCAGCAGCGGCACCTTCGACTTCCAGCTCGAGCAGTTCGTCGCCTTCTTTCAGGCGATCACCCAGCTTCACTTTCAGGCTTTTGACGATGCCGGCTTTAGGCGCAGGAATTTCCATGCTCGCCTTGTCCGACTCCAGCGTCAGGATGCTCTGGTCGGCTTCGATACGGTCGCCGACCTTCACAAACAGTTCAATTACTTCACCTTCACCGCTGCCGATGTCAGGTACGCGAATGAGTTCGCTCACAGAATCTCTCCTCAGCAGTCCAGTGGGTTGAGTTTTTCCGGGTTGATACCGAACTTGGTGATGGCTTCAGCCACGACCTTAGGTTCGATGTCACCACGGTCAGCCAGTGCTTCCAGGGCTGCCAACACCACGAAATGACGGTCAACTTCGAAGAAATGACGCAGTTTCTTGCGGCTGTCGCTACGGCCGAAACCGTCGGTGCCCAGGACTTTGAATTCCTTGGAAGGGACCCACTGACGAATTTGCTCAGCGAACAACTTCATGTAGTCGGTAGAAGCAATGACCGGACCTTTACGGCCGTTCAGGCACTCTTCGACGAAGCTCAGTTTAGGCTTCTGGCCCGGGTGCAGACGGTTGGTGCGCTCGACGGCCAGGCCATCGCGACGCAGTTCGTTGAAGCTGGTAACGCTCCACACGTCAGCGCCGACGTTGAACTCTTCACGCAGAATCTTCGCTGCTTCACGGACTTCACGCAGGATGGTGCCGGAGCCCATCAGCTGAACGTGGTGCGCCGCTTCGCGGGTGTCTTCTTCGAGCAGGTACATGCCCTTGATGATGCCTTCTTCCACACCGGCCGGCATGGCTGGCTGCTGGTAAGACTCGTTCATCACGGTGATGTAGTAGAAAACGTCCTGCTGCTGTTCGGTCATCTTCTTCATGCCGTCCTGGATGATCACCGCCAGCTCGTAGCCGTAGGTTGGATCAAAGGTGCGGCAGTTCGGGATGGTGGCAGCCAGCATGTGGCTGTGACCGTCTTCGTGTTGCAGGCCTTCGCCGTTCAGCGTGGTCCGGCCGGCGGTGCCGCCGATCAGGAAGCCACGGGTACGGCTGTCGCCAGCGGCCCAGGCGAGGTCGCCGATACGCTGGAAGCCGAACATCGAATAGAAGATGTAGAACGGCAGCATTGGCTGGTTGTGGCTGGAGTACGAAGTACCGGCGGCGATGAAGGAGCTCATGGCGCCTGCTTCGTTGATGCCTTCTTCGAGAATCTGACCTTTCTTGTCTTCGCGGTAGAACATCACCTGGTCTTTATCGACTGGCTCGTAGAGCTGGCCGACGGACGAGTAGATGCCCAACTGACGGAACATGCCTTCCATACCGAAGGTACGGGCTTCGTCCGGGATGATCGGAACGATGCGCGGGCCGATTTCCTTGTCCTTGACCAGTTGCGCGAGGATTCGCACGAAGGCCATGGTGGTGGAAATTTCACGGTCGCCCGAACCATCGAGGATTGCCTTGAGGGTATCCAGCGACGGCGTCGGAATGCCGAAGCTCTGCGCGCGGCGCTGTGGCACGAAACCGCCCAGTGCAGTGCGACGCTCGCTCAGGTAGCGGGCTTCGGCGCTGTTTGGCTCTGGCTTGAAGAACGGCAGGTTTTCCAGCTCGTCGTCTTTGACCGGAATGTCGAAACGATCGCGGAACAACTTCAGGCTGTCGACATCGACTTTCTTGGTGTTGTGCGCAGTGTTTTTCGCTTCGCCGGCACCGGTGCCATAACCTTTGATGGTCTTGGCCAGGATGACGGTCGGTTGTTCTTTGTGGTTGACCGCTTCGTGGTACGCCGCGTAGACCTTGTACGGGTCGTGGCCGCCACGGTTGAGCTTCCAGATCTCGTCGTCGGACAGATCGGCAACCATCGCCTTGAGTTCTGGCGAGTTGAAGAAGTGTTCACGCACGAACGCGCCGTCTTTGGCTTTGTAGTTCTGGTACTCGCCGTCGATGACTTCGTCCATGCGACGTTGCAGGATACCGTCGACGTCTTTGGCCAGCAGTGGGTCCCAGAAACGGCCCCAGATGACTTTGGTCACGTTCCACTGAGCACCACGGAACACGCCTTCGAGTTCCTGGATGATCTTGCCGTTGCCGCGAACCGGGCCGTCGAGGCGCTGCAGGTTGCAGTTGATGACGAAGATCAGGTTGTCGAGCTTCTCGCGGCCAGCCAGCGAGATCGCGCCCAGGGATTCCGGCTCGTCGCACTCGCCGTCGCCCAGGAAGCACCAGACTTTTTGCTTGCCTTCAGGAATGAAGCCACGGGCTTCCAGGTACTTCATGAAACGTGCCTGGTAGATCGCCTGGATCGGACCCAGACCCATGGATACGGTCGGGAACTGCCAGAAATCAGGCATCAGCCACGGGTGCGGGTAGGACGACAGACCGTTGCCATCAACTTCCTGACGGAAATTGTTCATCTGGTCTTCGGTGATGCGGCCTTCCATGAATGCACGGGCGTAAACGCCTGGCGAGGTGTGGCCCTGGAAGTAGATCAGGTCGCCGCCGTGTTCGTCGGTCGGGGCCTGGAAGAAATAGTTGAAGCCAATGTCATACAGGGTTGCGCTGGAGGCGAAGCTGGAGATGTGACCGCCCAGGTCAGAATCCTTCAGGTTCGTACGCATCACCATGGCCATCGCGTTCCAGCGTACCAACGAGCGAATGCGGCGTTCCATGAACAGGTCGCCAGGCATGCGTGCTTCGTGGGTAACGGGAATGGTGTTGCGGTATGGCGTGGTGATGGCGTAAGGCAGTTGCGAGCCGCTGCGGGTCGCCAATTCGCCCATACGGGTCATCAGATAGTGAGCGCGGTCTTCGCCTTCTTTGTCGAGAACCGATTCCAGGGCGTCCAGCCATTCCTGGGTTTCGACGGGATCGAGGTCTTGCATGGCTTGCTCCAGGGCGGAAAGGCTTCCAGAATCGGTTGCCTGAGTTTGCGACTGGCCTTGTGGGCAGACGATATAAATTCTTGGATTGCCGAGAGGTTGTTCCGGCGGCGTGTAGTTTTACTACAAATCTTCGGGCATTTCAGCCTTTCGAATGTATATACGAGTAGTAAAACTACAGATGAATGGCTTGTGGCCTCCGGCTGCGTTGTGAGAATAATCGTTAAGGTTGGTCTTTTACCAACCACAAAAGGTAAAAGCTTGATGTTCGCTGCCAAAAATAAAGAATTTTCAGCTATTTCTAACTTTTGTTCGACACTCCTTCAGGTAGTGGGTTTTCACAAATCACTACATGCAGTCGTCTCCACGCCGATCAAGGATAGACCATGAGCCTCCCTACGCTTGCCGAACTGCCCGGCATTCTCCTGCCGTCTGTCACCCGCGCCGAGCAGTCGTTCCGTACCGCCGTTGCGGCACTCGATGACGATCATGGCCTGTCGGCCTGGACGCCTGAACGCTGGGCACAATTTGCCCGCGTCACTGCGGCCAGCGACTTCGTGACTGAGCAAAGTGTGCGCGACCCTTTGATGTTGCTGGCGCTGGTGCAGTCCGGTGAACTGGACCGCAGTTTCGCTCCCGGCGAGTTGTGCGGGCAGATTGCGGCGGTAGTGAATGCGGCGCAAACCGAAGACGAACTCGGCCGCGCCCTGCGTCGTCAGCGCACCCGCCAGCAAGTGCGGATCATCTGGCGCGACTTGACCCGTCAGGCCGACCTGGTCCAGACCTGCCGCGACCTCTCGGACATGGCCGATGCGAGTATCGATCAGGCCTATCAGTGGTTGTACTCGCGTCATTGTCAGCAGTTTGGTGTGCCGACCGGCCGGCGCAGCGGCGAGCCGCAGCAGATGGTCGTCCTCGGCATGGGCAAACTGGGCGCCGTGGAGCTCAATCTGTCGTCGGACATCGACCTGATCTTCGCCTATCCCGAGGGCGGCGAAACCGTCGGCGTGAAGCGCTCGCTGGATAATCAGGAGTTCTTCATTCGTCTGGGCCAACGCCTGATCAAGGCGCTGGACCCGATGACCGTCGATGGCTTCGTGTTCCGCGTCGACATGCGTTTGCGGCCTTACGGTTCGGCCGGTGCATTGGTCCTGAGCTTCAATGCGCTGGAGCAGTATTACCAGGATCAGGGCCGCGACTGGGAACGCTACGCGATGATCAAGTCGCGGGTGGTGGCGGGCGATCAAGTGGCCGGCGCGCAATTGCAGGACATGCTGCGCCCGTTCGTTTACCGGCGTTACCTGGACTTCTCGGCAATCGAAGCGCTGCGCACCATGAAACAGTTGATCCAACAGGAGGTGCGGCGCAAAGGCATGGCCGACAACATCAAGCTCGGCTCCGGCGGCATTCGTGAGGTCGAGTTCATCGCCCAGGCTTTTCAGCTGATCCACGGCGGTCGCGACTTGAGCCTGCAACAACGCCCTCTATTAAAAGTACTGAACACGCTGGAAGGTCAGGGTTACTTGCCGCCAGCGGTGATTAGCGAGTTGCGCGAAGGCTACGAATTCCTGCGTTACACCGAACATGCGATCCAGGCGATTGCCGATCGCCAGACCCAGATGTTGCCCGATGGCGCAGAAGATCAGGCGCGCATCGCCTTTATGTTGGGGTTTGCCGACTGGGACGCTTTCCATGAGCAGCTGATGTATTGGCGTGGCCGCGTGGCCTGGCACTTCGCTCAGGTGATCGCCGATCCAGACGAAGAAGAAGGCACCGAAAGCGAAGTGGTGGTGGGCGGGGAATGGTTGCCGCTGTGGGAAGAAGCTCAAGACGAAGAAGCGGCTTGCCGTCAGTTGGAAGAGGCTGGTTTCAAGGAGGCTACCAAGGCCCTGAAAGCCTTGGCCGGTTTGCGCGGCAGTCCGCAACTTCGGGCGATGCAGCGTTTGGGGCGTGAGCGCCTTGATGCCTTTATTCCGCGCTTGCTGGCGCAGGCCGTCGAGCATGCCAATCCCGATCTGGTGTTGGAGCGCGTGCTGCCGCTGGTTGAAGCCGTGGCCCGTCGATCCGCGTATCTGGTGCTGCTGACCGAAAACCCCGGCGCGCTGCGACGTTTATTGACCTTGTGCGCCGCGAGCCCGTGGATCGCCGAGCAGATCACCCGTTTTCCGCTGCTGCTCGACGAATTGCTCAACGAAGGCCGGCTGTTCAAGCCGCCCCTGGCGCCGGAACTGACCGCCGAATTACGCGAACGTCTGATGCGGATTCCCGAGGACGACCTCGAACAGCAGATGGAAGCCCTGCGTCATTTCAAATTGGCGCACCGCTTGCGGGTCGCCGCCTCGGAAATTGCCGGCAGCCTGCCGCTGATGAAAGTCAGCGATTATCTGACCTGGCTCGCGGAAGCGATTCTTGAACAAGTGTTGGCCCTGGCCTGGCGCCAGACTGTGGCCAAGTACGGCACGCCGTTGCGCACTGACGGTAAGTTGTGCGATCCCGGCTTCATCATTGTCGGTTATGGGAAAGTTGGCGGGCTGGAACTCGGGCATGTTTCGGACCTGGATCTGGTGTTTATCCACGATGGCGATCCGCTGGCAGAAACGGACGGACCGAAACCGATCGATGGCGCGCAATTTTTCACCCGGCTCGGGCAGCGGATCATTCACTTGCTCACGGCCCAGACCAACTCCGGTCAGCTGTATGAAGTGGACATGCGCTTGCGACCTTCGGGCGTATCGGGGTTGCTGGTGAGTTCGCTCGGTGCATTTGCCCGTTATCAGGAGGGAGAGGCCTGGACCTGGGAGCATCAGGCGCTGGTACGGGCGCGGGTGCTGGTGGGCAGCGCGGATGTCGGCCGGGCATTCGAGCAGGTTCGCGCGGCGATACTGGGCAAGAAGCGAGACCTGGCGATCCTGCGCCAGGAGGTCAGTGAGATGCGCGCGAAGATGCGCGATAACCTTGGCACCAAGAGTACAGCGGCCGGGACCGGGGCAAATGCCTTCGAAGCCACGGCGCCGTTCGATCTCAAGCAGGACGCCGGAGGTATCGTCGATATTGAATTTATGGTGCAATACGCGGCCCTGGCGTGGTCCGAAAGGTGCCCGTCATTGCTGCGCTGGTCTGATAATTTCCGCATTCTGGAAGAGCTGGAACAAGAAGGGCTGATGCCCGCCGAAGACGCCAGCCTGTTGCGCGAGGCCTATAAAGCCTACCGCTCCGCCGCTCACCGGCAGGCCTTGCAGAAGGACGCCGGGGTGATACCAGGCGACCAGTTCGCGGATGAACGGCGACAGGTCATGCGAATCTGGCGTGAGCTGGGGCTAAGCTGAAACAGGATAGTTGCAACACTCAATACCCAATGTGGGAGCGAGCTTGCTCGCGATAGCGGAGTGTCAGTCGCCATTAATGTTGGATGTGACGGCCTCATCGCGAGCAGGCTCACTCCTACAGTAGATTGGCGTTGATTGTAGATTAAGGCATGGCGCACAAACCCTGTGGGAGCGAGCTTGCTCGCGATAGCGGAGTGTCAGTCGCCATTAATGTTGGAGTGACGGCCTCATCGCGAGCAAGCTCGCTCCCACAGTAGATCTGCAGTGTTTTGTAGAATTATCGAGGCGGGGAGGCGTATGCCTCCCCGGTTCGTTTTTGGAAACCACATGAAAATTCTGATCGTTGGGCCCAGTTGGGTCGGTGACATGGTGATGGCGCAGACACTGTTTCAGTGTCTCAAGCAGCGCCACCCGCAATGCGAAATCGACGTCCTGGCCCCCGAGTGGAGCCGGCCGATCCTGGAGCGCATGCCCGAAGTCCGGCAGGCCTTGAGCTTTCCGCTCGGCCACGGTGCTTTGGAGCTGGCGACCCGTCGGCGCATCGGCAAATCCCTGGCCGGCCAGTACGACCAGGCGATTTTGCTGCCCAATTCGCTGAAGTCGGCGCTGGTGCCGTTCTTCGCCGGTATTGCGAAACGCACTGGCTGGCGTGGCGAGTTCCGCTACGGCCTGCTCAATGACGTGCGCACGCTGGATAAAGAACGTTATCCGCTGATGATCGAGCGTTTCATGGCCCTGGCGTACGAGCCTGGCGCCGAACTGCCGACACCTTATCCACGCCCGACTTTGCAAATCGACTCGGTCACCCGTGAAGCGGCGCTGGCTAAATTCGGCCTGGCCCTCGACCGTCCGGTGTTGGCGCTGTGCCCCGGCGCGGAGTTCGGTGAGGCCAAGCGCTGGCCGTCCGAGCATTACGCCAAAGTCGCCGAAGCGAAGATTCGCGAAGGCTGGCAAGTCTGGTTGTTCGGCTCGAAAAACGATCACGCGGTGGGCGAAGACATTCGCGCGCGACTGATTCCCGGTCTGCGTGAAGAGGCGGTCAACCTTAGCGGCGGCACCTCGCTGGCCGAAGCCATTGATCTGATGTCCTGCGCCGACGCGGTGGTGTCCAACGACTCCGGCCTGATGCACGTCGCTGCCGCGTTGAACCGCCCGTTGGTGGCGGTCTACGGCTCGACGTCGCCGGGTTTCACCCCGCCGTTGGCCGAACACGTCGAAATCGTGCGCCTGGGCATCGAATGCAGCCCATGCTTCGATCGCACGTGCCGTTTCGGTCATTACAACTGCTTGCGCCAGCTCATGCCGCAGGCAGTGAACGAAGCCTTGCAGCGGTTGCAGGGCACTGTGGTCGAGGTCAAATAGTTTGCGGGTTCTGCTGATCAAGACTTCCTCGCTGGGCGATGTGATTCACGCGCTGCCGGCACTGACCGACGCGGCGCGGGCGATTCCCGGCATCACGTTCGACTGGGTGGTGGAAGAAGGCTTTGCCGAGATCCCGACCTGGCACCCGGCCGTGGGCAAGGTGATCCCGGTGGCGATCCGCCGCTGGCGCAAGAACATCTGGCAAACCATCAAGAGTGGCGAGTGGAAGCGCTTCAAACAAAGTGTTCGCGCTGAAAAATATGATCTGGTGATCGACGCCCAGGGCCTGCTGAAAAGTGCCTGGCTGACGCGCTACGTCAAGGCGCCGGTCGCGGGGCTGGACAAGGATTCGGCGCGTGAGCCGATGGCTGCGCGCTTCTACTCCCGTCGCCTGGCGGTGGGCCGTGGACAACACGCGGTAGAGCGGGTGCGTCAATTGTTCGCCCTGGCGTTGGGCTACGACTTGCCAAAAGGCTTGGGCGATTACGGCCTGAATGTCGAGCGACTGGTGGAACTGCCGCGCAAGAATCCGTATGTGCTGTTCCTGCATGGCACCACGTGGGACACCAAGCACTGGCCGGAAGCCTACTGGCGTGAGCTGGCCGAGCGCGTCGGTTATCTGGGCGTTGCTGTGAAGCTGCCGTGGGGCAATCCAATCGAGAAGGCCCGGGCCGAGCGCATCGCCGCTGGTTTGCGCCATGTCGAAGTGCTGCCCAAGCTGAACCTGGCCGGTGTCGGCAAGGTATTGGCCGGCGCACAGGCTTGCGTGGCGGTGGACACGGGCCTCGGTCATCTGGCCGCGGCGCTCGACGTCCCGACGTTGTCGCTGTTCGGTCCGACCAATCCGGGCCTGACCGGCGCTTACGGTAAAGCGCAGATTCACATCGCCAGCGACTTCCCCTGTGCACCGTGCCTGCAAAAAAAATGTACGTACCAACCGACGGACCAGGATGCCCGTCAGTTTGACCTGAAACGCGAGTGGCCCCTGTGCTTCACGCGTCTGAATCCCGAGCGTGTCGCGACCCGACTGAGCACGTTGTTACTGGCTGAGGAGCTGCGCTGATGCAATTGGCATTCGTTTTGTACAAATACTTTCCGTTCGGGGGCTTGCAGCGTGACTTCATGCGGATCGCTCTGGAATGCCAGCAACGCGGCCATCAGATTCGCGTCTACACGCTGATCTGGGAGGGCGACGTTCCGCCGGGTTTCGAAGTGCTGGTGGCGCCGGTCAAGGCGTTCTTCAACCATCGGCGCAATGAAAAGCTCAGCGAGTGGATGGAAGCGGATCTGGCCAAGCGTCCCGTGGATCGCCTGATCGGTTTCAACAAGATGCCGGGCCTGGACGTTTACTACGCCGCCGACGGCTGCTTCGAAGACAAGGCGCAAAACCTGCGTCACTCTCTGTACCGCCGTTGGGGCCGCTACCGGCACTTCGCCGAATACGAGCGCGCGGTGTTCGCCAAGGACGCCAAGACCGAAGTGCTGATGATCTCCGAAGTGCAGCAGCCGCTGTTCATCAAGCATTACGACACGCCGCTGGAACGTTTTCATTTGCTGCCGCCGGGCATCTCCCAGGACCGTCGCGCGCCGGCCAATGCCGCCGAGATTCGTGCCGGATTCCGGGACGAATTCAACCTGAAAGACGATGAGTTACTGCTGGTGCAAATCGGTTCCGGGTTCAAGACCAAGGGCGTGGATCGCAGCCTCAAGGCGCTGGCCGCATTGCCCGCTGATCTGAAGAAACGCACTCGGCTGTTTGTAATTGGCCAGGATGACCCCAAATTATTCCAGATGCAGAGCGCCACGTTGGGGCTCGGCGACAACGTGACGTTCCTCAAGGGCCGCAGCGATATCCCGCGTTTCCTGCTCGGTGCCGATCTGTTGATCCACCCGGCGTATAACGAAAACACCGGGACTGTGTTGCTCGAAGCCTTGGTGGCCGGGCTGCCGGTGTTGGTCAGCGCGGTGTGCGGTTATGCCCATTACATCGCCGAGGCCGACGCCGGTCTGGTGTTGGACGAGCCGTTCGATCAGGCACAACTGACCCAGTACCTGACCGGCATGTTGAACGACGCTCAAGCACGGGCGGCCTGGAGCCGCAACGGTCTGGCCTTCGCCGAGACGGCCGACCTCTACAGCATGCCGCAGCACGCGGCCGATGTGATTCTGGCGGAGCACGCTTAATGAAGTTGATGCTGGCTGAACCGTTCAAGAGCCTTTGGGCCGGACGCGATGCGTTCACCGAAGTCGAAGGCCTCGAAGGCGAGGTTTACCGTGAACTGGAAGCGCGCCGGACCTTGCGCACTGAAGTGAACGGCAATGGTTTTTTTGTGAAGATTCACCGTGGCATCGGCTGGGGCGAGATCTTCAAAAACCTGCTGACAGCCAAGCTGCCGGTCCTCGGCGCGGGTCAGGAATGGAAAGCCATTCAGCGCCTGAAAGAAGTCGGTGTGCCGACCATGACCGCCGTCGCTTACGGCGAGAAGGGCAGCAATCCGGCGGACCAGCACTCATTCATCGTCACCGAAGAACTGGCACCGACTGTCAGCCTCGAAGACTTCAGCATTGATTGGGTCAAAAACCCGCCCGAGCCGAAACTCAAGCGAGCGCTGATTGCCGAAGTCGCGCGCATGACCGGCATGATGCACCGCGCCGGGGTCAACCATCGCGACTGCTACATTTGCCACTTCCTGCTGCACACCGACAAACCGGTAACCGCTGACGATTTCAAACTCTCGGTGATCGACCTGCACCGTGCCCAGACCCGCCCGGCGATCACTCAACGCTGGCGCAACAAAGATCTGGCGGCCCTGTACTTTTCGGCCCTGGACATTGGCCTGACCCGGCGCGACAAATTGCGTTTCCTCAAGGGTTACTTCCAGCAGCCGCTGCGCCAGATTCTGGCCGAGGAAGCCTCACTGCTCGCCTGGCTTGAGGGCAAGGCCAATAAACTTTATGACCGAAAACAGCGATATGGGGATGCACTCTGATGGCGGGTTGGAAACTGGAGCCCGCTTATAGCGATCTGGCAGAAGATTTCGGCAGCCTTGAGGCGGTGTTTGCGCTGCAAGGTGAGCGACTGACTCACGACCTGTTGTCCGAGGTCATCCGCGTCAATCGCAACGGCGTCAATTACTACGTCAAACGCTACACCGGCGCCGGCAAAGGCCTGCGCCGTTACCTGGGCAAACCCCGGGTGAAGGCCGAATGGCAGAACCTCAAACGCTTCGCCAAGTGGGGCATACCCACCGCTGAAGTGGTGGCCTGGGGGCTGGAGCGGCGCGGCGCGGCCTACAATCGTGGGGCGATGATCACGCGCGAACTGCCGAAGACTGAAGACCTGTCGGCCCTCGCTGAACGGCACGATCCAAAATTGTCGGACCGCGTCTGGGTCGACTCGGTCAGCCGGCAGTTGGCCGCTTATACCCGGACCATGCACGACCATCGTTTCACGCATAACGATTTGAAGTGGCGCAATCTGTTGATCGACGATCAAGCCCGGCTGTTCCTGATCGATTGCCCCAATGGTGATTTCTGGCACGGTTTCTGGCTTAAATACCGGATCACCAAAGACCTGGCCTGCCTCGACAAGGTAGCCAAATACCACCTGTCGGCCACCCAGCGCCTGCGCTTTTATCTGCAATATCGTCAGCGTGACCGGCTTAATGCCGCCGACAAGAAACGGATCCGGCACGTAGTGAGATTTTTCGAGGGACGCGAATGACTGATTTTCTGGCCGCTGAAGACCGTGCACTGCTTGAGCGCCATGGCCTCGGCACGTTCGATGCGCTCTGGGCCAAACAGCTCGACGCCGTGGATGAGCCCAACACCGTCGGCGGTGGCTGGAGCAGCGTGTTTCGACTGGATCTGGAAGGTCGTGGTTTCTACCTCAAGCGCCAGAGCAACTACCTGACGCGTACCTTTCACGCGCCCTTCGGCGAGCCGAGCTTTGCCCGTGAGTTTCGCAACATCAGCCGTTATCAAAAGCTGGGCATTCCGGCGCTGCAAGCGGTGTTTTTTGGTGAGCGCAAAGTCAATGGTGAAGTCCGCGCGGTGCTGCTGACTCGCGCGCTGGACGGTTGGGATGATCTCGATTCGCTGTTGCAGCGCTGGTCGAGCCTGAGCAAGGTGCAACACTCGGCCATTCTCAAAGCCTGTGGCGTTCTGGCGCGACGGCTGCACGGCGTGCGTCAGGTTCATGGCTGCTTCTATCCCAAACATATTTTTCTGCAAGCGGCGGGCGACGGTTATCAGGCGCAGTTGATCGACCTGGAAAAGACTCGGCCGCTGCTGTTTGGTCAACGTGACCGGGTCAAGGACCTGGAGCCGTTACTGCGTCGTGCGCCGGAGTGGACCGAAGCGCAGTTGCGCGAGTTGTTGGCGGTCTATGTCGATCAGTCGCAGAACAGTTCGCTGGTGGACAGTTGGGTTTCGCGTCTGACCGCGCGGCGCAGTCACAAGGAGAAGCGTTGATGCGCTTGTCCGAACTGAAAGGCGCCGGCCGCAGCCCGAGCCTGCCGATGAACATTTCGCTGGCCGATGCCGCGGGTCCCGCCGACTTGCAGCTGCTGAGTTTGTTGCGGGTCCTGCCGGGGCAGCGTTACGTCGGTGCCGGTGTCTGGCGCGGCCGGCCGGTGCTGGCCAAATTGTTGGTCGGCAGCAAAGCGGCGCGGCATTTTCAGCGTGAACTGAGCGGTGTGCGCTTGCTCGCCGATCAAGGCCTGACCACGCCGCAATTGCTGGCCGATGGCTTGAAGGAAGGCGAGGGCGGCTGGCTGTTGTTCGATTTCCTCGAAGGCGCCGAGAGCCTGGGGGATACCTGGAAACAAGTCGAACACTTGCCGGTGCTGGCGGATATGCAAGGCGCCGTGCTGGCCGAAGCGTTGGGTGCTATCGGCCAAATGCATCGCAAGGGGCTCTGGCAGGAAGACCTGCATCTGGACAACTTGTTGCGCCAGCGCGGTCGGTTGTACCTGATCGATGGCGGCGGCGTCTGTGCGGAAACGCCGGGACAGCCGCTGTCACGAAACAAAGTCCTGGAAAACCTCGGCGTGTTTTTTGCGCAACTGCCCAAGACGCTGGAACCGTTCATCGAAGAATTGCTGGTGTATTACCTGTTGAGCAACGGCGAGCACGCCCTGCCGATGGAAGCCTTGCAGAAGCAGATTGACAAGGTTCGCGCCTGGCGCTTGAAGGACTTCCTGATCAAGGTCGGCCGCGAATGCACACTGTTCAGCGTCCAGCGCGGCGCGTTTGCCTTGCGCGCGATTCGTCGCGAGGAAGAAGCGGCAATGCTGCCGGTGCTGGAGCAGGCCGACGCGTTGCTCGATCAAGGTCATCTGTACAAGACTGGCGGCGCCGCGAGTGTAGGAAAGGTCGAGGTTGACGGTCGGACGCTGGTGATCAAACGCTACAACATCAAGGGTTTTGCACATTGGCTCAAGCGCTTCTGGCGCCCGAGCCGAGCCTGGCACTCGTGGCACGAAGGCAATCGCCTGGCGTTCCTCGGCATCGCCACGCCCAAGCCGTTGGCGTTACTGGAGAAGCGCTTTCTCTGGCTGCGCAGTCGGGCGTATCTGGTGACCGAGTATTTGCCGGGGCCGGACATCATCGAGCGCTTCTCGCCTTACGTAGAAAGCGGCGACGCTCCTGAGGCGGAGCTGCTGGCGCTGGACCAGCTGTTTGCCGAACTGATCGGCGAGCGCATCAGCCATGGTGACTTCAAGGGCCACAACCTGTTCTGGCAGGGCGATCGCTGGGCGCTGATTGATCTGGATTCGATGAGTCAGCATGCCTCGGTGAGCAGCTTTGCTCCGGCGTATGCGCGGGATCGGGCGCGGTTCATGCGTAACTGGCCTGAGAGTAGTGCGCTTTATCGGGTCATTGATCAGCGTCTTCCCAAGGACATCTCCGGCGCTGCCTGAATCGGACCTTCGGTTCTTTCGCGGGCAGGCTCGCTCCCACAGGGGGTTTGTGTACGACGCAGATCCCGTGTGGGAGCGAGCCTGCTCGCGATGGGGTCCGATGGGTCAGCCAAGATTAGAGGACAAGTTTTTATGAATCGTCCTACATGATCTACAGAGCCCATGAACTGTGCCCTGAATAGCCGCGATGCTAGTTTGCCTGACGTTCACGGAGGGCAGATTTTGACCATAAAAATGGCTATTGCGATCAGTACTTTCTCACTCGCGCTAACCGGCTGCGGTACCGCTGCCACAGTGCTGCAATCTGACGAAGACGCAGCGCGCAGTCTCAGAAAACAAAAAACCTACTGTCAGACCATTCCGCGCATTTACAGCGGCCTGGCCTACGATTTTTGCTACTTGAATGCCCCGCCTGAACCCGGTGGCTACCTTGCATCCTTTGTACTGCTGGACCTGACCTTGTCCGGTGTCCTCGACACTGTTTGCCTGCCCTACACCTTTTACCGTCAGGTTACCGAAGGCAATCTCGGTATTTACGGTCGAGCAGGCCGCGGGTAGCTCTTTTGTATTCTCAACAGTTTTTTCTTTTTGAAAACGAAAGTGAGTTCGACGCTAATGTCGATGCGAAAAAGCGTTTACCTCCATCCGGAAAATACAGCGATTTCATAATTTATGTCGATGAGAGCGGCGATCATGGGATGCAAGCATTAGATGCAAACTATCCAATGTTCGTGTTGGCATTTTGTGTTTTTCATAAAAGGCATTATTGCGAGAAGGTTATTCCTGCCCTTCAGAAGTTTAAATTCAACCACATGGGGCATGACCTGATCGGTCTGCATGAATTGGAGATTCGAAAAGAAAAGGGAGCGTTCTCCAGTCTGTTCACGTCCAGGCAACACAAACATGCCTTTCTTGATGAGTTGACGGGCATCATTGAGGCAAGCAATTTCGTTTTGATCAGTTGCGTCATCGACAAAGCTGCCCTTCGCGAAAAACAAGGTCCTGTTCACAATCCTTATCACGTCGCCCTCGGCTTCTGCCTGGAAACGCTTTATGAGTTTCTACAGGAAAAGAATCAGCAGAGTGCGTTGACTCATGTGATTTTCGAGCGAAGAGGGAAGCGGGAGGATAACGAGCTTGAACTGGAGTTTCGTCGCATGTGCGATGGCGCGAACCGATTGGGCATTCAGTTGCCGTTCGACATCGTCTTTGCAACCAAACAAGTGAATTCTACGGGGCTACAGCTAGCGGATCTTGTTGCAAGACCCATTGGTATGAGCGTTTTGCGTGCCGGGCAAGAAAATCGGGCCTTTGACGTGCTCAAGCGGAAATTCTACTGCAGCGGTGGGCGCAATAATGTTGGGGAGGGGTTCGAAAACTGGGGTTTGAAAATTTTCCCACTTTCAGAAAGCGAAAAGCCCCGGTGAAACTCACCGAGGCCAAAACGCCGACCGGGATCCCCCAGTCCATTTGCGCAGGAGTCTATGTCGAGGCCCTTGGTCTGTCAACGCACTGGCTTGCCACTTCCCGCTAGAGGCTTGCCGCTGCTTTTAAGCTATAATCCCGCCCTTTAGCTGTCTCTCGCTGCTTGTGAGGGCACATTAATTTTTGAGGCGCTTGTCGCCTGCATGCAGACTAAAGAGGCTAGACCCCTGTGGCATTGACGATTCTTGGCCTGTCCGGCGCCCTTAGCCATGATCCTTCCGCAGCCTTGTACATCGACGGCAAGCTGGTCGCGGCGGCTGAAGAAGAGCGCTTTGTGCGCGATAAACATGCAAAGAACCGCATGCCCTACGAATCGGCGAAGTTCTGCCTGGAACAGGCGGGCATCAAGCCATCCGACGTTGACGTGGTCGCGATTCCATTCGCCCCGATCAGCCTGTTCGGCAAGGCTCGCTGGCAATACGCCAAGCGTTACTGGTACGCCCCGGACCGCGCCCTCGACGCGATCCTGATGGGCAACCGTCGCTACAAGCGCTATCGCAACAAGATTGTCTGGTGCCTTGAACAACTGGGCTTCGATCCGAAGAAAATCAAGATCGAACCGGTCGAACACCACCTGGCTCACGCCTCCAGTGCTTACCACTGCTCCGGTTTCAAAGAGAAAACCGCGATCCTGGGGATCGACGGCAAGGGTGAGTACGCCACGACCTTCTTCGGTTACGGCGAGAACGGCAAGATCCACAAGATCAAGGAATTCTTCGATCCGGACTCCCTCGGCGGCCTGTATGGCGCGATCACCGAGTTCCTCGGTTTCGATATGCTCGACGGTGAGTTCAAGGTCATGGGCATGGCGCCGTACGGCGACGCCAGCAAATACGATTTCTCGCGCCTGGCTTCGTTCGAAAACGGCGAGCTGGTGATCAACACCGACTACGCCAACGTGATCGGCCTGCGTCGTTACAAAGAGAAGGGCAAAGGTTACTACTTCTCGCCGAAGCTGATCGAGTGGCTGGGTCCCAAGCGCGAAGGCGACATCGCCGACGAACCGTACATCCACTACGCTGCGAGCATTCAAGCGCTGTTCGAAAAGATCTCGTTGCAGATGATCGACCACTACCTGGGCGACGTGCTCAAGGAAACCGGCAAACTGGCCTACGCCGGCGGCTGTGCGTTGAACGTCAAGCTGAACCAGAAAATCATCGCTCGCGATGACGTCAAAGAGCTGTTTGTACAGCCTGCATCCGGCGACGCCGGCACTGCGGTCGGCGCGGCGGCGTATGTTTCTAACGCCCGTGGCGTGCCGGTCGAGAAGATGGAACACGTCTACCTCGGCCCTTCGTACACCAACGAAGACGTGCTCGCTGCCTGCGCCCGTCACCCGAGCAAACCAGTCTGGCGCAAGCTCGACAACATGCCGGAAAACATCGCCAAAATCATGGTCGACGGAAACCCGGTGGCCTGGTTCCAGGGGCGCATGGAGTTCGGTCCGCGTGCCTTGGGTGGTCGTTCGATCATCGGTTGCCCTAGCGCCGTCGGCGTGGCTGACCGTATCAACCACCAGATCAAGTTCCGCGAGCGCTGGAGGCCTTTCTGCCCGTCGATGCTCGACACCGTTGCTCCGCAGATGATCAAGATCGATCACCCGGCACCGTTCATGACCTTCACCTTTGAAGTGGCTGAAGAGTGGAAGACCCGCGTGCCGGAAGTCGTCCACGAAGACGGTACGTCCCGCGCCCAGGTGCTCAAGCGTGAGTACAACCCGCGCTACTACGACATGATGAAAGCGCTGGAAGTGCTGACTGGCAACGGCGTGTCGCTGAACACCTCGCTGAACCGTCGTGGCGAGCCGATGATCTGCTCGCCGACCGATGCCCTGAACATGTTCTTCGGTTCCGATCTACAGTACTTGATCATGGAAGACATCCTGGTGGTTAAAGAGGGCGCGGACGCATATGACTCGCTCGGCTGAACGCCATGTGTTGCAGTTCTGTCACGGCTATGACGGCCCGTTTCTGGACTGTGCCCGGCAGTACGCCAGCCTGTTCGCGGGGACTGGCTATCGAGTGACCACGGTCTTTCTGACCGGGGCCGCCGACAGCGACGTCGCTGCGGGCTGCGCTTCCGATGAAGTGCTGTTCATGGAGTACAGCTCCAAGGCCATTCGTGGCCTGAAGCTGGGCGCCATCGGCGATCTGCGCAAGATCGCCGCCTCGCGCAATTTCAGCTTCTGCATTGCCCACCGTTTCAAGCCGATCTACATCGCCTTGCTCGGCACCTCGCTGCCGGTCATCGGTGTGCATCACGCGTTTGGCGATTACCAACGCGGCACTCGCAAACTGTTCGCCCATCTTTTCCGCAAGCGCCTCAGCCTGCTCGGGGTCTCCGATGCGGTGCGTGACGACATGCGCAGTTGCCTGCCGAAATGGCCGGCCGGGCGGATTCAGACGCTCTATAACCGTATCGATGTGCCGGCCATGCAGACCAGTCAGGTCTCGGCTCGCGAAGCCCGGGAAACCCTGGGTCTGTCAGCGGATGCCTGGATTGTCGGCAATGTCGGGCGGCTGCATCCGGACAAGGACCAGACCACGCTGCTGCACGGTTTTGCCCTGGCATTGCCGCAATTGCCGGCCAACAGCCAACTGGTGATTCTAGGTAGTGGTCGGCTGGAACAGGACCTCAAGGAACTGGCCCGCGAACTGGGTATTGGTGATCGGGTGCTGTTCCTCGGCCAAGTGCCGGACGCTCGTCGCTACTTCCGTGCCTTCAATGTGTTTGCCTTGAGCTCCGATCACGAACCTTTCGGTATGGTGCTGCTGGAAGCCATGGCCGCTGGCGTGCCGTTGCTCGCGACCGCTTGTGGTGGCGCGAGGGAAGTCGTTGAAGGGGTCGGCATCCTGTTCCCGTTGGGCGATGCCGAGCGTCTGGCTCAAGGGCTGCAACATCTGGCCGCGATGGACGAGCAGCAACGTCATCAATGTGCCGAGATGATGCTCGACCGTTTGCGTGAGCACTTCTCCGACCGCGCGGTGCGCGATGCTTTCTGGCATTTGCCACACGTCACAGAACTGGCACCGAGGGGCTGATGCTCAACCGATTTCAAGGCTGGCGCGAACGTGGCTGGACGCTGGTCGACGCCTCGACTTATGCACAGGCCTGGCAGCGTTTTGGCGGTAGCGTCGCGACTCATCCCATGGTGGTTGAGCGCCTGGCGCAGTTGGCCGAGATCCCGGTGCGTTACCTGGCCTGGGAGCAGAACGGTGAAGTGAAAGCCGCCATCCCGACCTGGGGGCGCGATCTGGCGCTGTCCAAAGACGTGCTCAAGCGCCGTGGAAAAAAAGGCTTGTTCGACCTCGGCAATGCCGAGGTGATTCTGCCGGCTGCCGCCGATGCACAAGCAGCGCTGCGCCATCGCGGACGTTATTTGTCGGCACTGAGCGAAGGCCGATTCACCGATATCAAGCTACAGGCCGAACAACTGGCCATGGCGCGCACGCCCGAAGAACTGTCAAAAAAATTCCGCTACAACCAGCGCCGTGAATTGCGTCTGCTGGAAGAAGCCGGTGGCGTTGTGCGTCCGGTCTCCGAGTTTTCCAGTGCTGAGCTAGCGGCGATTTATTGCGACCTGTTCCAGCGCCGTTGGGGTTTCCCGGCCACGGGTGCCGAGCGCATGGGTGAGGTGGTCGAACTGCTGCGCGACTTGCTGATCGGCTCGGTGATTTTCCTCAACGATGCCCCGATCGCCATTCAACTGGTCTACCGCGTTGAAGCGCCGGAATGGATCAGCGTCGAATACATCAACGGTGGCGTCGATCCTGAAACCCGCGAGTTCAGCCCCGGTAGCGTGCTGAGTTTTCTCAACACCCAAAGTGCCTGGGAACACGCTCGCGCCCTGGACAAGCCTTTGCGGTTTTCCTTCGGTCGTGCCGACCGGGAATACAAGGACCGCTGGTGCAATCCTGTGCCGGTTTTTACCGTGTGAGTGAACCCATGAGCCGCAAACAGCAACTGCTCAAGCGCCATCGGCGCAACAAACGTATCAGCCTGTTGATCGCGCTGATGCTGTTGATTGCCATCGGCGTGATGGTGGCCTGGTGGTTGCCGTTGGTGTGTGCGGTGCTGGGCTGGATTGCCCACGAGGCCTGGTTCGCAGACCACCTGTTTTATTCCCCAAAAGACGATTACCGATACAGCTTCCCGCCCTTCACCCCACAACCCAAGGTGCATCTGGACGGCGAGCGCTTGCGCCTGGACGAAGGCGTGATGCTGGTCGACGACGCCACGCTGGTGTTGGCGCTACGGGTGAAAAGCACCTGGCTGGGGCGCTTTATCGACCCGCTGGTGGAGTTGTCGGGTGGTGATAATCCGGACCGGCAAACCTTTGAACGCGGCGCGAATGGCCTGCGTTACCTGAACCTCAGTGGTCAGGCGCAAGTGCTGTCGCGTGGTGAGTTGCGCCTGCGTGGACGCTACTGCCGCCTGTTCGGCGAGCCGGTATTGTGGGCACTGGAACAACCCGACTTCCGCCGGCAACGGGTGATGGTGATCGCGCCCCACGCCGACGACGCCGAGCTGGCTGCCTATGGTTTGTACAGCCAGGCCGATGAAGCCTGGATCGTGACACTGACGGCCGGTGAAATCGAAGCCGAACACTACCAACAGATCGGCCTGAACAAGGTCGAGGCGTCGCGGCTCAAGGGCCGTTTGCGCGCTTGGGACAGCATTGCCGTACCGCGTTGGGCTGGTGTGCCGCAGGCTCATTGCGTGCAGTTGGGTTACTTCTGTCTGCAACTGGCAGCGATGCAGGCCGCGCCGACGCAACCGGTCGGTTCGCGAGAAGCGGACATGAGTGACACTCGGCTGTTTCGCGAGTTGAATCCATTTGCCCTGCCGGGCGATGCCGACGGTGCGCCGACCTGGAACAACCTGTTGGCCGATCTGCGTGCAGTACTGCTGCGTGCGCGCCCTGACGTGATCGTACTGCCGCACCCGACCCTCGATCCGCATCCCGATCATATCTGTGCCCAACAAGCGGTTCTCGAAGCCTTGAAAGGCCTGGAATGGCAGCCGACCACACTGCTCGGCTACGCCAACCATTTGCACGACAACGACCGCTGGCCAATGGGCGATGCCGGTCATGGTATCGCGTTGCCGCCAGGCTTCGACGCGGCGACGCCAATGCAGCCTTGCTGCCTGCCGCTGTCTCTGGACCTTCAGCGCGACAAAGCCATGGCGTTGGGCATGATGCATGACCTGCAACCGTCGATGCCGTTCAAGCGACGCCTGCGCCGATTAATCCAGCGGCTACTGGCCAGGCGGAAGCCGCCGGCCTACGGTGAAAACGAATTCTTTCGCAAGGCCGTTCGGCGTCACGAGCTCTTGTGGATACTCAAGCACACACCAATCAACGCTTCGCAGCGGGGAGAGTTATGAGCCAGCGGCTAAAGGTTCTGCAATTGCAGCCTGACTACAACGTCAAAGCCCATGATTTTGCCGACCTCGCGGAGCAGATCGTCAAGGCGCTGCCCGGTGATCGCTACGAAGTGACGGCGGCGTTCCTGCGCGGCAAGCCCGGGCCAGGTGAGGCTATAAGCCGGGCGGACCGTTCGGTGTACTTCGAGTTTTCCGACAAGTCCCTCAAAGGCATGCGCTTGCGGGCGATGTGGACGCTGTACAAGTTTTGCCGCGCGGAAAAATTCGACGTGGTGATCTGTAACCGCTTCAAGCCCGTGAACATGATGCTGACGCTTAACCGTTGGTTGAAAGTGCCGCTGTGCATCGGCATTTCTCACGGTTTTGGTGAGTACGACCGGTTTTACCGGCGCCGCCAGACCCAGCGCCTGATCGATCGTCACTGGCGTTTTGTCGGCGTGTCGCCGGCGGTCAAACAGTACCTGTTGGACTGCGACTGCGGTTTTACCGATCAGAATACTTACGCGATCACCAACGCCATCGACATTGAGCAGGCCGAAGGTTTGCAGCATAGCCGCGAGCGTGCCCGCGAATTGTTGGGGATCGATCCGTCGGTGCGCTTGATTGGTGCTCTGGGGCGTCTTGTACCGGTCAAGGGTCACACCTATCTGTTGCAGGCGTTTGCCGCGCTCAAGGACAAGTACCCGAACACACAGTTGGCGATCATTGGTGCCGGCCGCGAAGAGTCGCGCCTGAATGCCGAGATCGAACGCTTGGGCCTGACCGGGCGCGCACACCTTCTGGGCTTCAAGGAAATCGCCTTGCAGTACATTCGCGCCTTCGACATCTGGACCATGCCGTCCCTGGCTGAAGGCCTCGGGTTGGCGCTGCTCGAAGGCATGAGCGGTCATCTGCCGGTGATCGCCTCCAACGTACCCGCCATGTTGCCGCTGATTGAAGGGGCTGGCGGGCTGGCGATTACGCCCAAGGAAGTGCCGAGCCTGGTCGCAGCGCTGGATAACTACCTCGGGCTGTCGGATGTCGAGCTCAAGGCCAAGGGCGAGCAGGCCTTCCGTTATCTGCAGGAACAACACGACATCGAGGTGTTCCGTCAGGAATACCTGAGCCTGATTGACTCCGGCCTGGAACAGGCCCGCAAGGAACAACCATGAGCGCCGCGCAACCTCTCGTCACGGTCATCATTGCGTCGTATAACCACGCTCGCTACATCGAGGAAAGCATTCTCAGCGTCCTCAACCAGACGTATAAGAACATCGAATTGTTGGTGGTCGACGACGGTTCCAGCGACAACAGCGTTGAACGGATCAACGCTTTGCAGGCACAACACGGTTTCGATTTCCGGGTTCAACAGAACCAGGGGCTGACCAATACCCTCAACGGTGCCATCGCCCGTTCAAAGGGCAGTCTGATCGTGCCGTTCGGTTCTGACGACATCATGCTGCCAGAGCGCATCGCCACTCAGGTGGCGCACATGGATGGCAAGCCCGAGGTTGGTATCTGCGCCGGCAATATCGAGCTGATCGACGCCGACGGTAATCTGTACCCGGAGAAGCGTCAGCGTCGTGATGTGCCGTTTCGTCGTCTGGATTTCGATGACATGTTTCTGGAGCGCAAACCCTATCCACCCGCCCCGACCCTGATGATCCGTCGGGAGGCGCTGGATAAGGTGGGTGGGTTCGATCCGAACATTCGCCTGGAAGATTTGCTGATCGAACTGAAGGTGACCCATGCCGGTTACTTTATCGATGGCCTGAATGTGCTGATGGCGCGCTATCGCAAACACGCCACCAACTCTTACAAGAACCACCGCTTCATGATCGACAGCATCCTGCGTACCTACGCGCTGTTCAGCGACCATCCACTGTACGACGAGGTTCGCTACAAGTTCCTCAGCTCAATGTTCCTCAAGACCGCCAACCGTGACCGCAAGCTGGCCCGCGAACTGCTGGCGCAGATCCCGTTCAAGGCCTGGAACAAGAAGACCTGGCGCGGTCTGGGGCGGCTGTACTTCTCGCCGCTGGAAAAAGACTGACCCAGCCTCCATGCGCCTTATAGCCGCAGGCTTCGCCAGCAGCTACAAGGTGTGTGTCAGCTTCAGCCAGCGATCTTCTCCGTCAGAATCCTGTTGGCTTGATTGCCTTGGCGCAGCCACAGCAAGGCCTTCTTGCCGGCCGTTATGCCCGGTTTCTCAATGTACAGGAACGTCAGGCTGCTGATGATGATCAGCAGGCAGCTGCACAGGGCCAGCAGCGGCAGAAAGGTCCAGATGTCACGCGCATCCAGATCAAGCACCAGCGGCAGGCGCTGGATGAACACCCACAGCACAAAGCCGTGCAGTAAATAGGTGCTGTAGCTGATTTCGCCGAGCCAACGGATGCTGCGTGGTTTCAGCGCACCGAACAGGGTGTTTCCGGACGCCACAATCACGAAAAACAACGACATGAGCAGCAGTGGCTTCGGGCTGAAAGCACGGTTGAATGCCGTGAAGGCAATTGCCAATGCCAGCAGCGCGATAATCCCCGCCATTCGAGTCTGACCCCAGGCCACCAGTTTCGGTTGGCGAACCCAGTACGCAGCGCCGATGCCGCCGAGAAAGCTCGCGAGAAAATGTTTTTTCAGCGAGTGCTCCAGGCCGACCAGTTCATACAGTGCGTAAATGCCGATCAGGCACAACACCGTTTGCTTCCAGCTGCCTCGGTAGATAAACACCAAGGCGGCGAGGGGCAATGCCAGATAGAAAAATACCTCGTAACCCAAAGTCCAGGTGACGTTGGAGATCAGCACGCCGGTTTGGTAGTACTGGTTGACGTCCGGCCGGTCGAAGGTCAGCCAGGCCAGGATCTGGCCGAAGAACTGGATCCCTGAGTCCTTGAGTTCCCAGTTCTGCAGGTAGAACACCGTGACAAACACGATCAGCATCAGCGGCAAGTACAACGGGTACAGGCGAAACAGCCGCGATACTGCAAAAGCCAGCCAGTCGTGTTGACGTCCCTGGGTGAGTAGTCGATTCCAAAACAGGAAAGCGGTGATCATGAAAAACAGCGCGACACTGCCTTGGCCAAGTTGTGAGTAGAAATTGCTCGGCGGAAAATCAAACACACCCGTGCGCAGGAAGATCAAGGTAATGATCGCATGGTGTACGAACACGCCGAACGCCAGATAACCGCGTAGCCCATCAATGCTGGCATAACGGCTTTCACTGGAATGTTCGATTTGACGGGCGATTTTCGGTACGGCGCGTAACAGCAGGGCGCCGGTCACAATGGCCAGCAGATAAGCTGCTAGCGCAATGAGAGGATTGGTTTCAGTCATCAATGAGCCTTGACCGGGGAGCTCCCGGTCAGCACTAGTCTGTGCAGGTTATCAACAGCGGACTTGGATGCCGTCATGGCATAGCCCTGAAGCAGTGCTTCAAAGTGTTCCTGGAACAGCCAGCGCTTGTCTACGGTGTAACGCTGCATATGGCGCAGGTTGCGCTGACGCAGGGCCAGGCTCAACGAAGAAGGGTAAATGCGCAGGTCGGCCACATCGATCAAGCCGAACTCTCCATCTTCAAGCACCAGAACGTTGCCCAGGTGCAGCGAACGGAAATAGACGCCCTGTTCATGCAGTTGAGCCATGAACTTGCCGAATCGCTCCACCAGCGCCTCACGCACCGCGGGTGCGGTTATGCCTTGCAAGACCTGGCGCAGCGTATTGCCGGGCAGCGGTGAATAGTGCACGGCGCTGCTGCCGTCTGCCAGGCGATAAAGGTCAAGAATCGGCGGGGTCGCAAACCCCATGTTGCGCAGCTGCTCGCTGTTGACGGCAAAGCGTTCGGAGTAGGGGTTGAAACTGCCTGAGGTGTACCAGCGACGGCAGCGGAACAGCTTGAGGAAGCTGCCATCGAGCAGGCGCAAGACTTTGGGGCCCAGGCCATCTTCTTCGATCACCTGCGCATTGGCGGTCAATTGTTGCTGGGCCGTTGGCGTCAGTGTCTTGATGGGCATCGCCAACAAGCGTCTGGCGCGTTGATTAATGCAAAGCGCGGCGATCAGCGCCAGCGGAATCCAGAGCAGAAACCAGTGCTCCTTCGGCCGGGAGATGATGCCGCCGCCCTCGGTCAAGCCTGCGCCGATGCCGAATATCAGCCAGGTCGAGGCGATGATGAACAGTGGTTGCACGCGATTTCGCCAACTGCTGAGCAAACTCCAGGCCTGGAAAAACAACCATGGCAGCAATCCCACAACACCGACGTAAAAGAGCACGCCCAGGACAAAGCTGTGGGGCTCCTGAAAGCTGACGCCGACGCCGGGGTCGATGGCCAGGTTGGCGCTATAACCATGACCGATCCATGGGTGATCGGCTATTTGATTGATAGCCAGTTGCCAAATTTCGAAGCGATAAGAATCGCCGCGTTCGATGATCATTCGCGCAAACAGCACATAAAGCGCGGCGCCGCTGGCAACCAATGCGCCCAGCAATATGACGGAGCGGCGGTTCCAGCAAATGAAGCCCAGCCAGAGCCCCGCCATCGTCAGTGCAGCCAGAGGCGTTCTGGAGCCAGTGGCGATCACGGCGGCAAACATGATTGCCATCGCCGGAAGACTCAACCAGAGCATCAGGCGGCGCTTGCAGATCATGCTCATGCTCAGCCAGTAGGCAGCATAAAAGCCATAGATGTGAGAACTCAGCAGTGGGTTGTCGAACGCACCGCCACCGATCAAACGCATACCCGGCTCGTACATGCGGGCGAAAACGAACAGGTTATGGACGGTGCCGACCAGTCCGATCAATGCCGCGGCGAACAGCAGGGGGTGAATGATTTCGCTGCGATAGCGCACCAGCAAGTAGCAGCCAGCGAACAGCATCAGGATATGCAGCGGTGCTTTGACTTGACTGGAGAAGCTTTCCTGTCCCGGTGCCCAGGACAAACTCACCAGCGCCCAGGCCGCGAACACCACCACGGCAATGAAGATCGGCTCGCGGCACAATTCTTTGAGTTCGCGGGGACGCAGACACAGGGCAATCAGCACCGGAATGCTGAACAGGCCATAATAAAGTTTGTGGTGCAGACTCCGGCCCGGCAAGAAAAACAATGCGCATAGAAGCAAGAGATAGCCAAGTGGAAGAATCCAGAGGCAGATGAAATCGAAAACTCGATTTGACGCACTATTGAAACCGCTGAGTTGCATACTGAGAGATTCAATCCTGAAGTTGATCGGGCATTCCGGGGTGATGGCTATTTGATACTTAATTCGATGCCTAACAATAACAGCCTTTAGTCGATTGCCAGAACCCTGAAGAAGCTGTGCTAAAGTCAGCGTCCTTTTTATCGACAAACGCGTGATATGGCCGACTCCAGTCTCTCCGCAAGCCCATCGAGCTTGAAAATCTACTTCCGCCTGCTCGGCTATGTCCGGCCGTACATCAGTCTGTTTCTGATCAGCATTGTCGGCTTTTTGATTTTCGCTTCGACCCAGCCGATGCTTGGTTACATTCTCAAATACTTTGTCGATGGCCTGTCCAATCCTGAGGCAGTGCTTTTCCCCTCTGTGCCTTACCTGCGCGACCTGCAACTGTTGCAGGCTGTGCCGCTGCTGATCATTCTGATCGCCGCGTGGCAGGGGCTGGGATCATATCTGGGCAACTACTTTCTGGCCAAGGTTTCCCTCGGGCTTGTCCATGACTTGCGGGTGCAGTTGTTCAATAACCTGCTGGTTTTGCCCAATCGCTATTTCGACAAGCATAACTCGGGTCATCTGATTTCGCGTATCACCTTCAATGTGACGATGGTCACCGGGGCGGCCACAGATGCGATCAAGGTCGTAATCCGTGAAGGCATGACAGTGATCTTCCTGTTTGCCTCGCTGCTGTTCATGAATTGGCGCCTGACGCTGGTCATGATCGCCATCCTGCCGCTGATCGCCATCATGGTGCGCACCGCGAGCAAGAAATTCCGCAAGCAGAGCAAGAAAATCCAGGTGGCCATGGGCGACGTGACCCACGTGGCGTCGGAAACCATCCAGGGGTATCGCGTGGTGCGCAGCTTTGGCGGTGAAGTCTACGAAGAGAAGCGTTTCTTCGCAGCCAGTCAGGGCAACACCGACAAACAACTGCGCATGACGCGCACCGGTGCCATTTACACGCCGTTGTTGCAACTGGTGATCTACAGCGCCATGGCGGTGTTGATGTTCCTGGTGCTGTTCCTGCGCGGCGATGCGTCGGCTGGTGACATGGTTGCCTACATCACCCTGGCCGGCCTGTTGCCCAAGCCGATCCGCCAATTGTCCGAAGTCAGCTCGACCATCCAGAAAGGTGTGGCGGGTGCCGAGAGTATTTTCGAACAGCTGGACGTCGAGCCTGAAGTCGATACCGGCACCGTGGAGCGCGATGCCGTCAGCGGCCGCCTGGACGTGCGCAATCTGAGCTTCACCTACCCTGGCACCGATCGCCAGGTACTCAATGACATCAGTTTCTCGGCCGAGCCTGGGCAAATGGTAGCGCTTGTCGGACGGTCCGGCAGCGGCAAGTCGACCCTGGCCAACCTGATTCCACGCTTCTACCACCACGACAAGGGCGAGATCCTGATTGATGATGTTGAGGTGGAGGATTACAAACTGCTGAACCTGCGCAAGCACATCGCCCAAGTGACCCAGCATGTGACGTTGTTCAGCGACACGGTGGCCAATAACATTGCTTATGGCGACCTGGCTGGCGCACCTCGTGACGCGATCGAAAGAGCCGCGAAAGATGCCTACGCAATGGATTTCATCGCGCAGTTGCCCGAAGGCCTGGACACCCAGGTCGGCGAGAATGGTGTGCTGCTGTCCGGCGGTCAGCGCCAGCGCCTGGCCATTGCACGGGCCCTGTTGAAGAACGCACCGTTGCTGATTCTCGACGAAGCCACTTCGGCGCTCGACACTGAATCGGAGCGCCACATTCAGGCGGCGCTGGACCAAGTGATGAAAGGCCGGACCACGCTGGTAATCGCTCACCGTCTGTCGACCATCGAAAAGGCTGACCTGATCCTGGTGATGGATCAGGGCCGGATTGTCGAGCGCGGCACCCATGCCGAGCTTCTGGCGCAAAACGGTTACTACGCCCGCCTGAACGCCATGGGCCTCGACGCTCCGACTGAAGACATCGCCTGACCCTCGGCATCCGTCAGTTTTAATGACAGTCTGAAAAAAATGCAGCCTGAGGTTCTTTGAACCTGACCAGGCTGCTTTTTTTTTGCTTTTTACGACCTCGTTCATGCCATGCGCAAGGCCACGCCAACCCTGTGGTAATATCGCGCCCCTGTTCATTTTGTATGTGGGTTGCTCCATGAAGTTGTCCATGCCGCGATTCGATCAAGCCCCTGTCTTGGTGGTCGGCGATGTCATGCTCGACCGTTACTGGCATGGTGGTACCTCACGGATTTCCCCTGAGGCGCCGGTACCGGTTGTCAAGGTCGAGCAAATCGAAGACCGCCCGGGCGGTGCCGCCAACGTTGCGTTGAACATTGCCGCGCTCGGTGCCCCGGCCTCGCTGGTCGGCGTGACCGGCGACGACGAAGCTGCCGACAGCCTGGCCAATAGCCTCAAGGGTGCTGGCGTTCGGGCGATATTCCAGCGCATTGCGCACCAGCCGACCATCGTCAAGCTGCGGGTCATGAGTCGTCACCAGCAACTGCTGCGTATCGACTTTGAAGAACCCTTCGCCACCGATGCGTTGGCGCTTGGCGAGCAAGTCGATGAATTGCTCGAAGGCATCAAGGTGCTGGTGCTGTCCGACTACGGCAAAGGCGCACTGAAAAACCATCAGGTGCTGATCCAGGCCGCACGTGCCCGTGGTATTCCGGTGCTGGCGGATCCCAAGGGCAAGGATTTTTCGATCTACCGTGGCGCAAGCCTGATCACCCCGAACCTCAACGAGTTCGAAACCATCGTCGGTGGTTGCGCCGATGAGCACGAGCTGGTGAGCAAGGGCGCGCAGCTGATGCACGACCTCGACCTCGGCGCCTTGCTGGTGACCCGTGGCGAACACGGCATGACGTTGCTGCGCCCTGATCACCCGGCGCTGCACTTGCCGGCCCGCGCCCGTGAAGTGTTCGACGTGACCGGTGCCGGTGATACCGTGATTTCTACCCTGGCAGCCGCTATTGCGGCGGGCGAAGAATTGCCGCACGCGGTGGCCCTGGCCAACCTGGCGGCGGGCATCGTGGTCGGCAAACTCGGTACGGCGGCCATCAGCGCGCCGGAACTGCGCCGCGCCATCCAGCGTGCAGAAGGGTCGGAGCGCGGCGTGTTGGGCCTAGAGCAGCTATTGCTGGCGGTCGACGATGCGCGTGCGCACAAAGAGAAGATCGTCTTCACCAATGGCTGCTTCGACATTCTGCATGCCGGCCACGTGACCTACCTTGAGCAGGCACGGGCCCAGGGCGATCGTCTGATCGTTGCAGTCAACGACGATGCTTCGGTCAGCCGCTTGAAGGGTCCGGGTCGTCCAATCAACAGCGTTGACCGTCGAATGGCGGTATTGGCCGGTTTGGGCGCAGTGGATTGGGTGATCAGCTTCCCTGAAGGCACCCCGGAAAACCTGCTGCGTGCGGTCAAGCCGGACGTGTTGGTCAAGGGTGGCGATTATGGGATTGACCAAGTGGTCGGCGCAGACATCGTGACTGCTTACGGCGGCACGGTGAAAGTGCTGGGGCTGGTGGAAAACAGCTCGACTACTGCGATTGTCGAGAAAATCCGCCAATCCGAGTGAAGCCTAAAAGATCGCAGCCTCGTTTCACTCGACAGCTCCTACATTGAAATGCGATTCCCTGTAGGAGCTGTCGAGTGAAACGAGGCTGCGATCTTTTGACCTTTTGCTTTAAGAGCTGACTTTTTTACGCGGTACGATTCTCTTCAGCAATTGCTTCGCCTTCCCACGCAACCGCGCCAAACCTGAATCTTTCCCCGGTGGGCTCAAGCCCTGTTGCCTCACCCAATCCTTCCAGCGAATCCGCTCATCACGCACTACCCAGCCTTCCTGCCGGGCAAAGCTCTCCGCCAGAAACAAGCCACGAGTACTCGCCGGGTACAGTTGATCTTTCTTCAAGGTATAGAGCTCGGCCATCGGCTGACCGTCCTGCAATGGCATCAGGTATAAATCGGGGCGCTTGCGGTCGAGCCGGGCGACCAGTTGATCGCCTTCCAGTCGCTCATCGACATGAAACAGGCTCAGGGATTTGGCTTCTTTAGGCACGTCCAGGCGCAAGTCATAGATCAATTGCAACGACGCGGTGGGCAGATGCACGTAAGCGCGCGGCCGTTCGATCAACTGAAGCTTGGCGCAGCGCACCGGCCGCGCCGAACCGGACAACGGCGTCAGGCGAAACGGCAGCGCCTCGCGGTAATGCAGGGCGCTGGCGTAGGGTGCCGGCAGCCATGTGTCGTTGAAACGCCCGCCGAGCCAGCCTTCCGGGGTTTCCAGCAGGCATTCCTCAGCAATTTCCTGGATCGCGGTGTGCAACGGCAGGTTCAGCTCATGGGCCGGTACGTAGCCGGAGATCAGCTTGAGCACCACGTCGCCACGGTCTTGCCGACGCTGACGCACCAGCACCCAGTAATCGCGGTTCTGCCAATGCAGGGTCAGGCGCACCGAGACGCCAAGATTGGCCAGTTCCAGCGCAAACCGCTCGGTGTTAGCCACCGTCACGGGGCGGCGACGTTGCAGGGTCTGGGAGAAATTGAGCGGCATCCCGACGCTCTGATAGCTCAAGCCTTCGGGAGTCGCTTCGACGTACAACGGCAGGGTCTTGAAGTTGCTCGGGTTCTTTCTAATGAGCGTACGCGGCATGTCGGCTCCTGCTTAAGGCCGCGTGGGCGGCATCAGTTTCTACGGAGGACCTGGGCAACGGTCGCAACGTTGTGGGCGAGGTGCAGCGGATTAATGGTCCCGACAATAGCACTGGCAACACCCGGATGTTCAAACAACAATTCGAAGCTGGCGCGCACCGGGTCCACGCCTGGACTCAGGCACACATGACCACTGGCGAGGGCTTTTTTGACCAGGATGGCTTTGCCGTGAGCAGCAGCATAGTCAATGACGGGCTTCTCGTTCTGCTCGTTCAGATTGTAGGTGACCATGGCGCAATCACCTTGCTCCAGAGCCTTCAAACCACCCTCGACGGTTTTACCGGAAAAACCGAAGCCGCGAATCTTGCCTTCGGCCTTGAGCTTGGCGAGGGTCGCGTAGACCTCGCTGTCATTGAGGATCGCCAGATCGTTGCCGTCGGAGTGCACCAGCACCAGGTCGATAAAATCGGTTTCCAGGCGTTGCAGGCTGCGCTCCACCGACAGTCGAGTGTGGGCGGCGCTGAAGTCATGGCTCGATTGGCCGTCGGTAAACTCTTCGCCGACCTTGCTGACAATCACCCAGTCCTGGCGCTGGCCACGCAACAGTGGGCCGAGACGTTCTTCACTGCAGCCATAGGCCGGTGCGGTGTCGATCAGGTTGATGCCCATGTCGCGCGCGAGTTTGAGCAGCCTGCGCGCATCGTCGTCGTCGGGAATCTGGAAGCCGTTGGGGTATTTCACGCCTTGGTCGCGGCCGAGTTTGACCGTGCCCAGGCCCAGCGGTGAAACCAGCAGGCCGGTGCTGCCCAGCGGGCGGTGCAGTTCGTGCAGGGTTGGTTGGCTCATGGCAGCAGTTGATCCCAGGCCGGAACGCCCATCGGTGGTTTTGGCAGCGGCGGCAGCGGCTCAGTCTGGCTTGGCTGGATGCCGTCGCGCGTCAGGCTGGCGATGACCCGGTCGGCGAAGTCCGGCGCCAGTGCCAGTTTGGTCGGCCAGCCCACCATCAAGCGACCTTGTTCGGCGAGAAAGGCGTTGTCGGGGCGGGTGAGCCCCGATTGCAGCGGCTCGGCGCGGTCCACACGCAAGGTGGCCCATTGCGCGGTGCTCAGGTCGATCCATGGCAGTAATTGTCCGAGCTCTTGCTGGGCCGTAGCGATTTGCTCAGCGGGTTCTCGAGCAACGCCTTCGGCTTCGGCGATATCGCCCCCCATGTACCAGACCCACAGGCCATCGGCCGCCGGGTGAGTGGTCACGGTCAGGCGCGGTTTGGTGCCGCCACCCAGGCAATGGGCGTACAACGGTTTAAGGCCCGGGCCTTTGGCGATGATCATGTGCAACGGCCGGCGCTGCATGGCGGGCTGACTCAGCCCCAACGCTTCGAGTAACGCCGCCGTACCGGCGCCGGCGCTCAGGACAATGCGCTGGGCACGAATCTCGCGTTCATCGACCTTGAGGCCGACCAGAGCGTTGCCTTCCAGTAGCGGTTCGATCTTCTGTCCGGCGAGCAGGCCATCTCCGGCCAGATCGGCCAGGCGCTGGATCAGACTTGGCACATCGACCACCAATTCTGCCAAGCGATAGACCTTGCCCTTGAAGCGTTTGTCTTGCAGGGCCGGTGGCAGTTGCTCGCCCTTGACCTGATCGACTCGGCCGCGCACGGCCTTGCTGGCGAAGAAACTGGTGAGGTTGCCGGCGAGCGTGCCGGGGGACCAGAGGTAGTGGGCTTCGGACAGCAGGCGCACGCCGGACAGGTCCAGTTCGCCATCGCCCGCCAGCGCTGCACGCCAGCGGCGGGGCATGTCGGCAATGGCTTCCGACGCCCCGGTCAGGGCGCCATGCAACGCGTACTTGGCGCCGCCGTGAATGATGCCCTGGGACTTCACACTCTGCCCGCCGCCGAGGCTGGCGCTTTCCACCAGCACGGTCGAAAAACCCTGGCGGCGCAGACGCGCATTCAGCCAGAGGCCGGCGACACCAGCGCCGACAATCAGAACGTCGGTGGAAATAACGGATGGCATGCGGCGACCTCAGTGTTCAAGACGAGGGCGCAGTATACAGACTCGAAGAAAAGGGGACTTGTCGGTGATCAACTGGAGGGATGCAAACCTGTAGGAGTGAGCCTGCTCGCGATAGCGGTGTGTCAGCTTGCATAGATGTCGACGGGCATGACGCTATCGCGAGCAGGCTCGCTCCCACAATGGATTGTGGTTTGGGCCTAATGGCCTGCGGTTTTGGAGAACAGCTGGATCACCACAACGCCCAGCACAATCAACGCCATCCCCAGCATCGCCGGCACATCCAGCCTCTGCCCATAGATAAATAGCGCCGCGACGCTGACCATCACGATGCCCATGCCGGCCCACACCGCGTAAGCGACGCCGACCGGAACGCTGCGCACCACCAGGGTCAGCATCCAGAAGGCAATGCCGTAGCCGACAATCACCAGAATCAGCGGCAGCGGGGTGCTGAAACCTTTGACGGCTTTCATCGAAACGGTCGCGATCACTTCGGCGCAGATGGCGATGGCCAAGTAGTAGTAAGCGGTCATGGGGGCATCCTCGTGTGAAGTGTTGCTTTCTGAGGTTGGCATTTTAGAGACTCTTCAGATGCGGTAAAGTCATTACCTATCTGCCATGAAGATGGGTTGGCCTATGCAATGGGATCTTGAGCAACTGCGGTTGTTTGTCAGCGTAGCGGAGCAGCGTTCTTTTTCTGCCGTGGCGCGCAATCAGCGCAAGGCGCAGTCGGCGGTCAGCAGTTCGATTGCACTGCTGGAAGAAGACTTGGGCGTGAGCCTGTTCGACCGCAGCAGTGGCCGTCAGCCGAAACTCACCGAGGCCGGCAACGCATTGCTGGAAGAGGCGCGGGAAGTGTTGCGTCAGTGTGAGCGCCTCAATGGCCGCGCGCTGGCCATGATGCGCGGCCAGGAAGCTCGTCTGCGCGTGGCACAGGATGAGGCCATGCCCTATCAGCCGATCATCGAAAGCTTCGAAGCCCTGGCCGAAAAATTTCCCAGCCTCGAAGTGCAACTGACCAGCGCCGCCCAAGGCGATGTGGCGCGCAAGCTGGTGGAGCGCCGGGCCGATCTGGGATTGCTGTTTTATCACGACCAAATCCCCGAGGCCCTTGAGCGGCGAGTGCTGGGGCGCGTCGAGATGGTCACGGTGTGCGGCGTCGGGCATCCACTGGCGAAACAGGCACACGTCGATTGTCAGGCTCTGGCGCAGCATCGCCAGTTGCTGATGTCCACACAGTCCAGCGTCTATCCCGGTAGCGAACCGGCCAGCCCACAAGTCTGGCGCGCGGACAGCTTCTACGTGATGGCCGAATGGCTGGTGCGCGGCCTCGGTTGGGCCTGGTTGCCACGGCATGTGGTGCAATACCCGGCGTATCAGGACTTGATGGTTGAACTGGTCAGCGAATGGACCCCGCCGGCGCTGGTGGTGGAGTTGGTATGGCGTCGTGATGAACCGCTGGGCCCGGCGGCTCGCTGGCTGGCGGAACGTTTTGCCGTGCACTTGCAGGCGATCGGCGAGAAAAGCCGATAAACTCCGCCGCCATGAATAGAACTCTCTATACCGCGCTGTTTTACCTGGGGCTGCCACTGGTAGCGATTCGGCTGTGGCTGCGGGCGCGTAAGGCGCCGGCGTACGCCAAGCGTATTGGCGAGCGTTTCTCCGTCGGACTGCCGGTGATGACGCCGGGCGGTATCTGGGTGCACGCGGTGTCGGTGGGCGAAAGCATTGCCGCAGCGCCGATGATTCGCGCCTTGCTGCAACGTTATCCACAGTTGCCGATTACCGTGACCTGCATGACCCCGACCGGGTCCGAGCGCATCCTGGCCTTGTTCGCCAATGAGCCGCGCATTCAGCACTGCTACTTGCCCTACGATTTGCCATGCGCCGCTGCGCGCTTCCTGGATCGGGTCCGGCCAACCCTGGCGGTGATCATGGAAACCGAACTCTGGCCCAACCACATTCACCAATGTGCCAGGCGCGGGATTCCCGTGGCACTGGCCAATGCGCGGCTGTCCGAACGCTCGGCCAAGGGCTATGGTCGCTTCAGCAAACTGACGCAGCCGATGCTCGCCGAGATGAGCCTGTTCGCGGTACAGACCGAGGCCGAAGCCCAGCGCTTCCAAGAGTTGGGTGCGCGTCCTGAAACCGTAGAGGTCACCGGCTCAATCAAGTTCGACCTGACCATCGACCCGCAACTGCTGCAACGTGCCGCCGAACTGCGCACTCAGTGGCAGGCGCTTGAACGACCGGTGTGGATCGCCGCCAGTACCCATGAAGGCGAAGACGAAGTGGTCCTCGCGGCCCATCGTCAGTTGCTGGTCAATCATCCCGATGCGTTGCTGATTCTGGTGCCGCGCCATCCAGAGCGTTTCAACCCGGTGTTCGAACTGTGTCAGCAACAGGGTTTTGCCACACTGCGTCGTTCTACAGGAGAGCCAGTGACCTCGGCCACCTCGGTTCTGGTGGGGGACACCATGGGCGAGTTGCTGTTTCTCTACGCCTTGGCCGACAGCGCTTTTGTGGGGGGCAGCCTGATGCCGAACGGCGGGCATAACCTGCTGGAACCGGCCGCGCTGGCCAAGCCAGTCCTGAGCGGCCCGCACCTGTTCAACTTCCTCGAAATCGCCGCGCAATTGCGCAGTGCCGGGGCGTTGCAGGAAGTGGAGGATGCCGAAGGCCTGGCGCTGGCGGTGCAGCGGCTGTTCGAGTTGCCGCGCGATGCGCAGCGGATGGCAGAGGCGGGGCTTAAGGTGATGCGCACCAATCAAGGGGCGTTGCAGCGGTTGCTGGATGGGCTGGGGCGGTTGATCGATCGCTAATAAATGTGGTGAGAGGGTTAGCCCCCTCACCACAGTGATGACCTGTTACTGCGGAGGTCTTGCTTTTAATTGCTCTTCCGCTGCCTTCGCCAGGCCCGGTGGCAGGAAGTCCTTGTCGGGGTTGTAGTCGGCCTTGAGATAACGCTTCAGGTCTTCCAGATCCCCCGGGCTCAGTGTGCCGGCCTGCTGTTTGAGGCGCAGGTTGTCGAGGATGTAGTCGTAGCGGGTGTTGTTGTAGTCGCGTACCGAGGTGTACAGCGAACGCTGCGCATCCAGGACGTCGACGATGTTGCGTGTCCCCACCTGATAACCGATTTCGGTCGCTTCTACCGCACTCTGGTTGGAGATGATCGATTGCTTGCGCGCCGAAACCTGATCAACGTCAGTGTTCACTGCGCGGTGTAGATTGCGGGTACTTTCCACGATCTGCCGACGCAGCGCTTCGCGTTGCTGCTCGGTCTGGTCCAGCTGTGCATACGACTGGCGCACCTGGGAGGTGGTCAGGCCACCGCTGTAGATCGGGATGCTCAGTTGCAGGGCCAGCGTCGTTTGCTCGACGTTGCCACCGTACGCCTGAGGAAGGTTGTTCGGGTTGCTGAACCCCAGCGCGTCGTTGTCGCCTTTTTCATATTTCGCCACGGCGTCGACGGTCGGTAAGTGGCCGGCCTTGCGCTGCTTGAGGGTTTCTTCGGCGGCACTGACCGCGTAGTTGCTGGCCAGCAAATTCAGGTTCTGTCTGGCCGCCGTATCGACCCAGGCTTTGGCGTCGTTCGGAGACGGTGGCAAGATCGGCAGGCTATGGGTGACGCCCCAAATCGAATTGTACTGACGGTTGGTCAGAGTGATCAGTGCTTCAAACGCGTCATCTACCTGGCGCTGTGCAACGATCCGGTTGGCGCGTGCGGTGTCGTAGCTGGCTTGAGAGTTGAGCACGTCGGTCTTGTCCGACAAGCCGACATCGAAACGTTCGTTGGACTGGTCGAGCTGGCGTTTGAACGCCGCTTCTTCGGCCTTGGTCGACGCCAGGTTGTCCTGGGTGCGCAGCACGTTGAAGTAATTTTCAGCGGTCTGCAGGATCAGGTTTTGCTCGGTGGCCGAGAGTTGCAGGGCGGCCTGTTCGTTGACGTCCTTGGCGGCCTGAAACTGGAACCAGCGATCGGCACGGAACAGCGGCTGCGCCAGGGTGGCCTGATACGAATTTGCAGCGCGATTGGCCGTCGACGAAGGCTGATCGATCGAGGTGCGCACGTTAGCCAGTTCGGCACCGCCCGAAAGATTGGGCAGCAGGCCGGCACGGGCCTGGGGCACGACTTCTTTCTGTGCGCCGTATTGAGCAATGGCCGCCGCGAGGTCGGCGTTGTTGGCCTTCGCTTCCTGGTAGACGCTGACCAGATCGTTTTTGTTTGATACGGGCGCTTCTGCTGCCCAGGCCATTCCATTGGACGCACAAGACACGGCAATGGCCAGTGAGAGTTTGCGCAGCATAGGCGTTCCCTAGAATTAATATTACACAAATAATTTGAGCGCCAAGGCTAAGGCGCGGCACGTACCACGTCAATGCGTGGCTTGGCGTAGCGAGTGTAGTTGTGCAAGAGGGCGTGAACAATCCGGAATGCGCCATTCATCATGGTGTTTGCAGCGGTATTGGCGTTCTCTGCCAGTTGTGTCTAGACTGGCCGGGTTCTTGTCGGGGTGCCTTGCTATGAGGCTGAGATCGAATAATTTCGGATCCCGTTGAACCTGATCAGGTTAGCGCCTGCGTAGGGAACAAGATTTCTCGTCACCCGGCGAGTCCTCTTGTGCTTCGTCCGGGATGTTGTTCGACAATCGAACACCCCTCGAGCACTGAGCACAGCACCAACAGTGCCGTTATGGCTGATTGGCTGCGTCCATTCGTTACAGGTTCACTCCGACAAAATCCCACTGCCTGGATGCTGTCTGGAGAGCCCGTGATGACGATAAAACTAAAAAATACGACGAACCTGAGTGATTCGGCCCAAGTCGATCAACAGTCGGTTCAGCCGTTTACCCGCTCGCAAAAAATCTATGTTCAGGGCTCACGTCCGGACATCCTCGTGCCTATGCGCGAAATCAGCCTGGATGTGACTCCGACCGATTTCGGCGGCGAGATCAATGCGCCGGTGGTTGTGTACGACACCTCGGGCCCGTACACCGACCCCAATGTCATCATCGACGTGCGCAAAGGCCTGGCCGATGTGCGTTCACCGTGGATCGAGTCCCGTGGCGACACCGAACGCCTGCCTGGCTTGAGTTCGAACTTCGGCCAGGAGCGCCTTGCTGATGCCGAGCTGACCAAACTGCGCTTCGCCCACGTCAACAATCCGCGCCGCGCCAAGGCCGGGGCTAACGTCAGCCAGATGCACTACGCCCGCAAAGGCATCATCACCGCCGAGATGGAATACGTCGCCATCCGCGAAAACATGAAACTGGAAGTGGCCCGCGCCGCCGGGCTGCTGGACCAGCAACACGCCGGCCACAGCTTCGGCGCCAGCGTGCCGAAAATCATCACCCCCGAATTCGTCCGTGACGAGATCGCCCGCGGTCGCGCAATCATTCCGGCCAACATCAACCACACCGAACTGGAACCGATGATCATCGGCCGTAACTTCCTGGTGAAGATCAACGGCAACATCGGCAACAGTGCCCTGGGTTCGTCCATCGAAGAAGAAGTGGCGAAGCTGACCTGGGGCATTCGCTGGGGTTCGGACACGGTCATGGACTTGTCCACCGGCAAACACATTCACGAAACCCGCGAGTGGATCATCCGTAACTCGCCAGTGCCAATCGGTACGGTACCGATTTACCAGGCCCTGGAAAAAGTCGGTGGCGCTGCCGAAGATCTGACCTGGGAGCTGTTCCGCGACACGCTGATCGAGCAGGCCGAGCAGGGCGTCGACTACTTCACCATCCATGCCGGCGTGTTGCTGCGTTACGTGCCGCTGACCGCCAAACGCGTGACCGGTATCGTTTCCCGTGGCGGCTCGATCATGGCCAAGTGGTGCCTGGCGCATCACAAGGAAAACTTCCTCTACACCCATTTCGAAGACATCTGCGAAATCATGAAGGCCTATGATGTCAGCTTCTCGCTGGGTGATGGCCTGCGTCCGGGCTCGATTGCCGACGCCAACGACGCCGCACAATTCGGCGAGCTGGAAACCCTCGGCGAGCTGACCAAGATCGCCTGGAAACACGACGTGCAGTGCATGATCGAAGGCCCGGGTCACGTGCCGATGCAGTTGATCAAAGAGAACATGGACAAGCAGCTGGAATGCTGTGACGAAGCGCCGTTCTACACCCTCGGCCCGCTGACCACCGACATTGCACCGGGTTACGACCACATCACATCCGGGATCGGCGCGGCGATGATCGGCTGGTTCGGTTGCGCCATGCTCTGCTACGTGACGCCGAAGGAGCACTTGGGCCTGCCGAACAAGGATGACGTGAAGACCGGGATCATCACCTACAAGATCGCCGCGCATGCCGCGGATCTGGCCAAAGGGCATCCGGGCGCGCAGATTCGCGACAATGCCTTGAGCAAGGCGCGGTTCGAATTCCGTTGGGAAGACCAGTTCAACCTCGGTCTGGATCCGGACACCGCCCGTTCGTATCACGATGAAACCCTGCCGAAGGATTCGGCCAAGGTCGCGCACTTCTGCTCCATGTGCGGGCCGAAATTCTGCTCGATGAAGATCACTCAGGAAGTCCGTGAATACGCGGCCAACCAGCGGATCGAAACCGTGGATGCCGAGGTCGCCCAGGGATTGGCGGATCAGGCTGAACGGTTCAAGCAGGAAGGCAGTCAGCTGTACAAGAAGGTTTGATCGATCCCGCGCCAGTCCTTCCAGGCTGGCGTAGCTTTTGTAGGAGCAGGCTTGCCCGCGATAGCGCTCGTGAGATCGCCATCGCGGGCAAGCCTCGCTCCTACAGAAAGTGAAGGTCTACACAACAACAAATGTCCCTCTGAGATAACACCCTTGAGCATTCAACCGAGTACTTATTCACCAGACATCGCGGTGCCGACCGACAAACGTGTCTTCGGCGGTCGCGATCTGTTTTCCCTGTGGTTCTCCCTCGGCATCGGCCTGATGGTGCTGCAGACTGGCGCACTGCTCGCGCCAGGCTTGGGCCTGTCCGGTTCGTTGCTGGCGATCTTCCTCGGCACCCTGGTCGGCGTTTTGCTGCTGGCCGCCGTCGGCGTGATCGGCAGCGACACCGGTCTGTCGTCGATGGCCGCACTCAAACTCAGCCTCGGCAAACGTGGCGCGAGCTTGCCGGCCGTGCTGAACCTGCTGCAACTGATCGGTTGGGGCTCGTTCGAAATCATAGTCATGCGCGACGCTGCCAGCCTGTTGGGCGCGCGGGCATTTAGCGAAGGCAGCCTGCTGTCGAATCCGCTGCTCTGGACAATTTTCTTCGGTGGTTTGGCGACCTTGCTTGCCGTCAGCGGTCCCCTGACATTCGTGCGGCAAATCCTGCGCAAGTGGGGCATCTGGTTGTTGCTGGCTGCGTGCATCTGGCTGACCTGGAACCTGTTTGCCAAAGCCGATCTGGCCGCGTTGTGGGCGCAGGCCGGTGATGGTTCGATGCCGTTTGCCGTGGGTTTCGACATTGCCATCGCGATGCCGCTGTCCTGGCTGCCGCTGATCGCCGACTATTCGCGTTTCGGCAAGCGTGCGAAAAACGTCTTCGGTGGTACGGCGCTGGGCTTCTTCATCGGTAATTTCTGGCTGATGAGCCTGGGCGTGGCTTACACCCTGGCGTTCGCGCCGAGCGGTGAAGTGAATGCCTTGTTGCTGGCGCTGGCCGGTGCCGGTCTGGGCATTCCGCTGCTGCTGATCCTGTTGGACGAGTCGGAAAATGCCTTCGCCGATATTCACTCGGCCGCCGTTTCCAGCGGAATTTTGTTGCGCTTGAAAGTCGAGCATCTGGCGCTGGCCATCGGCGTGATCTGCACACTGATCGCGTGCCTGGCACCGCTGGCCCAGTACCAGAACTTCCTGCTGTTGATCGGTTCGGTGTTTGCGCCGCTGTTCGGCGTGGTGCTGGTGGATCACTTCATCTTGCGCAAACGTTCGGCTCAAGTGGCGTCAGCCGCGTTGCGCTGGCCGGCATTGCTCGCCTGGTTGGGTGGGGTGAGCACCTATCATTTGTTGGCCAATCTGTATCCGGACATCGGCGCAACCCTGCCGTCGTTGATTCTGGCAGGGCTGCTGCAGTTGGTGCTGGGTCGGGCCTTCAGCTACGGCCGGGAAACAGCTCGGGCTTGATGATGCCGTTCAAACGTGGGTAAGGGATCTTCAGTTCGATATGGCCCAGCGCGTAAGGCGCGATGGTGCTGGTTTCGTACTTGAGGATCACCCCGCCGTAGGTCAGCGCCACGTTCTGGGTTTTCTGGAACGGCCAGCTCTTCACGAACTCCGGTTCCTGATCGAGCTTGGTGCTGATCAGCCAGCTGTTGTGCGCGACTTGCGCCGCCTTCCAGAACGCTTCTTCCTGACCTGGAATCAGCATGTCCGACAGCGTCAACACTTTGTGTTGCTGGCGTGAATAGTTGATAAAACCGCGGCCCGGTGTGCCATGAGCGCCGCCGGTGTCCAGGTAGCTGGAAAATTCGACGATCACCAAGCCGTCATGCTGTTCACGTACTTTGGCTTGCAGGTAGCTGCTGGAACGCGGACTGGCGGTGCGCAAAAATTCGTCACGATAGGCCGTCAGCGTGGGTGCCACTGGGGCGTCCGGTGAGGTGCGGGTCAATTGCAGCAGGCGTTTTTCGACGATGCCGTCCAGCGCGGGTTCGGCAGGAAAGTGCACTGTATCGATGTTCACCAGCGGGCATTCGGATGTGGTGCAACCCGGTTTCAGGGTTTCGGTGGCGTCGCGGGTGGTTTCCAGTGGTGCCCGGTAGCTGGGCTGAAACAGGCTCTGGCAGGCGCCCAGCGTCAGGGCGATAGCGGCCACGGAGGCGATTTTAAAAAGCGACATGGGCGTCCTTTGCAAAACAGGGGAAGGCAAAAAAGTTATCCGCTTCGACTATCAACGAAGCAGTCAGTTCGCCACTAAGCTAATTAGAGTTGGTTTCGCCCTCACCGTCTATCCCGCTGACGGGAAAGGGGCTGCATCAAATGTCGCAGGCGCGTTAGGATGGCGCGAAGTCGAGGTTGCAAGTAACAAAAAGGAGCCTCGTAATGGATTTGCAGTAAAGAGGATAGTCATGACTGATTTTGCCAACGCCATTCCGACCGCCGTTGATATCGTTCGGCGCGAAAAGTGCTACGAGGGCTTTTATAAGCTCGACCGCGTGCACTTGCGCCACGAACTGTTCGCGGGTGGTATGAGTCGCGAGATCAATCGTGAAGTGTTCGTGCGCCACGATGCAGTGTGTGTGCTGCCTTACGACCCGCAGCGCGACGAAGTGGTGCTGATCGAGCAATTTCGTGTCGGTGCCATGGGCAAGACCGACAACCCTTGGCTGATCGAACTGGTCGCTGGTCTGATCGACAAGGAAGAAGTGCCGGAAGAAGTTGCTCACCGCGAAGGGCAGGAGGAAGCTGGGCTTGTGTTCGGGGCGCTCTGGCCGATGATCAAATATTTCCCGTCGCCGGGCGGCAGCAATGAATTCGTGCACTTGTTCCTGGGGCGTTGCGACACGAACGGGGTTGGTGGCCTGCATGGGCTGGAGGAAGAAGCTGAAGATATCCGCGTCACGGTCTGGGCGTTCGAAGATGCCTTGCAAGCCGTACGTGACGGACGAATTGCCAACGCGGCCAGCATCATTGCCTTGCAATGGTTAGCTTTAAACCGCGCTGAAGTGAGGGGGTTATGGTCGTAAACAAGCTGCGCGATCGTTATAGGGTGGACCTTGCGGGGCTGCAAGCTTCCTGCGAGGCGAACTACGCGCGCTTGATGCGACTGCTGCCAGACATGCGCGACGAGCCGGCGGCGCGGCGCATTGCCGTCACCCACGGCGAACAGATGCTCGGCGTGCTGGCGCTGGAAGTGTTGCAGGTCTGTCCGTACACCACGACCCTGCTAGTGCGCCAGGAACACAGCCTGCCCTGGCTGCCAATACCGCAGCTGGAAGTGCAGGTCTATCACGACGCCTGCATGGCCGAAGTCGTCAGTGCTGAACATGCACGGCGTTTTCGCGGCATCTATCCTTACCCGAATGCGTCGATGCATCAGCCGGACGAAAAGGCCCAGCTGAACATGTTTCTGGGCGAATGGCTGAGCCATTGCCTGGCCTGCGGACACGAGTACGCCGTTGTGCGTTGAGCGCCCTATCTCCCAAATATGCTCATTTTTGGCGGTGTTCATTGTCACCATGCTGCGTTGCCGCTCCTCCCCATAGCTAGCTATGAGTCGTCGCGGCGCCTTGCCTGGCGACAATGACCACTCGCCAAAAAAAGAGCATATTTGGGGGATAGGGCGCTAGTTGTGAACTGTGTCTGGTTCACAGATTTCCCCTTTTGAGCGTCCCCCAGCATAATTGCAGCACCCATCCACACCCGTGATTCAGTCCTGGGAGAACGCCTTGCCGAGCGTATCCACATTGACCACCGCCGATCCGGCGTTGCTGGTGCAACTCTCCGACAGTCATCTGTTTGCGCAAGCGGGCGGGACGTTGCTGGGCATGAACACCCGGGACAGCCTGCAAAAAGTCATCGAGTTGGTGCAGCTTCAGCAGCCGCACATCGACTTGGTCATCGCCAGTGGCGACCTGTCTCAGGACGGGACGCTGGAGTCCTACCAGCAGTTCCGCGAACTGACCCGTCAGCTCGATGCGCCGGCGCGCTGGATTCCCGGCAATCACGATGAGCCACAGGTCATGGCCGAGGCAGCAGTGCAGAGCGCAATGCTGGAATCGGTGGTGGATGTCGGTAACTGGCGGGTCACGTTGCTCGATTCCGCCGTGCCGGGTTCGGTGCCGGGGTATTTGCAGGATGAGCAGTTGCAGTTGTTGGCTCGGTCACTGAGTGAGGCACCGGAGCGGCATCATCTGGTGTGTTTTCACCATCATCCGGTGTCGATTGGCTGTGCGTGGATGGAGCCGATAGGGTTGCGCAACCCTGAGGCGCTGTTTGCGGTACTCGATCGTTTTCCGCAGGTGCGGGCGGTTTTATGGGGGCATGTGCATCAGGAGATTGATCAGGTGCGCAACGGCGTGCGCCTGATTGCCTCGCCTTCGACCTGCATTCAGTTCGAGCCGGGCAGCGATGATTTCAAGGTCGGGGAGCAGGCGCCGGGGTATCGCTGGTTGCGGTTGTTGCCCGATGGGCGGATCGAAACCGGTGTCGAACGGGTCACCGGGTTTGATTTTCAGGTTGATTACAGCTCCAACGGTTACTGAGTTTTTGGGTGCATATCCGTTTCTGCGGTAACGGCCGCTAATGGTTTCGCTCTTACAGCGAGTCCCTTTTGGCAAACGCCCCAAAAGGAACCAAAAGGTCTCGCCCCGAGCGTCCGGCCCCTCGCCAAGGCTCGGCGTTCCTTCGCTCCGGTATCCATCCGGGGACACTGCCCTCCGGTCGGCTTCGCTTCGACCTACATGCAGCGTGTTCGACTGCGTCGAACGGCGCTGCGCGCCACTCCCCGGATGCACACCTCCACTCAGCCTCCCGAAGGGGCGGGTGGATCAAGATCAAGAGCTGCAGGCGAGCTAACGCTCGGCCTGTTGAGTGGTGAAGAGCGGCGGGTGTACACCGATCTATTGTAGGAGCTGGCTTGCCAGCGATGGCGGCCTGACAGCCGACCAATTTCCAGCAGATGCACACCATTCCCCTGTAGGAGCTGGCTTGCCAGCGAAGGCGTCCTCACCGACGACACTGTTTAATGGTCAGCAGAAATTTCGGAACCTTCCCACGATCTTTTCAGGTTGCCCGTCGGACGTGGCTTCACTAGCCTTTGCTCTGTCGCTGATACATTCAGCGTCCGGGCTTCGCGGCCCACTGAACTGAGGCATAATCGCCGCGCCTTACAACAGCACTTTTGAGTGCCTGTCGTTTTGTTTCATGGCGGCTGTGCGTGGGATACCTTCGGGTATGCCGATTCTCAGTTCTCGGTCCGCGAACCCGCGTACAGCTGCCACCCTTACATTGCATCGCGGCAATTGGGGGTGGCTCCATATCAATGAACTGACGTGTAACCATGTTCAAACCAACACCAAATCCTCCAGATACTGTTCGCAAATCCAGCACGATGTTTATGGTCGCCCCCGACATAGACATAGAAAGCCTGTTAGCCCATTCCTGTGAGTCACTGGCTTCGGCGAGTGTGATGGCCAGTGATTTCGCTGCGCGCCTGCAAGGTCCGGACCGGCATACGGTCATGGCGCTTCAGCAAATTGTCATGCTGGCTGAACTGGCGGTGAATCGGGTGCTGGATACCGTTGATCCGGCATAACCTTTAGACCGCGTTATCGTTCATCGCGAGCAGGCTCACTCCTACAGGGACATGCATTCCAATGTGGGAGTGAGCCTGCTCGCGATGGCGCCCTCAAAGGCACCACGAATCCCGAGGATATCCCCGATCCCCCCGAGTCCCTGTAAACTGCGCCTCTTTACCCGACGCACAGGGAGCTCAAATGTCCGGTTCGATCCTTTATATCCACGGTTTCAACAGCGCGCCTGCGTCGAAAAAGGCCACGCAGTTGATGCAAGTGATGGACCGTCTGGGTTTGAGCGATCAGTTGCGCGTGCCAGCCTTGCATCACCACCCTCGCGAGGCCATCGGTCAGCTGGAGCAGGCGATTGCCGAGCTGCAACGGCCACTGCTGGTCGGCAGCTCACTCGGCGGCTACTATGCGACTCTCTTGGCCGAGCGCCATGGCCTCAAGGCTTTGCTGATCAACCCGGCCGTCAGTCCGCACCGGATGTTCGACGGGTTCCTGGGGACGCAGAAAAACCTGTATACCGATGAGGCTTGGGAGTTGACCCACGACCACGTGACGGCCCTGGCCGAGCTGGAAGTGCCGGCACCCCAGGACCCGCAGCGGTATCAGGTGTGGTTGCAGACCGGTGACGAAACGCTGGACTATCGACAGGCCCAGCAGTATTACCGGGCGTGTGCCTTGCGCATCCAGGCCGGCGGCGACCATAGTTTCCAGGGGTTTGCCGCGCAGCTGCCGGTAATGCTGAGTTTTGCCGGTATCGGCGCAGATTTGTATCAGGCGATCGATTTCACAGCACTGTGAGCCGTCGCCTCTATTTCACGAACATTTGACGACGAGACCCCATGGCCACTCCCAGCGCTAGCTCTTATAACGCAGACGCCATCGAAGTCCTCTCGGGCCTCGACCCGGTGCGCAAGCGCCCCGGCATGTATACCGACACCAGTCGGCCGAACCACCTCGCCCAGGAAGTCATCGACAACAGCGTCGACGAAGCCTTGGCCGGGCATGCGACATCGGTGCAGGTCATCCTGCACGCCGACCACTCCCTGGAAGTCAGCGACGACGGCCGTGGCATGCCGGTGGACATTCACCCGGAAGAGGGCGTTTCCGGGGTCGAGCTGATCCTCACCAAGCTTCATGCTGGTGGCAAGTTTTCCAACAAGAACTACCAGTTCTCCGGCGGTCTGCACGGGGTGGGTATTTCGGTGGTCAACGCCTTGTCGACCGAAGTCCGGGTGCGCGTAAAGCGTGACGGCAACGAATACCAGATGACGTTCGCCGACGGTTACAAAAAAACCGAGCTGGAAGTGATCGGCACGGTCGGTAAACGCAATACCGGTACCAGCGTGTTCTTCGCCCCGGACCCGAAATACTTCGATTCACCGAAATTCTCCATCAGCCGTCTCAAGCACGTGCTCAAGGCCAAGGCTGTGCTGTGCCCGGGGCTGCTGGTCAGTTTTGAAGACAAGGCCACCGGTGAAAAAGTCGAGTGGCATTACGAAGACGGCCTGCGCTCCTATCTGGTAGACGCGGTCAGCGAATTCGAACGCCTGCCGGACGAGCCGTTCTGCGGCAGCCTGGCCGGTAATAAAGAAGCGGTCGACTGGGCGCTGCTGTGGTTGCCGGAAGGTGGCGACGCGGTGCAGGAAAGCTACGTCAACCTGATCCCGACGGCCCAGGGCGGTACGCACGTCAACGGTTTGCGCCAGGGCTTGCTCGATGCCATGCGCGAGTTCTGCGAATTCCGCAGCCTGCTGCCGCGTGGCGTGAAGCTGGCGCCGGAAGACGTCTGGGAACGCATCGCTTTCGTGCTGTCGATGAAAATGCAGGAGCCGCAATTCTCCGGCCAGACCAAAGAACGATTGTCGTCCCGTGAAGCGGCGGCTTTTGTTTCCGGTGTGGTCAAGGACGCTTTCAGCCTGTGGCTCAATGCCAACCCGGAAACCGGCATGCTGCTGGCGGAGCTGGCGATCAACAACGCCGGCCGCCGCCTCAAGGCGAGCAAGAAGGTCGAGCGCAAGCGCATCACCGCCGGGCCGGCGCTGCCGGGCAAACTGGCTGATTGTGCCGGGCAGGACCCGATGCGTTCCGAGCTGTTTCTGGTGGAAGGTGATTCCGCCGGCGGTTCCGCCAAGCAAGCGAGGGACAAAGAGTTTCAGGCCATCCTGCCGTTGCGCGGCAAGATTCTGAACACGTGGGAAGTCGACGGCAGCGAAGTGCTAGCCAGCCAGGAAGTGCATAACATTGCTGTGGCCATCGGTGTCGACCCGGGCTCGGCGGACATCGCCCAGCTGCGTTACGGCAAAATCTGCATCCTCGCCGACGCCGACTCCGACGGTTTGCACATCGCCACGTTGCTGTGTGCGTTGTTCGTCCAGCATTTCCGCCCGTTGGTGGATGCCGGTCACGTCTATGTCGCCATGCCGCCGCTGTACCGCATCGACTTGGGCAAAGAGATTTACTACGCCCTGGACGAGGCCGAGCGCGATGGCATTCTGGATCGTCTGGTCGCCGAGAAAAAGCGCGGCAAGCCGCAGGTCACCCGATTCAAAGGTCTGGGTGAAATGAACCCGCCACAGCTGCGCGAAACCACCATGGACCCGAATACCCGGCGTCTGGTGCAGTTGACGCTGGACGATTTCGAAGCAACGTCGGAAATGATGGACATGTTGCTGGCGAAGAAACGCGCCGGTGATCGCAAATCCTGGCTGGAATCCAAGGGCAACCTGGCCGAGGTTCTTGGTTGATGCCGCGTGGCTTTGCCCTGGCATGTTGTTTACTTCTGGCCCCGGTTCTGGCGTTTGCTGAACCGGCACCAGAATTGCGCGTGGTAGCCGAGCATCCGGTTGACGGCATGCGCGGCGGCAATCTGTCGGGACTTGCCCAGTGCGGCAAGGACCTGTGGGCGGTATCCGATCGCGACGACGATCAAATCTATCGCCTCGATACCCGCGACACGGTCTGGCAGGCTGAAGCCGTGGGCATCGGTGTGCCTGCGGTACCGGGCAGTGGCTTGCCCTGGGGATTGCGCTCGCGCGCCTGGGTGGCGTCGTTCGTGCGTGGCGGTGATCTGGATTTCGAAGCCATTACCTGCGACAGCGCCGGTAATCGCTACATCGTCAGCGAAGCCCATGCGGCGGTCCTGCAAGTCCCTCTGACGGGGCCGGCGACCTGGCTGAAAATCTCACCGATGCTGGTTCGCGAAGCACGGGCCAGTGGCATGTTATTGCAATTCAATGCGCTGTTTGAGGGCCTGGCGATCAATCCGGCGGGTGATCAAATGTGGTTCGCTGCCGAGCGTCAAAGCCGTGGATTGTTGACGATCAAGCGCAAACAAACGGTGTGGGACTGCGAAGGTGGCTGTGTGCTGCTAAGCGAAGCGGGCATGGAAATGCAGCCACCGCAATTTCCCAAGGCCAAACCGGTGCCCCGGGATTTTTCCGACGTGTCGTTGTTCAACGGCAAATTGTTCACCCTTGAGCGCAACGCGTACCAGATTTGTCGCCGTGATCCGCAGACGGCTAAAGTCGAGCGCTGCTGGTCGTATGCGGCCGAGTTGTTGCAGGAAAACCGTCGTTATCCACAGAGCTATGGGTTGGAAGAAGCATTGGTCGTGGACGCAGACGGTGCGTGGATCGGTGTCGATAACAACAACGGTGCCCGTGCCGATGGCGAAAGTCGCCCGGTTGTCTGGCGCTTCGCCGCGCCTGAAGGTGGCTGGAGCGCCAAGCCGTGAGCCAGCAAACGCCGGGCAAACGCGTCGGGCGGGTCATGCTGATATTGGCCTGGTGCGCCGCGTTATTTCTGGCGACACGGTTTTTCGGGCAATGGGAGGCGCGTCAGCAAAACCCCAATGCCGTCGTCACCTCGGAGCAGGGTGAAGGGTTTATCGAAGTGAAGCTGGTCAGCAACCGCCAGGGGCATTTTGTCGTCAGCGGTGCTATCAACGGCCACCCGGTGGACTTCATGCTCGATACTGGAGCAACGGATGTGTCAATTCCGGCCAGTGTGGCCAAGGGGTTGAAACTGGAACAAGGCTTCGGGGTGACCCTGAGCACGGCCAATGGTCTGAGCGAGGGCTATCGAACCCGCATCGACCGGCTGCAACTGGGCGACATTGTGTTGCGTGATGTTCGCGCGCTGGTTGCACCAGGACTGGAAGGCAAACAGGTGCTGCTCGGCATGAGCGCACTGAACAAACTTGAATTTACCCAGCGCGGTGGCACCATGCTGCTGCGCCAGACAACGAACCAATGAGGCCCGCATGAGCGACTCCCTTGATCTCAGCCTGGACGGTGTAGAACGCCGGTCACTGGCTGACTTCACCGAAAATGCCTACCTCAACTATTCCATGTACGTGATCATGGACCGTGCCTTGCCGCATATCGGCGACGGCCTGAAACCGGTACAGCGACGCATCATCTATGCGATGAGCGAGTTGGGGCTGGACGCCGACTCCAAGCACAAGAAATCGGCGCGTACCGTCGGTGACGTGCTCGGCAAGTTCCACCCGCACGGCGATTCGGCCTGCTACGAAGCCATGGTCCTGATGGCCCAGCCTTTCAGCTATCGCTACACGTTGGTCGACGGTCAGGGTAACTGGGGTGCGCCGGATGATCCCAAGTCGTTCGCCGCCATGCGTTACACCGAAGCGCGGCTGTCGCGTTATTCCGAAGTGCTGCTCAGTGAATTGGGGCAGGGCACTGCGGACTGGGGCCCGAACTTCGACGGCACCCTCGACGAGCCGCTGGTGTTGCCGGCACGTTTGCCGAACATCCTGCTTAACGGCACCACCGGCATCGCCGTGGGCATGGCCACCGATGTGCCGCCGCACAACCTGCGCGAAGTCGCGACGGCGTGCGTGCGTTTGCTCGATGAGCCCAAAGCCACGGTCGAACAGCTCTTTGAACACATCCAGGGCCCGGATTACCCGACCGAAGCGGAAATCATCACCCCGCGCGCCGACCTGCTGAAAATCTACGAAACCGGCAAGGGCTCGGTGCGTATGCGCGCCGTCTACCACATCGAAGACGGCGACATTATCGTCACCGCGCTGCCGCACCAGGTATCGGGTGCCAAGGTGCTGGAACAGATTGCGGCGATGATGCAGGCCAAACCGTCCAAGGCGCCGCAGATCGCTGACCTGCGCGACGAATCCGACCACGAAAACCCATGCCGCATCGTGATCATTCCGGGTGCGCGGAAAAACTTTGACCACGATGCGCTGATGCAGCATCTGTTCGCCAGCACCGAGCTGGAGTCGAGCTACCGGGTCAACATCAACATCATTGGTCTGGACGGCAAGCCGCAGCTGAAAAACCTGCGGGCGCTGCTGGTCGAGTGGCTGGAGTTCCGGGTGCAGACCGTGCGTCGCCGCCTGCAATTCCGCCTCGATAAGGTCGAGCGTCGCTTGCACCTGTTGGACGGTTTATTGATTGCCTACCTCAACCTCGATGAAGTGATTCACATCATTCGAACCGAGGAGCATCCAAAAGCGGCGCTGATCGCGCGTTTCGCCCTGAGTGAAATCCAGGCCGAATACATTCTCGACACCCGTTTGCGTCAGTTGGCGCGACTGGAAGAAATGAAGCTGCGTTCCGAGCAGGATGAGCTGCTCAAGGAGCAAGCCAAGCTGCAGGCCCTGCTGGGCAGCGAAGCCAAGCTGAAAAAGCTGGTACGCACCGAGCTGATCAAGGACGCCGAAACCTATGGCGACGATCGCCGTTCGCCGATTGTCGAGCGCGCCGAAGCCAAGGCCCTGACCGAGCACGATCTGCTGCCGAATGAGAAAGTGACGGTTGTGCTGTCGGAAAAAGGCTGGGTTCGCTCTGCCAAAGGGCATGAGATCGACGCCACTGGACTTTCCTACAAGGCCGGAGACGGTTTCAAGGCCTTGGCGGCCGGCCGCTCCAACCAGTTTGCGGTGTTTATCGACTCCACCGGTCGCAGTTATTCGGTGGCGACGCACACGTTGCCATCGGCCCGTGGCCAGGGCGAGCCGTTGACCGGTCGTCTGACGCCTCCGCCGGGCGCGAGTTTTGAATGCGTGCTGATGCCGGAAGACGATTCGCTGTACGTGATCGCTTCCGACGCCGGGTATGGTTTCGTGGTCAAAGGTGAAGATTTCCAGGCCAAGAACAAGGCCGGCAAGGCGCTGCTGAGCCTGCCGAGCAACTCGAAAGTCATTCTCCCGCGCCCGGTGGCTGATCGCGAGAACAACTGGCTGGCTTCGGTGACAACCGAAGGTCGCTTGCTGATCTTCAAAATCAGCGACCTGCCACAATTAGGTAAGGGCAAAGGCAACAAGATCATCGGCATCACCGGTGAGCGTGTGGCCAATCGCGAAGAGTATGTGACGGACATCGCCGTATTGCCGGAGGGTGCCACTTTGGTGTTGCAGGCCGGAAAACGTACCTTGTCACTGAAAGCAGACGACCTCGAACACTACAAAGGTGAGCGTGGGCGTCGTGGTAACAAGTTGCCACGTGGTTTTCAGAGGGTGGATGCGCTGCTCGTCGAAAACCTCAATAATTAAGCGTCCTAGAGCGGTCGATCTGCGATTTAACACGTAGATCGACGCTTTGGCGCTGGAGTCGGAACGCATATTCACGGATGATATGGCCTTTCAAGCGCCGGCGTGGTCGAGCGTTCTTCATATTTATTGAGTATTTTCACTGTGGTTAGCCTTGTGGCGGCCACCTGGATGGGACGATGACTGCTCTGCGCCTTCCTTTTATTTTGATGCTCGCTGGCTTGCTAGGCCTTGCGGGTTGCAGCGTTCACCAGCCGGTGTCGCTGTATCAACTGGACAGCGGAAGCCCGGTTGCGCCTGCGCAAAGCTCGGGCATGGCGGTATTGTTGGGCCCGGTAACGGTTGCCGATTACCTGCAACGCGAAACCCTGTTGCAGCGACAGCCCGATGGCAGTCTGCAAGCTGCCACCGACGGTCGTTGGGCGGGCAGCCTGTCTTCCGACATTGATCAGCTGTTGCTGCGTCAGGTAGCCGGTCGACTGGACAGTCAGCGCGTTGTGCTGGCGCCTGCCACAGCGGGCTTTACCCCGGATGTTCAGGTACTGCTGACGATTACTCGCCTGGACTCGGGTGTGTCGCAACCGGCAGTCCTGGATGCGCAATGGCGATTGATCGACCGTCGTGGAAAGGTTCGCGATAACCGCATCATTCACCTGCAAGAACAGCACGCGGGCAGCACAGCGGCGCAGGTTCAGGCGCAAGGTGTGTTGTTGCAGCGTCTGGCGGAGCAGTTGTCGGTGGCGCTCAAGCCATTGGCCAACCAGCCAGCGATTGCTGACGCGCCGCGTAAACCTGCGGCAAAACCTGTCGCGCCGGCGGCCGAGCAAGAGAAACAGCCGAAGATCCCGATGGCTTTGCCGATCCGGACCGATATGGAAGTGTTCAGGTTCTAAGCCTGGACTGATCTAAAGCAAAGCCCGCCTTGTGCGGGCTTTGTTGTTTCAGCAGGTTGGATATCTGTAGCGCTGCTGAAGGCCCCTTCGCGAGCAGGCTCGCTCCCACAGGGGATCTCTGATGCTCACAGAGGATGTGTCCACAGAAGATCCCTGTGGGAGCGAGCCTGCTCGCGATGGGGTCGGAACAGACAATAAAAAGCCCGCAGACAATCTCTTGTCTGCGGGCTTCTTTACAGCGGGGCTTACGCCCGGCGCTCATGCATCCGCGCCAGTTGCCGTTCCAGCATCGACGGATAGGGCTCCATCAACCGCTCCACACAGCAAGCGCCCTCAGGGCTCGCAATAGGGCGAATCCGTGCACGCTGACGAATCAGCACGTCGTCACCGATCTTGCGCTGCACCAGCAGCAGGTTGCGGCTGTGTTGCGACAGGGCCAGGGCGTCCTGAGCGGTTTCGGTCAGCAGCAAATCGATCTGGCTCATACCGAACAACTCCTCACCCAGCGTCAGACCCAACTGCAATTGCAGGGTGATGCCGCTGTCCGCGACTTCAATCTGCAACTGATGGCCCAGGGCTCGCAGCAATTCACCGCAGCAGATGGCGTTGGTCAGGTAGTCATCGCCACTGTCTTCGGTGTGGAACAGCATCAGCGTGCTGCCATCGTTCAGTGTGTGCAGTTCGCTTTGGTAGAGCGAAGCAGCCTGATCAAGGCAGTCGCGATAGCGTTTCAGCAATTCTTCGAGGCGCGTGCGGGGCAGGCGACGCAGTTGGTCCTGAGCGCCCAGTTGCACGGCCAGGACGGCGCTGTGCTGTGGCACGTTCGAGATCACGGGTTTTGCTGCCGGTTTCGGTGCGACGGCGACCGACTCGTCACGCAGGTCGGCAAACGCATCATCGTCATCGTCGTCTTCAACGGTGCTGACAATGTGTCGTGGCGCTGGTTTCAGGCTGGCGACGGGTTTGGTTTCATCGAAACTCGGGTCACGCAAGTTGCGTACTTCGAAGGTTGGCTCGTTGTCGTCCGCGTCTTCATCGCTGTCGTCGTACTCAGGCTCCGGCGCCGGTTCCGGCTCGGCGGGCTCCGGTGCGAAATTGGCGTGCAGCTGACGGGCCAGGTCGCCGATCTCGTCCTGGCGCTCAGTGGCCGGGGTGTATTCGTCGATATTGCGCAGCCATACGCGCAATTGCAGCAGCGGCGTAGAGATGTGCCGACCCAGACGCAGGCTCAGGGCCAGCGACAACGCCAACAGGATCGCACTCAAAATGCCCATGCTTTGTAGGCTGATGGTCATTGGCTGCTGGAATTGGTCCATGTCCAGGCTGATGCGCAGTTGCCCGGCGGTCACGTCCTGGAACGTGATCTTGCTCTGGTACATGCCCTCGGCTTCGCCCAACAGGCTGTGCTTGGGACGCTGACCGGCCTCGGCGAGGATGCGGTTATCCACGCTATAGATGGCGGCGTGGGCCACCAGCTTGTTCTTGGTCAGGTTGTTGAGCAGCACATTGAGGCTGAGGATGTCGTTGGACACCAACAGCTCCGTAGCGGAGGTGGCGGTCTGCGTGGTCAGGCTTTCGCCCAGCGCATCTGCCTGCTCGTGCATGGCCTGCTTGAACTGCAAACCCATCACGCCGGCGTAGATCACCAGGGCCAGGGCGACCAGGATCACGTTATGGCTGGCGATGCGCAATGCAATCGGTACACGGCGGTGGCGCAGTGCCCGGAAGATCAGCAGGAAGAAGTTGTCGGTTTTTACTGGCGTAGGCCGGTTCACTTGAGCTCGGCTCTTTTGTCCGTGGAGTTGACGCGCAGTATAGCGACAGGCCCTAGACCGTCAAAGCGCTCACGGTGCCCGATGGTCACTGAAAGTGGGTAGAATGCGGTTTTTTTCCACTTGCGGGGGTGCGCCTTGCGCGAAATCGTCCTGATAAACATCACGGGAGTCGACCGTCCGGGTCTGACTGCGGCCATTACCGGCGTTCTGGCCCAAGGTGGTGTGAACATTCTCGACATTGGTCAGGCGGTGATCCACGACACTCTGTCGTTCGGCATCCTGGTTGAAATTCCGGATACCGAGCAAGGCAAGTCGGTGCTCAAGGACATCCTGTTCAAGGGTTACGAGCTCGATCAACAGGTGCGTTTCACGCCAGTGTCCGAAGAGGATTATCAGCAGTGGGTCGGCAATCAGGGCAAAAAACGCCACATCGTGACGCTATTGACCCGCAAAGTGACTGCCGGGCAATTGCAGGCCGTGAGCTCGATCACCGCCAAATATGGTCTGAACATCGATCACATCGATCGTCTGTCCGGACGCATGCCGCTGGACACCCCGGCTGACAAGGGCAAGGGCTGCATCGAGTTTTCCGTGCGTGGCGAAGCGGCTGATCCGCAGGCGCTGCGGGCCGAATTCCTCAGCGTTGCGCAGGAACTGAACGTCGACATCGCCTTTCAGGAAGACTCGCTGTTCCGTCGCAACCGTCGCTTGGCGGTGTTCGACATGGACTCGACCCTGATCGAAGCAGAAGTGATCGACGAACTGGCCAAGGCGGCGGGTGTCGGCGATCAGGTGTCGGAAATCACCGAGCGAGCGATGGCCGGCGAGCTGGACTTTCGCGCGAGCTTCAAAGAACGTCTGGCGTTGCTGCAAGGTCTGGATGTCAGCGTGCTGGATTCGATCGGTGCTTCCCTGCGCTTGACCGAAGGTGCTGAAACCCTGTTCGCCGAACTCAAGCGTCTGGGCTACAAGACCGCCATTCTGTCGGGTGGCTTTACCTACTTCGCCAAGCAATTGCAGGCCAAGCTGGGCATTGACTACGTATTTGCCAACGAACTGGAAGTGGTCGACGGTAAAGTCACGGGTGTTGCAGTCGAGCCGATTGTCGATGCGCAGCGTAAGGCTGACTTGCTGCGTGAGCTGGCCCATAAGGAAGGATTGCGACTGGAGCAGACCATTGCGGTCGGTGACGGCGCCAATGATTTGCCGATGCTGGCGATTGCCGGGTTGGGTGTGGCATTCCGGGCCAAGCCGCTGGTGAAACAGTCGGCGAAGCAGGCGATCTCCACCCTTGGGCTGGATGGCGTGCTGTATCTGCTGGGCTTCCGCGATCGCGACGGACAGTTGTAAAAAGTAAACCTACTGTAGGAGCTGGCTTGCCAGCGAAAGCGGTGTATCAGGGCAGGTACACCGCGTTGCTGCATTCGCCGGCAAGCCGGCTCCTACAGGGTCAGGCCTTTGGCTGGCCCATGCCCTGGCCCATCTGCACCGGCGAACCGGCCGCCAGTTCTTCGGCCCATTTCACCTGGTCTGGCCCGAACAGCACGACAGCGGTCGAACCCAGTTTGAAGCGACCCAATTCCGCACCTTTCTCCAGGTGGATCGGCGCGCGGGCGGCTTCGTCGTAGCGGAAGGTTTTCAGCTCGCGTTTCGGCGGCGTGACCAGCCCGGCCCAGACGGTTTCGATCGACGCAACGATCATCGCGCCTACCAGCACCACGGCCATCGGCCCGCGCTCAGTGTCGAAAATGCACGCCACACGCTCGTTACGGGCGAACAGCTCCGGAACGTTTTCGGCGGTGGTCTGATTCACCGAGAACAGACGGCCCGGGATGTAGACCATCTCGCGCAAGGTGCCGGCCAGCGGCATGTGCACGCGGTGGTAGTCCTTCGGCGACAGGTAAATCGTGGCGAAATCACCGCCCATGAACGGCGCGGCGTTGGCGGAGTCACCGCCGAGCAACTCCAGCACGCTGAAACTGTGGCCCTTGGCCTGGAATACACGACCGTGTTCGATCGGGCCGAGCTGGCTGATCGCGCCATCGGCCGGGCTGAGAATGGCACCCGGGGTTTCGTCGAGCGGGCGAGCGCCGTCTTTCAGGGCGCGGGTGAAGAACGCATTGAAGTGCTCGTAGGCGGTCAGGTCTTCGACCAGCGCCAGGGACATGTCCACCTGATAACGCTTGGCGAACCAGGCGGTAAAGGCGTTTTTGAACCAGCGCACGCGGCATTCGGCAATGCAGCCGGCCAGTCGCGAGAGCAAATTATGGGGCAGCAGGTATTGGCTGAGGATAAACAGACGCTTATTCATTAACTGTCCTTAAAACCTTAAATCTCTACGGGGGTGTCGGGATGGTTGCCCCATTCGCCCCAGGAACCGGCATAGCCTTTGACCCGCGGATAACCGAGGGATTTGGCCACCAGATAGGTGAAGCCAGAACGGTGGTGAGTCTGGCAGTGGGTGATCACTTCTTTGTCTTTGCTGATGCCGAGCTGTTCGAGAATCTGCGGCATGTCTGTGCGGATGCGCAAGTTGCGCGACTGATCCATGCCCGCGGTCCATTCGAAATTGACGGCGCCGGGAATGTGCCCGGCCTTGGCCGCCAGCACTTTCTCGCCGGAGTACTCCAGCGGCCCGCGCGCGTCCCAGATCGCCAGGTCGGCGGCGCCGAGACGGCTTTGCAGGTATTCGCGGGTAGCGGTGGGTTCGTCGTGCAGCGTCAATGCCACCGGGCCGCCAACGGGGGCCGGGATTTGGATCGACATGGGCAAGCCTTCTGCCAGCCAAGCCGGCAGTCCGCCGTCGACATAGTGGTACTTACGGTGACCGATGACATCCAAGAGCCAGATAAAACGCCCGGCCCAGCCGCCGCCTTCGTCGTCATACACCACGTACACCGCGGCGGGATTGTGTCCCAGCTCACCGAACAACGCTTCGAGCGCCGCTTTCGGCGGCATCAGCCCCGGCGCAGGCGCCTGACCGAGTTGCGTGCGTTTCGGATCGACAAAGCGCGCGCCGGGAAGATGCCCTTCGGCATAACGGGCACTGCTGGTCAGGTCCACCAAGATCAGATCGCGGGACTCAAGGCGAGGGAGCAAGTCGCTCGGCTCGATCACCAGCGGCAAGCCAGAGAAGTCAGACATGTGAGGTCTCCAGAGCACAAAAGGGAGGATTGTAGCGCAGCGTCATTGGCCGCGGTGGCTAAAGGTGTGCAGGGATTTCTCGATGCACTGCGCGGTTTTACCGAAGGCTTGCACGGTGATTTCCGAGAACGGTCCGCCGCCCTGATCCGCCACCACCACCATGATCACCCGACCATTATTGATCAGCGAGCGCAGCAACAGGTGTTCGCCACGGAACTGCGCGCGCAGGCTGGCCGGCAACAAGGCCGAAAACTGGGCGTTGTTGGCCGGTGTCAGGCGCACCTGCGCTTGTTGCGAGAGCAAACGTTGCAGCACGTTGCTTTGATTCACCACGAAATTCAGCCCGGCCGTTTCTTTTGGCAATCCGGCAATCTGATGCACCCGCAGATTGGCGTGCGTGCGGTCAGCCATCAAAATCATCACTCGGCGCAAGCCGCATGCGACCAGGGCGTCCCGGGCGGAGGTGGTCAAGTGCATGGCGTTGGTGAACGGGCTTGGCTCCACCAGCAACTCGGCGCATTGGCTGCGCCACTTCGCCAGGTCTTCGGTGGTCGGCGCCGGTGCCGGCAGCAGCCCGGCGTGGATACGGTTCATGCCCCACGGCCAGAGCAGCGAAACAGCGGGGTGCCACAGGTCCGGCATGGCATGCAGCCGGGCGCTGTTGGCGGCCTGCTGGTGCAATTGCTGCTGCACCTCGGCCATGGGCATTTGCAGGTAAAGGCTGGTCAGGTATTGCCAGCGCTTGCTGTGAGGACTGTCCCACGCCTGTTGCGCCGACAGCGCCAGACCGTTGGCCAGTAGCACGGTATTAGCCGGCTGATTGAGCCAGCGACGCAGAGTCGGATCGTCATCGAGGCGGTTTTGCTGGCGCAGTGGATGATCGCTGTCGCGGGCGATGCGCAGGACTTTGACCAGCTCGCGCTGCTCGGTCAGCAGCAGGCGATAACCCTGTTCCACCCAGATCGGCAGGCGCCAGAGGCTCACCAGGGTCTGGCAAATATCCAGCAGGCGCACACCGAACAACTGCTTTTCGACGTTGCGTGCCGATTCGCCTTTATGGATGACCCGCAGCTCCCACTCTTCAAGCAATTGCGGATGGGTCAGCGCCATGGGCCACAGTGGCGAGAGAAACAGCAGGCTGCCCCAGTGAATGTCCTGCCACAGCCGCGCCAGGCGACTGGCAAAAAAACCATTGGCCTGTTGCGTCGCGTGCTGGCTGATCAACTGCAACTGGCGCAACGCAATCGGGATCTGTGACAGGGGCTCTACGGGCAGGCGGGCGAGCAGTTCTTCGGTGCGCTTCAAACCGAGGCGATTGATCGCTACTTCAAGGTTTTCCGCAGGCTCGGTCATGCTGCCATGGGTGTGGCGATTGGCTTCACGAATGATGCTCAAGGCCAGGGCCGGGCTGTCTTGCATGAGGTCTGCGATATCGCGAAGCGAGCTGCGGTTATCGGCGATGGCCTTGCAGACACGGTCATGGCTGACTTGCGGAACCGGCAGGCGCACGCCATCGAGAAGCTTGATCCAGCCTTCAAGCGTGGTCGGTTTTTGAGTTGCAATGTTCGTTTGGTTAGCCATGGTTGGACGCAATCATCGTCTGCATTACCTGTGCCCGGAGAAGGCTAAATTAGCTTTTCGCTTGAACGGGCTATAGTCTGGCGCAGTTTTGCCGATAAGGAGAAGAAGAGATTTTTCAACTTCCGAATATGACCTTGAACCCGACTCAGTAAGTGTTTTCCTACCTATGGCTAAAATTCTCGGCATCATCGTCGTATTCGCAAGCGTGCTTGGCGGATACGTGCTTTCCCACGGCAAGATTGCCGCCCTTATTCAGCCTTTCGAGGTGATGATTATCGGTGGTGCGGCCCTGGGCGCATTCCTGCAGGCCAACCCTGGCCATATGGTCAAGCACGTTCTGAAGAAAGCCTTCGGGATGTTCAGTTCGCGTTTCAACCACACCTTCTACCTTGAGGTGCTGGGGTTGATTTACGAGATCCTCAACAAAAGCCGCCGCGAAGGCATGATGGCCATCGAAGGCGACATCGAAGATGCCGCGGCGAGCCCGATCTTCGCCAAGTACCCGGCGGTGCTCAAAGATGAACGCATGACCGCGTACATCTGCGATTACCTGCGCATCATGTCCTCCGGCAACATGGCGCCCCATGAGCTCGAAGGCCTGTTCGACATGGAACTGACCAGCCTCAAGGAAGATCTGGATCACCCTTCCCACGCGGTAAACGGCATCGCTGACGCCATGCCGGGTTTCGGTATCGTCGCGGCGGTACTGGGTATCGTGGTGACCATGGCCTCCCTGGGTGATAGCGATCAAAAAATGATCGGCGTGCACGTCGGTGCGGCACTGGTAGGTACCTTCTTCGGTATTCTCGCCGCGTACGGTTTCTTTGGTCCGCTGGCCCATGCCCTGGCCCACGATGCCAAGGAGGAGCTGAACGTCTACGAAGCCATCAAGGCTTCGCTGGTGGCCTCGGCGTCCGGCATGCCGCCATCGTTGGCCGTGGAATTCGGTCGCAAGGTGCTGTACCCGGCGCACCGTCCTAGCTTCGCTGAGCTGGAACAAGCGGTTCGCGGTCGATAGTGCTCTGTTTTGCAAATACGTTCCTTTTTTGGCGAGTGACTGTTGTTGCCAGACAAGGCGCCGAGACGAGTCATAGCTCGCTATGGCGAGGAGCGGCAACGCCGTATGGCGACAACAGGCACCGTCAAAAAGGAACAGTATTTGTGAGACAGAGCACTCTGTATGGAAAATAACCAGCCGATCATCATCAAGCGCGTCAAGAAATACGCGGGCGGGCATCACGGCGGTTCCTGGAAAATCGCTTTCGCGGACTTCGCGACGGCGATGATGGCGTTCTTCCTGGTGCTGTGGCTGCTGTCCACCGCAACACCGGAACAGAAAATCCTCATCGCCGGTTACTTCAAAGACCCGGTCGGTTTTACCGAAAGTGGCACGCCGTACATCATCGATCTGGGCGGCTCTCCGACCCTGGCGCCAGAGAAAACCCTCAACCCCGAAGTGAAGTCGCAGCCGCAGCCAGACCGCGTCACCATCGACACCGAACAGGTCGAAGGCTTGGCCGAGCAGGTTGAGAAAGAGCGCCTGGAGTTGTTGCTGCAAGAGTTGCAGAACAAGGTCGATGAAAATCCGCAGTTGCAGAAATTCAAGGACCAGATCCTGTTCGAGATTACTCAAGACGGTTTGCGCATCCAGATCATGGACGCCGAAAACCGCCCGATGTTCGATTCCGGCAGTGCGCGCCTGAAGCCGTATTTCGAAGACATCCTGCTGGCCATGGCCGACACCATCAAAGCGGTGCCGAACAAGATCAGCATCAGCGGCCACACCGATGCCAAGCCGTACTCGGGCACTGGTGACTTCGGCAACTGGGAACTCTCGGCCAACCGTGCCAACGCCGCCCGCCGTGCGCTGGTCGCCGGCAGTTATCCGGAGCAGCAGGTGGCGCGGGTGGTCGGTTATGCCTCGTCGGCGCTGTTCGATCGTGAGCACCCATTCAATCCGGTCAACCGCCGCATCGACATCGTGGTACTGACCAAGAAAGCCCAAAAGGCCATTGAAGGTTCGCAAGGTGCAGAACCTGCGCCAGAACCGGCACCAGCCCCCGCAGTACAAGGGCAGGGCGGTCCGGGCGAAGTGCCGGCCAAGCCAGTTGATCCGAACGCTTTGCCGGCGGATAAAGAACCGCTGCCGGCCCATGAGCTTCGCGAGCGTTTGAATATCTTTGAAAACCCGGCACCGAAACCGGCTGAACCGCCGAAGCAGTGACCCACAAAAAAGCCGACAGCGATGTCGGCTTTTTTGTGCCTGTCGTTTGTGAGGGAGATTGTCGGCCATTCTCCCGCGTCGATCTGAGGTCGGGAAAGATCTTACGCGTTTTGCGGAGTTGCCCGACATCAATGCATTGCCCCCCGTTGGTACCGTGCGCGCCCATTTCGCGTGCACAGACCATGGACGGTTTGGACATCGCGCTTCATTTCCTCTTTGCTTAAGGATAAGCGTATGTTCGGTTCGGCCAATACGGCGCATTTCACGCTGCACATCCCTGCTGTTCGCAATGATTTCAAAGTCCTCGCTTTTGACGGTGTCGAGGCCATCAGCGCCTTGTACGCGATCCAGGTTGAGCTGGTCAGCGAAAACCCGGATTTCGATATCGAGAGCCTGCTCAGTCAGCCCGCCTTTCTAGAGTTCGGTCATCACGGCGAAGGTCTTCACGGCCGCATCGAAGACGTGCTCGTCGGCGAATCCGGCAAACGCCTGACCCGCTATCAGCTGACCCTGGTGCCCGTGCTGCACTATTTGCAGTTCAGCTACGACCAACGAATTTTCCAGCACCTGACCGTGCCGCAAATCATTACCAAGGTGCTCAAAGGTCACGGCATTCAGGCCGATGCGTTTACCTTCCATGTCAGTACCAGCGCCGAGCGCGAGTACTGCACGCAGTATGGGGAAAGTGATTACGAGCTGGTCCAGCGCCTGTGCGCCGAAGACGGCATCGCGTGGCATTTTCAGCATTCACCGCAAGGCCATGTGCTGGTGTTCACTGACGACCAGACCTGGTTTCCCAAACTGGGCGAAACCGCTTATCAACAGGACTCCGGCATGGTGGCTGACGAACCGGTCGTCAGCCAGTTCTCGATGCGTTTCAGCACCCGCACCAGCACCACCACCCGCCGGCACTACGACTTCCAACGCCCGAATCTGCTGCTGGAAAACCGCTTCACGGCCGAGTTTACGCCTGAACTTGAAGACTACCGTTACCGGGTTCTGCTCGATAACGAACAGCGCGGCAAACAACATGTTCGCCAGGACTTGGAACGCCACCGTACCGATTACCAGTTGATCGAGGGCCAGAGCGATCAGCCGAGCCTGCGCAGTGGGCACTTTTTTGACCTGACCAATCACCCCCGCCAAGCCCGCAACGACTTGTGGCTGTTGCTCCGCGTGACGCATTCCGGAAAACAGCCGCAGTCACTGGAAGAAGCCATCACCAGCGACGTCCAACCCGCAGACGGCTTCACCCAAGGCTATCGCAACCGCTTCAGCGTCCTGCCATGGGACGTGATTTACCGGCCGCCGATGCGCTCACGCACAACGCTGCTGGTGAGCCAGACCGCCCGCGTCACCGGACCTGCCGGCGAAGAGATCTACTGTGATGAGTATGGTCGCGTGAAGATTGAGCTGCCGTGGGACCGGGCCGAGCTCAACAGTGAAAAAAGCAGCTGCTGGCTGCGCGTCTCGACGCAATGGGCGGGTCCACATTTCGGTGCGATGACGATTCCGCGTGTCGGCATGGAGGTCATTGTCACCTTTCTGGACGGCAATCCCGATCATCCGTTCATTACCGGGTGCGCGCCGAACAAGGTCAATGCGGTGCCATACCCCTTGCCCGAACACAAAACCAAAACCGTCTTGCGCAGCCAAAGCTCCCCGTACAGCGGTGGTTACAACGAACTGTCGCTTGAAGACCGCGCGGGGCAGGAGAAGATTTACCTGCGCGCCCAACGCGACCTCGAACAGCTGATCCTCAACGACAGCGATACCAACATTGGTAACGACCGCCGCGAACAGATCACCCGTGACAGCCACAGCCTGATCAGCAACGACCGCTTCGAACAGGTCGACCACCATAGCGCCAGCCTGATCAAGGGCGACGAGTTGCACACCACCGAAGGTGCGCGCAACACCGTGATCGGCGGCAATGAATTGATCACCATCAGCGGCAACAGCAGCACGACGGCAGAGGGCACGCTGGTAATTCAGGCAGGGCCTCACGCTCATGTCACCGCCAGCCATGTGGTGATCAAGGGCGATTCGAGCTTGACGCTTGAGTGTGGCGGTCAGCACATCGTGATCAACGCCGCCGGCATTTTCAGCAGCGTGGCCATTGTTCAGGGTGGGGCGCCGGTGGCCGGGATCGCTGCGGAGCCTGCTCGCTCATTGATCCCCGTGGCACCAGAGGCGCTGATTGCGCCGTCACTGGCCGCGCAAAAACTGGCATTGACTCAGGCGGCGCAACAGGCGGCACCGATCTGTGCCGTGTGTCAAAAACTGGCGGAGGTATCGGCATGAGTCAGGCTTACCTGCTGCTGGATCGCGCCCAGATTGAACGTCTGCCCGAGCGTCTGTTTTCGCTGGGGAGCACCACATTCCAATCGCTTTACCAAAAGACCGCTTTTGCCTCATTGGAAGAGGTCGGCCCGGTTTTGGTGTCTGTTTCTCCCAATAGCCCGCTGGCCCAGGCGTTTTTTCAGGAGTGGAACACGACGTGTGGCATCTGGCTGGAGTCAGAGGCGCAAGAAGCGGTCGTGCTTGAGCATTTACGCAGCCTGATTCACGTGCGTATCGAAGGGGAGGTCACGGTCTTGTTCCGTTACCACGACCCTCGTATCACGGCAGCGTGGCTGGCGCCGTTGGCCGTCGGCGAGCGTGATCGCTTGATGGGGCCTGTGCGGTTAATCCGGCTTGCGGAGCTGGATATCCAGCAGGAAAACCCGGATCAACCCGCTGCACGGTATACGCGGGAGCCTTGGTTGTTCCTGTCTGCGGAGCAACTGGAGCACTTGGGCACCGCCCAACGGCAACGCTTCGCTCAACAATTGATTGAGCATTGCCAGCAGTACTTTTGTGAATACGTGCAGGGGCTGGATTCCATTGCGCTGCAGCAGTGGGCGTCTCACTGCCAGCACACCGCCGCGCGTCACGGTTACAGCGCCATCGATGAAGTCCTGCTTTGGGCTCGTTTCCACGCGGTGCTGGGCACTGACTTTCCCGATGCACCTGAGCACGCCGTTTACCGAAACCTGTTGGCCGAGCCCTGCGTCTCGCCCGAGCAACGGCTGGATAACCTCAATGCCGAACTGACGCGTCAGCAGCTCACCGACAAGGAGTTCCGCCAATGAGCGCAGAACAACTGGCGAGGCTCGACCGAGACGCTCAGGCTGAACGCGCCGCCAAGGCTCAGCCTCACGTCGACATCAACAGTACGCTTGCGCCGTGCCCGGCCAGTCAAAACGAATTGTTCGTGGTCCCGGTGCGTTATGCGGTGTCTGAGGAAAAAGCCGGGAACGCTTGCTGTGTTCCAGGCGTGACCACGCAAAGCCGACCCATGGCGGCCCGACGTTTGCGTGCGGGGTTTGTTTATCTGTGGCAGGCCAACGGCCCCCTCAAACGGTATGCCGTGTCGCCGAATGGCCAGCTCAAAGAGCAGGCGCTGGAAGCCGATGCCACTCCGGTGCTGGACGCCACCCTGACGGGGCTGACTCTGGAAAAGCTCCACGATGCGTGGATGCTCTATAGCGAGTTCCCCCTGAACCCGGAACACCGCCAAGCGCTGAGTGACAGCAGCGCCAAGCGTCGTCAACACATGCGCCATGTGGCCTTGCGCACCGTGGCCAATGAGCTGCAAGCCGAGCATTGCCCGCCACTGGAAAAAGCCATTGAGGTCATGGCTGAGCTGATCCCCGGCACCTTCGCCCAGTCCATGAAAGCTGACTCGCAACGCAGCGCCGAGGATACCGACGCGCTGGGCGAAACCGTCATGAAAGCCCCGACCCCGGCCAACATCAAGGCCTACACCCATGCCATGCACCGCGCCCGTGAGCGCGAGAAAATTATCGCCCAACACCCCGGCGCCAGCGATCAGCCGCCGGGCGAGTGGAGCGCCGTGGCGTGGGACGCGCAGGGCACTCAGGATTGGCTGGACAGCGCCAAGGCAAAAACCGGAGGCTTGTTTGCCGTTTTCGTCTGTCTGGATGACGACCTGGGCGTGTTGCGTGACATCAATCACGAACAGGAGTGGATAGAGGCGAGTCACGAAAAATGGTTGGGCGAGAACAATCTGCGACTGAGCATCGGCGGGTTCGTACGCAGCCTGATCAGCGAAGATGGCGCCGAACTGGCGGGGTCCATCAGCTACCGCTACAAGGAACGCGACATCACCCTCACGCCCGAACAGGGCCAAGTCATGCTCGACACCCAGTATCGGCTGGATGAGGAACTCAAGGCTGAAACCCAGGCCCGACAGTACGGTGGCCAGCCCACGCAGGCCGAGGTCGCCGCCCGCGATGCGCGAATTGCAGCCATTGTCGCGCCGGTGCGGGCCTTTATTCCGGCGGACTTGTACAGCGAAGTGGAATTCGTCGTCCGCGAGTACCGCGCCGAAAAGCATGCCCACCTCAACGATCATCATTTCAGTGCCAAGGTCGGTGAATACATCGACCTCAATGCCATGAACACCTGGTTCGCGCAGACGGCAGCAGCGCACTACCAGCAGATCGAGCAGCGTCACACCGCGTTGTTCGCCGACCGGGGCCTGTACCTCAAGCGTTCGATCAGCGGCACCTGGTTTGTCGATTACTCCGATCTGACGACGCGCCACTGGCTGACCGAACTGGCCACCGGCTGCCTGACCGCCCAGTGCCTGCGCGCCCAAGGCGCCGAGCAATACGCCGACTACGTGCGAGCCGTCGACGGCGGTGCCCTGAAACAACTGTTCAACGCCTGGACGCCGTCGATCGATGCGGCGGTTAACAACACCTCTCGACTGGGCGAGTTGATGGCGGCATTGGCCGACGACAACATCAGCGCCACCCATCAGGTCCTGGCGCCGTTGAGCGTAGGGGTTCTGGACGACATCGCGGCCATGGCCCGCGATGCGAGCAGCCAATGGAGTGTGCTGGTCAATCGACTGGCGGCTTCGTTGTTGTTGCTCAAGGGGGAAGGCTCCATCAGTGGTTCATGGATGGGGGTTTTTGTTGGCGCCCGTCTGGGCAGTGACGCGCGTTTGCAGTTCGTGATTGAGGGCGGCCGGCAGGTGTGGAAGTTGTTGGGGCAACAGGCCGAAGCGTTGGGTGACTGGGCGAAGGCGACCGGTAAGGCTATTGGTGCGGGGCGTGTGGGACGGATTGTTAATTCGCCTGTTGTGGCCAACAGCGGTGGGGTGGTGCCGTTGGCGGCGTTGTTGGTGAACGTGCTGAATGCGCATAGTTATTTGAGTAAGGCCGGGGTTTTGGAGGGGATGGACAGTCGGCGGGTGAATGACACGGTGTCGGCGACGTTGTATGCGGCGGCCGCTTTGGTGGCGGTGGTTGATAATCAGGTGCGGAAGGGGTTTGGGGTTAAGGAAATGTCCTTACGGCTGCCTGATGGGCGGGTCGGGATTGCACCAACACTTACTCTTTTTGGTGGGGTGATTGGTGCACTTTCCACCGGTGCAGCAATAAACGAATTTCAATCCCTGCAAATACAACTGGAAAACGCCCAAAGCCGAGTCGATCCGTGGCTGGAGATGCGTCAGATCATGGTCGCTGGTCAGGTGGGGGCGTTTGGTGCTCAGGCATTGTTGGGGATGGCCCAAACCGGCAGAGCCTTGGCAGGTTCAATAACTGCCGATGCCGCCATCTTGCGTTACACGCTGTACATGGGGCCGGTGAACTGGATCATTCTCGTGCTGGGCGTGCTGCACCTGATCGCCACGTTCTTGCAGCAAACCCCGTTGCAAAACTTCCTGAACTTCTGCTGCTGGTCAAAAGCCCGGGCTGTCGATCTGGAGCCAATCGCGCCCAAAGCCCAAGAGGACGAACTCGACCAGCTGTACTTCATCCTGTATGCGCCCCGGGTCAGCATGCAAAGCCGCTCGGAGTCGACCACCGGTAATAGCTCTTCCGGCCTCGCTTTCGTCAGTGCCATCCAGGCCCTGACCATCGACTTGCCAGGTGCCGAGCCCGACAGTGCCTACTTGGAACTGAGCATGGTCGGCGACCCGGTGGATACCCAGCGCTACCGTGATCTGATCAAAAACAGCCGTACTGATAACTTCAAGCCGCCGCGACCTTGGCGAGACATGACACCTCACTGGTTGTCCAGCAGCGCCTGTCAGTGGATACCGTTCAAGGAAGGTCAGGGTTTACGTCTGAGCGGCCCCTTCAACACGCTGCCAAATGTGTTGGGCACGTCACCCGGTACCGTTTCCCTGCGGTTGCGTTATCGCACGCCTTTGATCGCAATGCTCGGTGCTCGCTCCTTTATCGGCGGCGAGCGAGGGCTTGCGTTTACTCTGAATAACGCCACTGGCGTGATCGCGCTGTGGGCGGACCCGACGCCCGAACTGGATCGGGTGCCGAATTACCCACTCGGCGAGGACCATCCTGGCGCCATTTACCTGCAACCCAAGGACAAACGATGAGCACGCCACCAGCAGGCACCACGAAAAAACGGATGTTTTCGCGTAATGACTATTTGGCGCCATTGCCCATTCCCACGGGGGAGAGACCACAGGACGTCCTCAACACCATTTGGCGCAAGAACGAGGTGTTTCTTGATATTGGTAACTACAGCATCGGTTCGGCGGTGATGGTGATGTGGCCAACACTGATGGTGTTTGTACTTATGGGTTACCTCACCCCTGACCCTGGAATGATCTGGATTGGGGCGCTAATCATCATTGGTATCCCTTCTTTGATTTTGATCCAAGGCCTCTTCCGCGACGTGCCTCTCCCCATGCGCTTCAACCGCCAACGCCGAGAAGTCTGCGTACCCCGCGACGACGGCGAGTACTGGATCGTCCCTTGGGAAACCGTGACCGCCGCCGCCACCCAGCAGTCGTCGGTCAGCCAAGCTGGTAAAGCCACAACGGGTTTGCTGGTCATCGGTTTCGAAAACCCAGACCCACTGGCCAAGGAAGATAACAAGCATTTCTCCATAGGCTTCAACTGTGGTGGCGGTACCACGGCCATGGCGTTGTGGGAGTGCATGCGCAGCTACATGGAGATTGGACCGCAGGTTTTGCCGATCACAAATGACTTTGAGGGCGGACGAGAAAAGCTGCGGGGTAGAAGCGTCTTTTGGGGCATTTGCTGTGCATATCTCGACGGCATCAGACAGCACTTGGTCGCGCAGGAGGTTGGCAAGGCGTTGTGGCTGGTAACGGGGGCCGTGCTCCTGGGTGCTCCGCTCGCAATGATGTTGCAAGAGTGGAAGTTGTCGCCGCCGCCCGACTTGCCCTATCCCGAGATCATCGAGTGGTCAAAACCCTTGCGACCCGAACAGTGGGCTAAACGTTCCCCGGAGCTGGAAGAAGCCATTGCCATACGCGAGGCTGAACTAGTCGCTCACGCCGAGCGAGAGTTAGCTTGAAGGCGAGTACTCGATGCTGCAGAGATCTAATCAAAACAGCCCGCTCAGCCGCTACATGCCACTCCGTCCTTGGCGCTAGATGACGCCTACATGGTGGCGCTGTAGCACCTGTCAGCGAATGACTTCCAAGGAAAGTCGACGAATTGTCATAACTATGTCCCCCGAGAAGGGTGCCAATTTTTTTCATTGGTATTGGAGCGGCGATTATAAAATTTTGAGGTCGGACAGGCAGTGGGATGAAGTGCAGTAGTTGGGGGTACGTTAATTTTTTGTTTTAAAAAATTTTGTTGACTGATTTTGTCGGTGGAGAAGTTGAAGTGAGTGTGATAATTCCATTTGGATATATCGAGAAAGCCTATCGTTATCCTCAAGCGTCATCTGAGGCTGTATATAAAATAATGTCCTCTTTTTGGTGGCGGTTAATGGTTGCAACTACCTATGTGATGTTTTGGTTTATTGTGTTTGTAGCCGCCATTGTGCGTTTTTTTTGGGTGCCAATGAATTCTGAAGCTTTTGCGTATTCAATATTTGGTATGGGTGCGTTTCTTCTCATTATTACAGTGGTCATTGTGATTGTAGAGTGGTCTGAGAGTAAGGATAAGTCAATCGATAGTAATCTCGCTGAGAGAGTCTTGAATGTTTGTTTCAGCTCGGCAGGTGTTTCTGTTGAAATGTCGGTGGGTTCAGAGCGATTTATACACGTGCTATCTATCGCCGGCATTAGATCCGTTTCGGGCTATGTTCAAGATGGGTGGTTCTTGGTTCGGGATCGTGGTGTTGTAATTGAAACAAATGACGGAAAGCAGCTTCGATTTGTTTTTTCTTTGAAGAAGGTAGCGTTAAATAATTTTTTAAATGATTTTACGTTATCGTTGAGTGAAATGAATTTCCCGGTAAGAAACCTAAGGGAGTTTCAGGTGTGAGTTGGTCGTTATGATCATGTGTGTAGCAGTCGTAGTTTCTATTTCTATTTCTATTTCTATTTCTATTTCTATTTCTATTTCTGTTTCTGTTTCTGTTTTGGTTAAGGTTTTTTGGATTGAAGGAGTGTTTACGATGATTTTTAATTGTGGATCTATTACGTGCAGTACCACTGTTAATGCGCTTCAATTGCTAGCTCCTAGAATTTTGCATTCCCCACGACGCCGCCGCGCTTCCTGGCGCGCCCTATCTCGATACACGAAGCAAGAGAGCGGAGGCAGAAATTTTTTACGTGGCATAGATGTATTGGGCTTAGTGCTCGATCTTTGCTTCTACCCCACCTGTCGCATTCAATAATTCACCTACAGCCTTGCCAAACGCCGTTCTCGCAACTTGTGGCCGAAAGTTGTCACTGAACGCCTGAAAGCCAATGGCCCTTCTTCGCGACTTGTGGACTTGATGAGTTGAACGGAGGTCGAATGGTTTTAAATCTGTTTGATAGGGAGTGAAGTCTTTATGCGGGTGATTTGGAATGAGCGTGTGGGTTTGAGAGTCAGAGCGTGGGCTTGTGTGAGTTTGGTTCCAACCTATGCAGTGATTAAGTTTATGTTGGAGCCGCTTTTTTACTTAGAGGATGTTGTACTGGGTCGAGTATTAGTCTTGTCTGTTCTGATGAATATAATATTATTTTCATATTTTACGCTTGGGTGGCGCGACAGAATGGTCACTGTTGAACTTGTTTCTGAGGGGCTGGATTTTCGTGATGAAGCTGCTGGTTACTGTCGTCGGGTCCTAATTCGTAGCGAGGAGATACTAAAAATAAAAGTCACAAGGAATATATTTTTCGATTCTCTCATCATTGAATTGAATGATAATCAGATATTTTCATTTAGCAATATGATTGCGCCGGAAGACTTTGTTGACTGCGCTCAATCTCGAATAATTTATTAAATTGGGGTTTGTTTTTAGTCGTGTTGATTTCTCTCAAGGTGGATTTGTAGGAGCTTTCCGAAATTATCGAGTGGGGTTTTCATCATGTAGGTAGATGTTTATAGTTCCAATGTCGCCCCGCCAGTTCGGTGACCGATCTTAGCCGGTCGAAACAAAGATGAAACCTCTCGAAATTATCTGGAATTTTGACCCATGGCTAAGTACCACCCGCTCCAAGGCAACTTCAGCGTCGGCCCGACGCTATATATCGATACAGAAGCCAAAACCTCTGACCTTTTCGAAGCCGCCGTTCACCGAATCAAAGCCGGCCGGAATCTGCTCAACAGCGTCACCTGCCTGTGTGTCAAAGACGCCGAAGGTCACGATCTGGAGCATTTCGCCAATGCTGCACATATATTGATTCAGGATGGCTGTGACGCCTTGGACGCCTTGGGTTGGAGGCTGGAAAAAGCCGCACGCTGAAGACCAGAAAGCCGCGAAATGATCGCGGCTTTTTTATGCCTGTCAGAAACCCCGTCGAATTCGGTTCTTGAGCTGGTCATGGAACAGTTCGGCATCACGCCGGTAAGTGCCGCGCACAGATTCGCTGAACGACTCCAGTCCTATTGAGCGCTTGGAGACCAGCTCCTCGCGATAGGCATCAATAAAGAAGTTGATATCGTTCTCACCGCTCAACTTCGGCCATTTATCGAGGTACAACGGTAGCGCGCTGGGGCCGATCTTGTACGAGCAGATCCGGCGATTACTGATGGTCGCCTCGCCGATTTCGAACGGCACCCACCACGACTGCGCAGTCTGCTCCGAAACCACGGCCATCAGGTGTGTGCATTCGGTGATGTTGCGGGTGATGACGGTGGTGATGTCTTCAGTGGTTTGCGATTCCGCGTCCAGCACATCGAGGTAGGTCTTGATGTTTGCCTGCGTCAGGCGGGTGTTAATGGCCATCGCATGGGCACGGTCGGTGTGGCGGTAGCTGATAAACACAGGCATCAGAAATGTCCCTTGATCGCGAGTTCGCGGTAATAGGCGCCGAGGGCGGTCAGGCGGCAGCCGGTGGAATGCAGGGCGGCGTAGTACATGTGCTCGGCGTCGACCGGTTCGATCAAGCTGTGGCGGTTGCACTTTTGCAGTTGCTTGAAGATTTCGCCGTTGTCGGGATCGAACGCGGCCTCGGTCGGTTCGTAGCTGGGGTCCAGCGGGAACACATAGCTAGGTTCCGGGAACCAGTCCTTGAGCTTGCGCAGGGTTTCTTCGGCAATCAGCGGCGTGACTTCGCGCAGCGGCACAAATTGCGAGACGTTGGTCTTGAAAACCGGTCGTTGTTCCCATGCCCCAAGTGCGTTGTCGACGAACGAATACACGCTGCCGGGGGTGACTTTGCCCAGCACATTGGCGGCTCCGCCGTGCAGTGCTTGCAGCAACAGGTCGGTAAACACGCCGTGGCCGCGACCTTCGAGCGCCACCTGGTCTTTTTTACAGGCGGTGAGAATGGTCATGCCTTCGCTGATCACGCTGCTGCCACCGCGCAACCCGCGCATGGCGGCCGCCGCGCCGGCCTGGCAGCAGTCGAGGATGATGATTTTGTTTTTGATGTGTGGGGCGTTTTCCGCCCAGTTGAGGATGTCGCTGATGCGGATACCTTCGACGCCCTGACCGAAATCCTGCGGGATCAGCAGGCCTTCATCGATGCTGGTATCAAACTGGCCGTGACCGGCGAAGTACAGCAGCGCCACGTCGCAATCACCGGAAAACAGACTCTGGATTTGCTGCTTCAGGTTCGTGTGAGTGAGGTTTTCCTCCGCCGAGGTCAGGACCTTGCTGCTGAAGTTGGGGCGCCCGTTGGCGTGGCGTTCGAGCACCGAGGCCATGGCCATCGCGTCGTTGTTGCAGCCACTCAAAGGCGACACATGGGTGTAGTGGTTAATGCCGATGAACAGTCCCTTGCGCATGGTTACACCGCCGTGTGCAGGCGAATGGCGTTGACGATGCTGTTGGTGTTCCACGCACATTCGGCGTGCGCGGCATCACGCACTACGGTGGAAATCCGCTCTGCCCCAAACGGCTTGACCGCAATGATCACCTTGCCCATCCGCTTGGCAATCTCGATTTCCTTGTTGATCCACTTGCTGTAGGTCGAATACATCCCCGCCATGATCAGCACTGCCGAGCAGGGCCGGATCTTGTTTTCTATGGCGGCTTCCAGTTGTTTGTCGGTCTGCGCGTCGGTGATCGGGTTGTCCGTCGGCACTGAAAAATTTTTGAATGTGAAGCCGGGTTTGGCGTTCAGCAGGCGCACGAGATTGTCGTGGGCGTGGGGGTAGTTCCACGAATGGCTGATGAACAAATGATAGGTTTGCATGGTTGTCCCTCGGTATCGCCGGAATGCGAAGAGGGCTTGAATGTATGCACTTGAGAGGGCGCAACAAGGCCTGCGCGGTTAAAGAGACGGGTCCTTCAAGCGGGCGAGCGGAAGTCCTACAGAGGTGTCTGACGTTTAATCGGCGGGATGTTTTGTGGGGTGCAACAAGCGGCTGACCGCCCGTCAGAGTCGGGGCGGTCGGCACGTCTGTTTAGTAGCTGGTTTCCGGCAAGCTGGCGATGATCGAGCGGTAGCTGTTCATCCGTTGCTGCTGCACGCGGCCTTCTTCGAGGGCCTTGAGCAGGGCGCAACCCGGTTCGCGGTCGTGTTTGCAGTCGCGAAAGCGGCAGGTGCCGATCAGGTCGTTGAACTCGATGAAACCGGCTTCGACGTCGGCGCGGCTGACGTGGCCCAGGCCGAATTCACGAATACCCGGGGAGTCGATCAACTCACCGCCACCAGGGAAGTGGAACAATCGCGCGGTGGTCGTGGTGTGAGTGCCCTGGCCGGACAGCTCGGACAACGGACCGACACGGGCTTCGACTTCCGGCAGCAGGCTGTTGACCAGCGACGACTTGCCGACGCCGGACTGGCCGACGAACACGCTGATGCGCCCGTCCAGTTGCTCCTGCAGTTGCTCCATGCCGTTGCCGTGATGCGCCGACACTTCCAGTACCGGGTAACCGAGCGTGCGGTACACCGCCAGCAAGGCGTTCAGCGCCGGGGCGTTCTGCTCATCGATCAAGTCGAATTTGTTGAGCAGCAGCAGCGGCCGGATACCGGCGTGCTCGGCAGCAACCAGATAACGGTCGATCAGGTTGGCGTGAGGCTCGGGCAGCGGGGCGAAGACGATGACGATCATGTCGACGTTGGCGGCCACAGGCTTGAGCTGGCCACGGCTGTCCGGACGGCAGAGTTCGGTTTTGCGCGGCAGTTGCGCCACGATCACGCCGATGCCCTGGTTACCGGCACGCCAGACCACCTGATCGCCGGTCACTAGCGCGGGGAGGTTGGCGCGCAAGTGGCAGCGGAATACCTGGCCGGCCAAATCGCCATCGAGGGCTTCGACTTCAACCTGTACACCGAAGTGCGCGATCACCAGGCCGGTCTGTTCCGGACCCAGGTCGCCACCCTCAAGTGCCTCGACAGCCGAGGACTCGCGTTTGGCGGCGCGGGCAGCGCGTTCGCCCTGAATCTTTTCGATGCGCCAGTTTTGACGACGATTGAGTTGGCGTTTGGCCATGGGTGTTCCGTATCAAGAATGCAGCGATTAGGTAAAACGGCCGCGAGTTTAGCACGCCCCGCCGGTTGCCTAGGCTAAACTGCGCAGCATTGCCTAGGAGCCGACACATGCAAAACCCGCAGAATCTGATCTGGATCGACCTGGAAATGACCGGTCTGAACCCTGATACCGACGTCATCATCGAGATGGCTACCATCGTCACCGACAGTGATTTGAACACCTTGGCCGAAGGTCCGGTGATCGCTATCCATCACAGCGACGAAATCCTCGCCGGCATGGACGAGTGGAACACCCGTCAACACGGCGGCTCGGGCCTGACCCAGCGCGTGCGCGACAGCCGCATCAGCATGGCCGAAGCCGAAGCCGAGACTATTGCTTTCCTGGAGCAGTGGGTGCCCAAGGGCAAGTCGCCGATCTGTGGCAACAGCATCTGCCAGGACCGTCGCTTCCTTTATACGCACATGAAATCCCTGGAAAGCTTCTTCCACTACCGCAACCTCGACGTCTCGACCCTTAAAGAGCTGGCCGCTCGCTGGGCGCCGGACGTGCGCGACAGCTTCAAAAAGGGTAGCACCCACCTGGCGTTGGACGACATCCGCGAATCCATCGCCGAGCTGCAGCACTACCGCAAGCACTTCATCAAGTTCTGATAGCGCCTCGGGTGACGCCATCGCGGGCAAGTCATGCTCCTACAGAAGCGGTGTACGCCCTGTTTTTGTAGGCGCATGGCTTGCCCGCGATACAGGCAACGCGGTCCTGCGCAATGATCGCCCTCTTTTGGGGCGTCGATGAAGTGAGTAGACTGCGCGCCTTTCTGCAAGGACCGCCGCCATGTTGCTGATGCTCTACCTGATCGCCATCACCGCTGAAGCCATGACCGGTGCGCTGTCTGCCGGCCGCCGCGGCATGGACTGGTTTGGTGTGGTGTTGATCGCCTGTGTCACGGCGTTGGGCGGCGGTTCGGTACGCGATGTGCTGCTCGGGCACTATCCGCTGACCTGGGTCAAACACCCGGAATACCTGGTGCTGACCTCGATCGCGGCGATGTTCACCGTCTTCGCTGCGCGCTGGATGCGCCACCTGCGCTCACTATTTCTGGTGCTCGACGCCGTGGGCCTGGTGGCGTTTACCCTGATCGGCTGCATGACCGCGCTGGAAATGGGCCATGGCATGCTGGTGGCGTCGGTCAGTGGCGTGATCACCGGCGTATTCGGCGGTATCCTGCGCGACATCTTCTGCAACGACATCCCGCTGATCTTTCGCCGAGAGCTCTACGCCAGTGTCTCGTTCGCGGCGGCGTGGTGCTACATGCTCTGCATCTACCTGCAATTACCCGGTGAACAGGCGATTTTGATCACGCTGTTTGGTGGCTTTCTGCTGCGGCTGCTGGCAATTCGTTTCCATTGGGAAATGCCGAAGTTCGTCTACAACGACGAAGCCTGACGTCTCCACGCCCCTGTAGCAGCTGCCGAAGGCTGCGTCCGAGGCCGCAGGACTCGCTTTCCAGGAAGGCGACTGCTACGCAATCGAACGTCCGAACGCGGCCCGAACCTTCGGCAGCTGCTACAGGAGTCCGTGTTGTTTCAACGCCCACTCGACATGCTCACGCACCAACTCCGACGGGTAATCCCTGCGCGCCTTCAACGCTTCGAGCACCGGAATGCTCGACGGCGCGTTACCCAGCCCCACTGCCAAATTACGCAGCCAGCGCTCATAACCAGCCCGGCGTAACGGCGAGCCTTCGGTGCTACTGAGGAATTTGTCCTCGTCCCACATAAACAGCTCGGCCAATTCGGCATTGTCCAGATTGTGCCTCGGCTTGAAGTCGCTTTCGCCGGACGGACGGGCGAAGCGGTTCCATGGGCAGACGATCTGGCAGTCATCGCAACCAAACACCCGGTTGCCGATCAGTGGTCGTAAATCTTCCGGGATCGCGCTTTTCAGTTCGATGGTCAGGTACGAGATGCAACGCCGGGCGTCCAGTACGTAAGGGCCGACGAAGGCATTGGTCGGGCAGATGTCGAGGCACGCGGTGCAGCGGCCGCAATGTTCGGTGGTGTGAGGTGGATCGACCGGCAGCGGCAGATCGACAAAGAGTTCGCTGAGGAAGAAGTAACTGCCGGCCTTGCGATTCAAAACCAAGGTGTTTTTGCCGATCCAGCCGAGACCGGCTTGTTCGGCGATGGCTTTTTCCAGCACTGGGGCGCTGTCGACGAACGCGCGGAAACCAAACGGGCCGATCTCACCCTGAATTTTATCGGCCAGTTGTTGCACGCGTTTGCGGATCAACTTGTGGTAATCACGGCCCAAGGCATAACGCGACACATAGGCTTTTTCCGGCTGAGCCAGCAATTGCGCCATTTGCGTGTCGCCGGGCAGGTAGTCCATGCGCAGGGAAACCACGCGCAAGGTACCGGGAACCAGTTCTTCCGGATGCGAGCGTTTGCTGCCGTGGGCGCCCATGTAGTCCATTTCGCCGTGGTAGCCGGCGGCGAGCCAGCGCTCCAGGTGCTGCTCATGCTCGGCCAGGTCCAGGCCGCTGATGCCGACTTGCTGAAAGCCCAGCTCGCGACCCCAATCCTTGATGGATTGGGCGAGGGCGGGCAGGTCTGTAGTAATAGCGGGCATGAGGCGAGAGAAACCGGAGCTGAGGTGCGTATAATTCTGCCAGACATCGGAGCTCGAAGACGCATGCCGCACACTAAAGATGATTTTCCCGACGCACTGTATAGCGCTGCGCAGGTCCGCGGGCTCGATGCGAGCCTGATTGCGGGCGGCACTCCCGGCTTCGAATTGATGCAACGCGCGGCGCGGGCGACCTGGCGTGCGTTGGTCCGGCAGTGGCCGTCGGCGAATGAATTGAGTGTGCTGGCCGGTCACGGCAATAACGCTGGCGACGGTTATCTGGTAGCGGTGCTGGCCCAGCGTGCGGGTTGGGCGGTGCGGGTGTTGGCGGTCGGTGATCCTCAGCGTTTGCAAGGTGACGCGGCGTTGGCCCATGCGGAGGCCGTTTCCGAGAATGTTTTGATTGAGTCCTGGGCTGCGCAGCCCCAACTGCGCGGCATCGTGCTGGACGCGTTGCTGGGCACCGGTCTGACGGGTGAGGTGAGAGCGCCTTACGCTGACGCCATTGCAGCGATCAACGGCTGCGGTTTACCGGTGGTGGCGGTGGACATCCCTTCGGGCCTTTGCGCCGATACCGGTCGCGTCCTCGGTGCGGCGGTGCATGCCGATCTCACTGTGACTTTCATCGGGTTGAAGCTGGGGCTGTTCACCGGTGATGCCGCAGACGTCGTCGGTGAACTGGTTTTCAACGATTTACACGCTGATCCGCAGGTAATTGAGGCCGCGTCGGTCAGTGCTCGTCGCCTGACGGCCCGTAACTTGCCGCAACTTGCCCCCCGAACGCCGACTTCCCACAAAGGCAAATTCGGCCATGTGTTGCTGATCGGTGGTGATCGCGGTTTGGGTGGCGCGATCCTGCTGAGTGCACAAAGCGCTCTGCGTAGCGGGGCCGGCATGGTTTCCGTGGCCACTCGCAGTGAGCATGTTGGCGCCGCGCTGGCTAGAATCCCTGAAGCCATGGTGCTGGGCACGTCATCGGCCAACCAGCTGATGGAACTGCTGCAAAAAGTTTCCGTACTGGTGGTCGGTCCCGGCTTGGGGCAGGCTTCCTGGGGGCAAAGTTTGCTGTCGGCGGCCGCCAATGCACCGTTGCCGCAAGTCTGGGACGCCGATGCGTTGAATATGCTGGCCGAAGAACGCGTGAATTTGCCCAAGGATTGCGTGATCACGCCGCATCCAGGTGAAGCGGCACGGTTGCTTGGGATCAGCACTGCTCAGGTGCAGGCGGATCGCCCGGCAGCGGCGCATGCATTGAGCAAAAAATACACCGCTGTCGTGGTGTTGAAAGGCGCCGGCAGCCTGATCGCCAGTCCCGATGGGCGTCTGGCGTTGTGTCATCAAGGTCATCCGGCCATGGCCACCGCCGGCTTGGGCGACGTACTGGCGGGTCTGGTGGGCGCGCTGTTGGCTCAAGGCATGCAAGCCTTCGACGCCGCGTGTCTGGCCGTCTGGCTGCACGCCAATGCGGGTGAGCAACAAGGTAAAGATGGCCGTGGGCTGGCGGCCAGTGATCTGATCCCGGCCATTCGTCAGTTGTTGGAGGAGCAAGCACCGTGTCTGAAGTAACCCTGTACCTGGCGGATGAAGAGGCGATGACCGCCTTTGGCGCACATATCGCAAAAACCACCCAAGGGCACGGTCTGATTTTTCTGGAAGGGGACTTGGGGGCGGGGAAAACCACACTGTCACGGGGCATCATCCGGGGATTGGGGCATGACGGGGCAGTAAAAAGTCCGACATTCACGCTGGTCGAGCCTTACGAGATCGGTGACGTCCGCGCCTTCCATTTCGACCTGTACCGTTTGGTCGATCCGGAAGAGCTGGAGTACCTCGGCATTCGCGACTACTTCGACGACGACGCCCTGTGCCTGATTGAGTGGCCCGATAAAGGTGCAGGCTTTTTGCCAAAGCCCGACCTGACCATTACCATTAGCCCGCAAGACAGCGGGCGTTCGCTGAAAATTTTATCCCAGGGCTCGCGTGGCGAGGCCTGGTGTGCCGCTTTGGCATTGGAATCCAATTAAATGATGGGGTCTGGTATGCGCTTTCGCGCGATGGTAGCTGCCGTAGGATTGTTGTTTTTGGCGGTGACCGTCGACGCTGTGGCCGACACGAAGGTCAATAGCGTTCGCCTGTGGCGGGCGCCGGATAACACACGGCTGGTGTTCGACCTGACCGGGCCTGTGCAACACAGCGTTTTCACCCTGACTGCTCCGGATCGGCTGGTGATCGACATCAATGGTGCGACACTCGGTGCGCCGCTGAACGTCAACACCTCCAATACCCCCATCACCGCCATGCGTTCGGCTCAACGCACGCCGACCGACCTGCGGGTGGTGATCGACCTGAAAAAGGCCGTGACCCCGAAAAGCTTCTCCCTGGCCCCGAACGCCCAGTACGGTAACCGACTGGTGGTTGATCTGTTTGATAGCGCCGCCGATGCCTCGCCGTCGCCAGCACCAACGCCTTCGGTCGCCACGGTGCCGGCAGTGCCGGTCACGCCTGTTGAGCCGGCGATCAAGCTTCCACCGGCACCGGCCGGCAAGCGCGACATCCTTGTGGTGATCGATGCTGGCCACGGCGGCGAAGACCCGGGCGCCTCGGGCTCTCGCGGTCAGAAGGAAAAAGACGTGGTATTGGCCATCGCCCGCGAATTGCAGCGTCAGGTCAACGGCATGAAAGGCTTCCGCGCCGAACTGACCCGTACCGGCGACTACTTCATTCCACTGCGCGGTCGTACCGAAATCGCCCGCAAGAAAGGCGCCGACCTGTTCGTTTCGATCCACGCCGACGCCGCGCCTTCGACCGCCGCCTTCGGTGCTTCGGTATTCGCCCTGTCTGATCGTGGCGCTACATCGGAAACTGCCCGCTGGCTGGCTGACAGTGAAAACCGCTCCGACTTGATTGGCGGTGCCGGCAACGTCAGCCTCGATGACAAAGACCGCATGCTCGCAGGCGTGCTGCTCGACCTGTCGATGACGGCGTCGCTGACGTCCAGCCTGAACGTCGGCCAGAAAGTGCTGAGCAATATCGGTCGTGTCACTCCGTTGCACAAACAGCGTGTGGAACAGGCTGGATTCATGGTGCTGAAGTCGCCAGACATCCCGTCGATCCTGGTCGAAACCGGGTTCATCTCCAACGCCAACGAAGCCTCAAAGCTTGCGGCATCGAATCACCAGCAGGCGCTGGCGCGTTCGATCAGCAGCGGCGTACGCCAGTTCTTCCAACAGAATCCGCCGCCGGGCACTTACATTGCGTGGCTGCGTGATTCCGGGAAAATCGCTCAGGGCCCACGTGATCACCGGGTCAATCCGGGTGAAACCCTGGCGATGATTGCCGTGCGTTATCAGGTGTCGCCAGCGACGCTGCGCAGCGCCAACAACCTGTCGAGTGATGAGCTGAAGATCGGTCAGCACCTGACCATTCCAGGCACTGAGTTGGCGGCTAAAGAATGAATCAGGTGATGATCAATAGCGCTCGCATCGAGCTGCTCAGCCCGCGACTGGCGAACCAGATTGCCGCCGGCGAGGTGGTTGAGCGCCCGGCTTCGGTGATTAAAGAGCTGCTGGAAAACAGCCTCGACTCTGGCGCCAAACGCATCGACGTCGATGTCGAGCAGGGTGGTGTCAAGCTGCTGCGGGTGCGCGACGACGGCAGTGGTATTTCTGCCGATGACCTGCCGCTGGCCCTGGCCCGACACGCCACCAGCAAAATTCGTAACCTTGAGGACCTGGAACAGGTCATGAGCCTGGGTTTCCGAGGTGAGGCCCTGGCGTCGATCAGCTCCGTGGCGCGCCTGACCCTGACGTCCCGCACCCGCGATGCCGATCAGGCCTGGCAGGTTGAGACCGAAGGCCGGGACATGGCGCCTCGTGTGCAACCAGCCGCTCACCCGGTCGGCACCTCGGTGGAAGTCCGCGACTTGTTCTTCAACACCCCGGCGCGGCGCAAATTCCTCAAGACTGAAAAAACCGAATTCGATCACCTGCAAGAAGTGATCAAGCGTCTGGCGTTGGCGCGGTTCGACGTGGCGTTCCATTTACGTCACAACGGCAAAACCATCCTTAGCCTGCACGAAGCCCATGATGACGCGGCCCGTGCCCGGCGTGTGGCAGCCATTTGCGGTTCAGGTTTTCTCGAGCAGGCGCTACCGATCGAAATCGAGCGCAATGGCCTGCATTTGTGGGGTTGGGTCGGTTTGCCGACGTTCAATCGCAGCCAGGCAGATTTGCAGTATTTCTTTGTGAATGGCCGTGCAGTGCGCGACAAGCTGGTGGCCCACGCGGTGCGCCAGGCCTATCGCGACGTGCTGTTCAATGGCCGGCATCCGACGTTTGTGCTGTTTTTCGAAGTCGATCCGGCGGGTGTCGACGTCAACGTGCATCCGACCAAGCACGAAGTTCGTTTCCGTGACGGGCGCATGGTTCACGATTTCCTCTATGGCACCCTGCACCGCGCCTTGGGCGATGTGCGACCGGAAGATCATCTGGCCGCACCGGTGGCGACGGCCATCGTGCGACCGACCGGCCTGGACGCCGGTGAATTCGGCCCTCAGGGCGAGATGCGCCTGGCGGCCAATGCGCTGCTGGAGCAGCCTCAGGCGCAGCCGTCGTTCAATACCCCGGCTGGCTCGGGCGCTGGCGCCGGTTATCAGTATCAATACACGCCGCGGCCTCAGTCCGGGGTGCCGGTCGCCGAAGCTCAGGCCGCCTACCGCGAGTTTTTTGCGCCGCTGCCCGAGGCCAACGCGGTCGCGCTGCCGGCCGGGCAGGACGACATTCCGCCGCTGGGTTATGCACTGGCGCAGCTCAAGGGTATCTACATCCTTTCGGAAAACGCCCAGGGGCTGGTGCTGGTGGATATGCATGCGGCTCACGAGCGAATCATGTACGAACGCCTGAAAATCGCCATGGCCAGCGAAGGCCTGAGCGGTCAGCCGCTGCTGGTACCCGAGTCATTGGCCGTCAGTCAGCGCGAAGCCGATTGCGCCGAAGAGCACGTCGCGTGGTTCCAGCGTCTGGGCTTTGAATTGCAGCGCCTGGGGCCTGAATCCCTGGCCATCCGGCAGATCCCGGCCTTGCTCAAGCAAGCTGAAGCCAACCGACTGGTCAGTGATGTATTGGCGGACCTGATGGAATACGGCTCCAGCGACCGGATTCAGGCCCATCTGAACGAACTGCTCGGGACGATGGCCTGTCACGGCGCGGTTCGTGCGAATCGGCGTCTGGCGATCCCGGAAATGAACGGCCTGCTGCGTGACATGGAAAACACCGAGCGCAGCGGTCAATGCAACCATGGCCGACCGACCTGGACCCAATTGGGCCTGGACGATCTGGACAAACTCTTCTTGCGCGGTCGTTGATGAGCCAGCTCCCTCCAGCGATTTTTCTGATGGGCCCGACTGCTGCGGGCAAGACCGACCTGGCCATCGAACTGACCAAAGTCCTGCCGTGCGAACTGATTAGCGTCGATTCGGCACTGGTCTACCGTGGCATGGACATCGGTACTGCCAAGCCTTCGAAAGAAATTCTGAGTGAATTCCCGCACCGTTTGATCGACATTCTTGACCCGGCCGAGAGCTATTCGGCCGCTGATTTTCGCCGTGATGCCCTTGAAGCGATGGCCGATATCACTGCGCGGGGAAAAATCCCGCTGCTGGTGGGCGGCACAATGCTCTATTACAAGGCGTTGGTCGAAGGTCTGGCGGACATGCCGGCGGCTGATCCGGATGTGCGTGCGCAGATCGAGGAAGAAGCTGCGCGCCTTGGCTGGCAAGCGCTGCACGATCAATTAGCGGTCATCGATCCGGAATCGGCGGCGCGTATTCATCCAAACGATCCGCAGCGACTCAGTCGAGCACTGGAAGTTTATCGCGTCAGCGGTCAGAGCATGACCGAGCTGCGACTGAGACAAACTGCGCAAAGTACTGAAGCAGCCGCTTCGGGACTGCAACAATTGCCCTATACTGTCGCGAACTTGGCCATTGCTCCGGCAAATCGCCAGGTACTGCACGAGCGAATTAAACAAAGATTCACGAATATGTTGGAACAGGGATTCATTGACGAGGTCGTAGCCCTGCGTAAGAGAAGTGACCTGCATTCCGGGTTGCCGTCTATACGTGCAGTAGGCTACCGACAAGTCTGGGATTACCTGGATGGCAAGCTGACGCAAGCCGAGATGCAGGAGCGCGGAATCATTGCCACGCGCCAATTGGCAAAGCGTCAGTTCACCTGGCTGCGCAGTTGGGCTGATTTACACTGGCTGGACAGCCTCGATTGCGACAATCTGCCGCGCGCCTTGAAATACTTGGGGACCATCTCCATATTGAGCTGAGTCCTTTCAATTGCCGTCTATCCTTGGGGGTGTGACGGCTGAAGCCATCTGTTTACCTATTTTTTTATTTTGAATCCTTAAAGGAGTGCGGCACATGTCAAAAGGGCATTCGCTACAAGACCCTTACTTGAATACTTTACGTAAAGAGAAAGTTGGGGTGTCTATCTACCTGGTCAACGGTATCAAACTGCAAGGCACGATTGAGTCTTTCGACCAGTTCGTTATCCTGCTGAAAAACACCGTGAGCCAGATGGTTTACAAACACGCTATCTCTACAGTGGTGCCGGTTCGTCCAATTCGTCTGCCTAGCGCAACCGAATCCGAAGCAGGTGACGCTGAGCCAGGTAACGCCTGATAGGAGTCTCCTTTGTTCTTTGAGCGCCACGGTGGTGGTGAGCGAGCCATTCTCGTTCACTTGGATGGTCAGGACCCTGAGGCGCGCGAAGATCCGCAGGAGTTCCAGGAATTGGCAATATCGGCAGGTGCCGAGACCGTCGCGTTTTTTAACGTGCCGCGTCATCGGCCAACCGCCAAATACCTGATTGGCAGCGGCAAGGTCGAGGAATTACGCGACCTGGTCAACGCCGAGCAGGTAGATCTGGTGATTTTCAATCACATCCTCACGCCCAGTCAGGAACGTAACCTTGAACGTGTGTTCGAGTGTCGCGTGATCGACCGCACGGGTCTGATTCTCGATATTTTCGCCCAACGCGCCCGCACCCATGAAGGCAAGCTCCAGGTCGAACTGGCCCAGCTTGAGCACATGAGTACGCGGCTGGTTCGTGGCTGGACTCACCTTGAGCGGCAGAAAGGCGGTATCGGTCTGCGCGGTCCGGGTGAAACCCAGCTCGAAACCGACCGACGCCTGTTGCGGGTTCGCCTGCGGCAAATCAAGGGGCGTCTGGAGAAGGTCCGCAGCCAGCGCGAGCAGTCTCGTCGCGGGCGCAAACGTGCTGACATTCCAACGGTTTCACTGGTGGGATATACCAACGCCGGCAAATCGACGCTGTTCAACTCGGTGACTGATTCCGACGTCTTCGCTGCTGATCAGCTCTTCGCGACCCTCGACCCGACCTTGCGCCGACTCGAACTCGATGACCTCGGGCCGATCGTGCTGGCCGACACAGTGGGCTTCATTCGTCATCTGCCTCACAAGCTGGTTGAGGCATTTCGAGCTACGCTCGAAGAGTCGAGCAACTCTGACTTGCTGCTGCATGTGATCGACGCTCATGAACCCGAGCGTATGGCCCAGATTGAACAGGTCATGGTGGTGCTCGGGGAGATCGGGGCGCAAGACTTGCCGATCCTTGAGGTATACAACAAACTCGATTTGCTCGAGGGCGTAGAGCCGCAGATCCAGCGCGATGCCGATGGCAAACCGCTGCGGGTCTGGTTGTCGGCCAAGGACGGTACAGGCCTGGACCTGCTCAAGCAGGCCCTGGCCGAGTTGCTTGGGGATGATTTGTTTGTAGGTACCTTGCGCTTGCCGCAACGTTTTGCTCGACTGCGTGCGCAATTTTTTGAAGTCGGTGCGGTACAGAAAGAAGAACACGACGAAGAAGGCATCAGCTTGCTGGCCGTTCGCTTGCCACGGATCGAATTGAATCGATTGGTGAGCCGCGAAGGTTTGCAGCCGAATGACTTCATCGAGCAACACACTTTGCAATAAAAGCCTGAGAAAGCGGTTGTGTCGTGGTGACAGGCATTCTGTAGCATTGGTCGGCGCGCCGTGGGTGCGTCTTTGCTTTATCAGATGGAGAGCGCTATGGCTTGGAATGAGCCGGGTGGCAACTCGAATAATCAGGATCCTTGGGGTGGCAAGCGCCGCAATAACGGCGACCGCAAGGGACCACCGGATCTCGACGAGGCCTTCCGAAAGCTGCAGGAAAGCCTGAACGGGTTGTTCGGTGGTGGTAAGAAACGCGGTGATGACGGCGGTGGTTCGGGCAAGAGCGGCGGCTTCGGCGGCATTCTTGGCATCGGCCTTGTCGTGCTGGCGGCTGTTTGGCTGTACAGCGCGGTCTACGTCGTCGACGAGCAGGAGCAAGCCGTGGTGCTGCGCTTCGGCAAGTACTACGAAACCGTCGGCCCGGGCCTGAACATCTATTTCCCGCCGATCGACAAGAAGTACCTGGAAAACGTTACGCGTGAGCGTTCGTACACCAAGCAGGGGCAGATGCTGACCGAAGACGAGAACATCGTCGAAGTGCCGCTGACCGTGCAATACAAGATCAGCAACCTGCAGGATTTCGTGCTGGATGTCGATCAGCCGGAAATCAGCCTGCAGCAAGCGACAGACAGTGCCTTGCGTCACGTGGTGGGCTCTACCGCCATGGACCAGGTACTGACTGAGGGCCGTGAGTTGATGGCCAGCGAGATCAAGGAGCGTCTGCAACGCTTCATGGATACCTATCGCACCGGTATCACCGTTACCCAGGTCAACGTTCAGAACGCAGCGGCACCGCGTGAAGTCCAGGAAGCCTTCGATGACGTGATCCGTGCCCGTGAAGACGAGCAGCGTTCGCGTAACCAGGCTGAAACCTATGCCAACGGCGTCGTGCCGGAAGCCCGTGGTCAGGCCCAGCGTATCCTCGAGGATGCCAATGGTTACCGTGACGAAACCGTCTCGCGCGCCAAGGGTGAGGCTGATCGCTTCACCAAACTGGTCTATGAATACCGCAAGGCTCCTGAAGTTACCCGCGAGCGTCTGTACCTGGACACCATGCAGGAAGTCTTCACCAACACCAGCAAGGTACTCGTGACCGGCAACAAGAATGGCCAGAGCAATCTGCTGTACTTGCCGCTGGACAAGATGGTCGAAAGTGGTCGCACCACCAGCAGCGCTCCGGCTTCGGGCGCGGCAGCCAGCAGCAATGAAGCGAATACGCGTGCAGCAGCTGATCTGCAACAACAGCAAGCACGTACCAGGGAGAGTCGCTGATGAGCAATAAATCGCTGATCGCCCTTATTGTCGGCGTCGTCGTGGCGATCGCGGCCTGGAACTGCTTCTACATCGTGGCTCAGACCGAGCGTGCGGTGTTGCTGCAGTTCGGTCGCGTGGTTCAGGCCGATGTTCAGCCGGGCCTGCATGTGAAAGTGCCTTACGTTAACCAGGTGCGTAAATTCGACGCACGCCTGATGACGCTGGATGCACCGACGCAACGCTTCCTGACGCTGGAAAAGAAAGCCGTCATGGTGGATGCCTTCGCCAAGTGGCGCGTGAAAGACGCCGAGCGCTTCTACACCGCAACTTCCGGGCTCAAGCAGATCGCCGACGAGCGTCTGTCCCGTCGTCTGGAATCGGGCCTGCGTGACCAGTTCGGTAAGCGCACGCTGCATGAAGTGGTTTCTGGTGAGCGTGACGCGCTGATGGCTGACATCACCGCTTCGCTGAACAAGATGGCGGAAAAAGAACTGGGCATCGAAGTCGTCGATGTTCGGGTCAAGGCCATCGACCTGCCGAAAGAAGTGAACCGCAGCGTGTTCGAGCGTATGAGCACCGAGCGTGAGCGTGAAGCTCGCGAGCACCGCGCCAAGGGTAACGAGCTGGCAGAAGGCATCCGTGCCGACGCCGATCGTCAGCGCCGCGTGTTGCTGGCTGAAGCCTATCGTGAATCTGAAGAGGTTCGCGGTGACGGTGATGCCCAGGCATCTTCCATCTACTCCAAGGCCTACGGCCAGGACCAGGAGTTCTACGCGTTCTACCGTAGCCTGCGTGCCTACCGTGAAAGCTTCGCGAACAAATCCGACGTCATGGTCCTGGACCCAAGCAGCGACTTCTTCCGTTACCTGGAAAAAGCCAAGCCTTGATACCGCGTTGACCTGAATCATCCCCCGCCTGGCGGCTAAAGCCTCGGGCGGGGTGATCCTTTGGGAAAACGTGTGTATGATGCGGCAGCCGGGAAATTCCCGGCTTTTTTGCGTCTGCACGTTTGATTGCTGTTTTCAGGCAGAAGACCGAGTTGAATGACTCGACAGGATTTTCGAGGAAAGTGGTTGGCGAAGCCGGTTTGAGGCTTTTCGCCGTGTTGTTCATGCGCGTGGTTTGCACATGAACCGATCATTTTCTGCTTCACTCAAGGCTCGCCCGACGGCTTGCCGCCCGGATCATAGGGGAATGGCGTAATGGCAACGGTAGACCGCTGGCTGCTGCCAGATGGCATCGAAGAAGTACTGCCACCAGAAGCGGCGCGCATTGAAGTGGCGCGTCGTCAGGTGTTGGATCTGTTCCAGAGCTGGGGTTACGAGTTTGTCGTGACTCCCCATATCGAGTACCTGGAATCCCTGCTGACCGGCGCGGGCTCGGACCTCGATCTGCGTACCTTCAAGGTCATCGACCCGCAATCGGGCCGGCAGATGGGTTTCCGTGCCGACATCACGCCGCAAGTGGCGCGCATCGATGCGCACACCTTGCGTCGCGAAGGCCCGAGCCGTCTGTGCTATGCCGGTAGCGTGCTGCACGCTCAGCCGCGTGCGTTGTCATCCTCGCGCAGCCCGATTCAGTTGGGTGCCGAGTTGTATGGCGATGGCAGCCCGAGCAGCGATGTGGAAGTCATCAGTCTGATGTTGGCTATGCTGCAACTGGCCGATGTGCCGGATGTGCACATGGATCTCGGCCATGTCGGCATCTACCGTGGCTTGGCCCGCGCCGCCGGATTGTCCGGCGAAGTCGAGCAACAATTGTTCGATGCGTTGCAACGCAAAGCCATCGACGAGGTCATTACCTTGACCGAAGGCCTGCCTGCCGACTTGTCGGGCATGCTGCGCGCATTGGTTGATTTGTGTGGCGGCCGTGAAGTGTTGAGCGCTGCCCGCGAGCGTCTGGCGAATGCGCCGGCCCCTGTTCTGGCTGCTCTGGACGACCTGTTGGCGATTGCCGAACGTTTGTCCGTGCGTTTCCCGGAACTGCCGCTGTACTTCGACCTGGGCGAGTTGCGCGGTTACCACTACCACACCGGTGTGGTGTTCGCGGTGTTCGTGCCGGGTGTTGGCCAGTCCATTGCCCAGGGCGGTCGTTACGACGATATCGGCGCCGACTTCGGTCGCGCTCGTCCGGCCACCGGCTTCTCTACCGATTTGAAAACCCTGGTGACCCTGGGGCGTGCTGAAATCGAGCTACCGTCTGGCGGTATCTGGATGCCTGACAGTACGGATGCGGCACTCTGGCAGCAGGTTTGCCAGTTGCGCAGTGAGGGTCAGCGTGTCGTTCAGGCATTGCCTGGGCAACCATTGGCCGCCGCCCGTGAAGCGGACTGCGACCGGCAATTGATTCAGCAGAACGGGCTTTGGCAAGTATTGCCGCTGGCTTCTTGAGTTTTCCTGCCGGCCGCCGCCGGCACCAAGTTTGCGCGAATGAGGACAAGTGTTATGGGTAAGAATGTCGTAGTCCTGGGCACCCAATGGGGTGATGAGGGCAAAGGCAAGATCGTTGATCTGCTGACCGAACATGCTGCCGCCGTAGTGCGCTACCAAGGTGGCCACAACGCTGGTCACACTCTGGTGATCGACGGCGAGAAAACCGTCTTGCACCTGATCCCTTCGGGCGTGCTGCGCGAAGGCGTGCAGTGCCTGATCGGTAACGGCGTGGTGGTTGCACCCGACGCTCTGCTGCGGGAAATCATCAAGCTGGAAGAGAAAGGCGTACCGGTACGTGAGCGCCTGCGTATCAGCCCGTCCTGCCCGCTGATCCTGTCCTACCACGTTGCGCTGGACCAGGCTCGTGAAAAGGCCCGTGGCGAGCTGAAGATCGGTACCACCGGTCGCGGCATCGGCCCGGCTTACGAAGACAAGGTTGCACGTCGCGGTCTGCGCATCGGTGACCTGTTCCATCGTGAGCGTTTCGCCGCCAAGCTGGGCGAGTTGCTGGATTACCACAACTTCGTACTGGTCAATTACTACAAAGAACCAGCGATCGACTTCCAGAAGACTCTGGACGAGTGCATGGAGTACGCCGAGCTGCTGAAGCCGATGATGCTCGACGTCACCGCCGAGCTGCACGAGCTGCGTCGCGCTGGCAAAGACATCATGTTCGAAGGCGCCCAAGGCTCCCTGCTGGACATCGACCACGGTACCTACCCGTACGTCACCAGCTCCAACACCACTGCGGGCGGCATCGCCACCGGTTCGGGTTTTGGTCCGATGTACCTGGATTACATCCTGGGCATCACCAAGGCCTACACCACTCGCGTCGGTTCGGGTCCGTTCCCGACTGAGCTGTTCGATGACGTTGGCGCGTTCCTCGCCAAGCGTGGCCACGAGTTCGGCGCGACCACTGGCCGTGCCCGTCGTTGCGGCTGGTTTGACGCCGTCATCCTGCGTCGCGCTATCGACGTCAACAGCATTTCGGGTCTGTGCCTGACCAAGCTGGACGTACTGGACGGTCTGGAAACCATCAACATCTGCGTTGGCTACAAGAACCAGGATGGTGCGGTGATCGACGCACCGACTGACGCCGACAGCTACATCGGCCTGGAGCCGGTGTACGAAGAGATGCCGGGCTGGACCGAATCCACCGTCGGTGCCAAGACGCTGGAAGAGCTGCCGCAAGCTGCTCGCAACTACATCAAACGCGTTGAAGAGTTGGTCGGTGCGCCGATTGACATTATTTCGACGGGCCCGGACCGCAACGAAACCATCGTTCTGCGTCACCCGTTCGCCTGATAAGTCGTTGATGTACAACACAAAGGCCCCTTAATTGGGGCCTTTGTCGTTTATGCCTGTCGGACGGCATGACCTTTGCTGTGATCTTGATTAAAAGCATCGCTTCCAGCGCGCCATCAATTTAATGGCGCCAAAGCAGAGGGATTTTAAGTGTCAGCCGTTCTCTCATTGTTACAAAGCCGTTTATTGCGGCCCGTGTTCGTTACCTTGGGTATCGCCCTTTTGGTGCAGGTGCTGGTGGCTGTTGCCCTGACCCGGAGCACAGTGACTGCGCTGGAAGCCGATCTGGGTGTGCGCCTGGGCGCCGACAGTCAAAAACTCTCTGGCGAACTTGAGCAGGCGGGGCGTGAAGTCACGTCGAGCCTCGACAGCCTCTCGACCAGCACGCGTCAGCGCCTCACCGCCGGTTTGTCCTCGCGTTTGAAGGATGAGCAGGCACAGTTGCGAGCCACGCTGGAAAAAGACCTGAAGGACTCCGCCAATGATATGGCGCAACTTCTGGCCTCGGTCGCCCCCCGCGCCATGTGGGACAGCGACGTACCAACCCTGTCTGAATTTGCCCGTCGGGCACAGCGCAATCCCAATGTGTTGTTCGTGGTTTACGACGATGCAGCGGGGCAGCACCTGACGCGTTATCTGAATCGCGAAAACCCGATCAACAAGGCCTTGTTGGAAAAAGGTCAGGGCGAGCGCGCGCTGGACAAGGTGCTGGATGCGGCGAAGAACGATCCATCGGTTTATTACCTTGAGGCCTCGATCAACCCTAACGGCGTGGAAATCGGCAAGGTTTTGATGGGGGTCTCGACCGCCTCGGTGGAAACCGACCTGGCGGCCCTCGACAAGCGTTTCTCGGCGCTGATTGCCAGCAGTGATCAACTGGTCGGCGATAGCCTCAAGGGTGCGGCCGCAGACAGTGCTGCGGCCATGGGGGCGCGTTTGCAGTCGGCGCAGTCCACGGCGTCTGAAATGAAAGTCAATACCGCCAGTACTGTGCAGGAAGCGGCGGCGACCTTGCGCTGGCGCATCGGCATGGGCCTGGCGCTGGTCGGTTGCGGTGTGCTGCTGTTGCTGGCCGTGGTGCTGGGACGTCGAGTGGTCAACCGCTTGAAGCTGCTGATCAGCGCCATGGATGACCTGGCGGCGGGCGAGGGCGACCTGACCAAGCGCGTGCAGATCAACAGCAAGGACGAAATCGGCGACATGGCTTCGGCGGTCAATCGCTTTGTGGATAAGTTGCAGCCGATTGTGCGCGAAGCGGGCGATGTGGCTCAGCGTACCGGCGTGGAAATCGGCGCCATGACCCTGCGTAATGCCGGGGCTGATAAGGCGGCGGGCATGCAGCGCGATGAAGTGGCCGAGAGTTTGCGCGCGTTGTCGCGGATGGCTGATGAAGCCCAGTCTGAAAGTCACGCCATGCAGGCTGCGTTGCAGCAGGTGGTCGACATTCGTTCGGCCACTGATGAAAACACCCGGACCTCGGCGAAAGTCGGCAGCCTGATCGAAGCGTTGGCCGGGCAGGTCGATACCGGTGCGAAAGTCATCGAGCGGCTGGCGCAGCAGAGTGAGCAGATTGAAGTGGTGTTGACGGTGATTCACGGGATCGCCGAGCAAACCAACCTGCTGGCACTGAACGCAGCCATCGAAGCGGCGCGTGCGGGCGAGACCGGTCGCGGGTTTGCCGTGGTGGCTGACGAAGTACGGGCGCTGGCGAGCAAGACGCAGAGCTCGACCGGCGACATTCAGGCGCACATCGTTGCCTTGCAACAAGGTGCGCGTGAAGCGGTGGCTGCGATTGGTCAGGCGGGACGTCAGGCCAGCGAAGGTTTGCTGGTATTGCGCGACAGTGCGCGGTTGCAGCAGTCGGTGCAGGCGTCGGTCGAGCAGGTGCATGCGGCGATTGGTCTGGCGACTCAGGCCGCTGCGCATCAAGCGCAAGGCGCGCAAGCAGTGCGGGGGCGGGTTGAAACCATTCATGCGCAGGCTGAAAAGGCTGCTCAGGCGGTGGTGGAAACCACGGCCAGTGGCAAGGTGCTGGATGGGCTTGCGGCACAGTTGAAGGCGAGCCTGGGGCAGTTCAGGGCCTAAGACTTGCATTGGCTGGTCTGGCCCCTTCGCGAGCAGGCTCGCTCCCACAGTTGATTGAGGTGTTCACCAACAACCACTGTGGGAGCGAGCCTGCTCGCGAAAGCGGTCTCAACGGCTCAAATACATCCGAGTTGTTAACAAATAAACCGGCACTCCAGACACCAAAATCAACAACGCCGCATAAGGCGCCGCCGCCGCAAACTCCACGTTTGCGGTATGCGCCCAGACCTCAGTCGCCAGGGTGTTGAGCCCGGTCGGACTCAGGAGCAGCGTCGCCGTGAGCTCCTTCATCGCATCCAGAAACACCAGCGCAAACGCGGCGCCCAACGCTGGGAAAATAATCGGCAGCGTAATCCGGCAAAACGCGCTGAAGGATGTAGCCCCCAGCGTGCGCGCCGCCTCTTCCAATTGCGGCGCAGCCTTGTTCAAGGCCGTTCGAATCGGCGCCTGTGCCAGCGGCAGAAACAGCAGCGCATAAGCGATCAGCAGCAATGCCGATGTCTGGTACAGCGCCGGCACATAGTGCAGCGCGAAGTACACCAGCGTCAGCGCAATCACCAGGCCCGGCAGCGCATGCAGCAGATACGGCAAGCGCTCGGCCCAGATCGCCAATTGACCTTTGTAGCGCACCACCAGCAACCCCACCGGCACGGCCAGCACCAGGCAGAGCGCTGCACCGCCGAGGGAGAGTGCAAGAGATGACAGCAGCGCCTCGCTGATTGCGGCTACCGGGAACGCTGCTGAAGAACCGACCGCCAGCCAGTACACCAGCATCCCCAGTGGTATGCCGCTGCCGATGATCGCCAGGGTTAGGCAGTAAAGCTGTCCGGCACCTGCCCAGGGCCCTAATTGAACCTGTTCCGCCTGCCGCGCCGCGCCTTGGCCGGTACGAACATGCCGGCCCTTGCCGCGAACCCGCAATTCCAGCCACAGCAATACCAGGCACAGCGCCAGCAACACCGCCGAAAGCATCGCCGCGTTGGCATTGCTGAATTCCAGTTCGAACTGCTGATAAATCGCCGTGGTAAAGGTTTGCAAACCGATGATCGACAGCGCGCCGAACTCCACCAGCATGTGCAGCGCGATCAGCAGTGACCCCGCCAGCAATGATGGCCAGAGCAGCGGCAGTGTGATTCTGAAAAACACGCCCCAGCGATTCTGTCCAAGCGTGCGGGCGGACTCTTCAAGAGAGGGATCAAGATTGCGTAACGTCGCCGCGACTGGCAGAAAGATCAGTGGGTACTTGGACAGCGTCATCACCAGAATCGCCCCGCCCAAGCCTTCGAAGTGAGCGCTGAGCGAAACCCAGGTAAAGCTGCTGACAAACGCCGGAACGGCGAACGGCAAGCAGAGGATGACACCCCACAAACGCCGTCCAGGCAGGTTGCTGCGTTCCAGTAGCCAGGCCAGTGACAGGCCGATCACGCCGCAGGCCAGCGTCACGCCAGCCATCAGTGCCAACGTATTGCGCAGAAGTCCAAACACATAAGGCCGCCACAGCAGATGCAGCGCCTCGGCCCAGCCGGCTTGCCAGGCCTTTAGCCCGACGTACATCAGCGGCAACAGACTGAGCACCACCAGCAGCAGAACCGGCAGCAGCAGCCAGATCGATGGCCGCTTGCGCCGTGGCACGTAACCCCCGCGCGAAGCGGGGGTGGATAACGATGCGCTCATCAGTTCAAGCCAACGTCACGTTCCAGGTCCAGGGCTTGTTCGGCATTGCCCAGATCCGCTGGCGTGACGTTCGGTGCTTGCAGTTCGCTGAACGGCTTGAGGCCGCGATCCGATTCCATGCCTTTGTGCAGCGGGTATTCCGCGGTGGTCTGGGTGATTACCCGCTGACCCTCTTCGCTAGCCATATAGGCGAGGAATTGTTGGGCTTCTTGTGGGTGTTTGCTGGATTTCAGCACGGCCGCGCTGGAAACGGTGATCAGCCCGCCAACGTCGCCGCCGGTGAAGTAATGCAGTTTCGAATCGAGCTGGCCCTTCTCGCGTTGCAAGGCGAACCAGTAATAGTTATTCACCAGTACGGTGGCAACTTCGCCATTTTCCACGGCTTTCAGGGCGACCATGTTGTTGCTGTAGGTCTTGCCGAACGCGCGCAGGCCGGTCAGCCATTCTTCGGCCGCATCCATGCCGTGCACTTTGATGATCGCCACGGCCTGTTCCTGAAAGGCGCCACTGGTAGGCACGAAGCCGACCTTGCCTTGCCATTTTGGATTGGAGAAATCCATCACCGACGTGGGCAGGTCCTTTTCATCAATCAGCTTGGGGTTAAACGCAACGACCCGCACCCGGGCCGTGATACCTATCCAGGTGCCGTTGCCCGCTACATATTCCTTGGGCAAAACCGCCAGCGTGGCGTCGTCGGTCTTGGCCAGCAGGCCTTGCTCGCCCAGTTTGTTCAACGGCGGCGACTCTTCGGTGTAAATCACATCGGCGGGGGAGCGATCGCCTTCTTCCACGATCTGGCTGGCGAGCTGGTTGCTGCTGCCTTTGCGTACGTTGACGTGGATGCCGGTCTTGGCTTCGAAAGCCTTGGCGATGGCGTCACCGACTTCCTTGTGTTGACCGTTATAGAGTGTCAGGGAAACCGGGTCGGCAGCCTGGGTGAGGGGAGTGGTGAGTACCAGGCCGAGGAGGGTGAAGGTCAGGCCGCGGCGCAGGGTATTTCGAAACATCATTCGCAAGGTTCCTCACTGTCGCATTGCAAAAACTTGCAACAATGATAAACGATATTGTTTCTCAAGTGCGCCTTGCTGGCCTGGGAAGTGTCTGCTAGAGCGGCTGGCGACAAGGATTTGTTTATCGTCGTATGCTTGCTCATGGCCTCGCCCTCGCTGTCGTTGGCTTTCATAGAATGCCACCGTGGCGCATCGACGCCTCGGCTTGGGCGAGTCCATTCAATTACAGGTCGTGTGTTTCTTAAGAGGGGGATTGGTTTTCGGAAGCCAGAAACGCAAAAACCCGCTTTCGCGGGTTTCTGTGAAATTCAAGATCGTGACCTTGAATTTGAATTGGTGCCCAGAAGAAGACTCGAACTTCCACGACCTTGCGGTCACCAGCACCTGAAGCTGGCGTGTCTACCAATTTCACCATCTGGGCATTCATCGCAAGCGTTGCCGCTGTTGATGTGGCGCACTATACGGAGAGCGTTTTGATCTGTAAACCCCTGATTTAGATTTATTAAATCAGATGCTTAGAATGCAAAAACCCGCTTTCGCGGGTTTTTGTGTGAGCCTTGAAATTGAACTAATCTCAAGCTCGAAATTGGTGCCCAGAAGAAGACTCGAACTTCCACGACCTTGCGGTCACCAGCACCTGAAGCTGGCGTGTCTACCAATTTCACCATCTGGGCAGTATCGGCAGCGCGTCTGCGTCGTCGATGGCGCGCACTATACGGAGCGTCTTTTTAACTGTAAACCCCCGACATCAAAAAAATCTGGAAAATTTCACCAGTGGTCTTCAAATCAGCGTTGCGATGTCGATAAAGGGCTTTAGAAGGGCTGTCATAGCTTGAAATTTCCCGTTTCATTACGCCTATGCCAAACTAACCCGCATATAGACAAGGTGAAAACTCTCTAATGGCCGATTGGCAGTCCCTCGATCCCGAGGCCGCTCGTGAAGCGGAAAAATATGAAAACCCTATTCCTAGCCGCGAACTGATCCTTCAGCACCTTGCTGATCGAGGTTCGCCTGCTAACCGCGAGCAGCTGGTCGAAGAGTTTGGTCTGACCACAGAAGACCAGATCGAAGCCCTGCGTCGCCGCCTGCGCGCCATGGAGCGCGATGCTCAACTCATCTATACCCGTCGCGGTACCTATGCGCCGGTGGACAAGCTCGACCTGATCCTGGGCCGCATCAGCGGTCACCGTGACGGCTTCGGCTTCCTGGTTCCGGACGACGGCAGTGACGACCTGTTCATGAGCCCGGCGCAAATGCGCCTGGTATTCGACGGCGATCGTGCCCTGGCCCGTGTTTCCGGCCTCGACCGTCGCGGTCGCCGCGAAGGCATGATCGTCGAAGTGGTCTCTCGTGCTCACGAGACCATCGTCGGTCGCTACTTCGAAGAAGGCGGCATCGGCTTCGTCGTTGCGGATAACCCGAAGATCCAGCAAGAAGTGCTGGTCACACCGGGCCGCAATGCCAATGCCCAGATCGGTCAATTCGTTGAGGTGAAGATCACTCACTGGCCGACACCACGCTTCCAGCCGCAAGGCGACGTGGTCGAAGTCGTGGGCAATTACATGGCGCCGGGCATGGAAATCGATGTCGCCCTGCGCACCTACGACATTCCTCACGTCTGGCCTGAAGCGGTCTTGAAAGAAGCCGCCAAGCTCAAGCCGGAAGTTGAAGAGAAAGACAAAGAGAAGCGCATCGACCTGCGTCATCTGCCGTTTGTGACCATCGACGGTGAAGACGCGCGCGACTTCGATGACGCGGTTTACTGCGAATCCAAGCCGGGCAAGCTGCGCCTGTTCTCCGGTGGCTGGAAGTTGTACGTGGCGATTGCCGACGTTTCCAGCTATGTGAAAATCGGTTCGGCCCTGGACAACGAATCCCAGGTTCGCGGCAACTCGGTGTACTTCCCCGAGCGCGTTGTGCCGATGCTGCCTGAGCAGCTGTCCAACGGCCTGTGCTCGCTGAACCCGCACGTCGATCGTCTGGCCATGGTTTGCGAGATGACCATCTCCAAGTCCGGCGAAATGACCGACTACTGCTTCTACGAAGCGGTGATTCACTCCCACGCCCGCCTGACTTACAACAAAGTCAGCGCGATGCTGGAAACGCCGAAACTCACCGAGGCGCGTCAGCTTCGTGGCGAGTACAACGACGTTCTGCCGCACCTCAAGCAGCTTTACGCGCTGTACAAAGTGCTGCTGGCCGCTCGTCACGTGCGTGGCGCGATCGACTTCGAAACGCAGGAAACCCGGATCATCTTCGGGACCGAGCGCAAGATTGCCGAAATCCGCCCAACCGTTCGTAACGATGCGCACAAGCTGATCGAGGAATGCATGTTGGCGGCCAACGTGGCCACCGCCGAATTCCTGAAAAAGCACGAAATCCCGGCGCTGTACCGCGTCCACGATGGTCCGCCGCCGGAGCGTCTGGAAAAACTGCGCGCCTTCCTGGGTGAGCTCGGCCTGTCCCTGCACAAAGGCAAGGATGGCCCGTCGCCGAAGGACTACCAGGCCTTGCTGGCAAGCATCAAGGACCGTCCGGATTTCCATCTGATCCAGACCGTCATGCTGCGTTCGTTGAGCCAGGCGGTGTACAGCGCTGATAACCAGGGCCACTTCGGCCTGAATTACGAAGCCTATACCCACTTCACCTCGCCGATCCGCCGCTACCCGGACTTGCTCACGCACCGGGCGATCCGCAGCGTCATCCATTCCAAGCAGAACACGCCGCACGTTCGCCGTGCCGGCGCGATGACCATTCCGAAAGCGCGCATCTATCCGTACGACGAAGCGGCGCTGGAGCAACTCGGCGAGCAGTGCTCTATGAGCGAGCGCCGTGCCGACGAGGCTACGCGCGATGTTGTGAACTGGCTCAAGTGCGAGTTCATGAAGGATCGCGTCGGCGAATCGTTCCCGGGTGTGATCACCGCCGTGACCGGTTTTGGCTTGTTCGTCGAACTGACCGATATCTACGTCGAAGGCTTGGTGCACGTCACCGCGCTGCCGGGCGATTACTACCACTTCGACCCTGTGCACCACCGCCTCGCCGGTGAGCGTACCGGTCGCAGCTTCCGTCTGGGCGACACCGTTGAAGTGCGCGTGATGCGCGTTGACCTCGACGAACGCAAGATCGACTTCGAGATGGCTGAAAAAACCATCAGTGCGCCAATTGGACGCAAGAAGCGCGGAACCGAAACAACCGCTCCTGCCGCTAAAACCGCCGCAGAACCGGCACCGGCAAAAACCGGTCGTCGTCCTGCCAAGGAAAAAGCTGTCGAAGCTTATCGCCCAAGCGATGCCGCGGCAAAAAACGCCGAGCTGCGTAAAAGTCGTGAAATGAAGCAGGCGTTGCTGTCTGAAGCGAAAAGCGGCGGTAAAGCGGCGTCTGGGGGAAAGACCGGGCGGTCGGCGCCTGACAAGGCTCCCGGCGGCAAGCCAGCAAAACCGAGTAAACATCGTAAAGGCCCGCCAAAAGCGGGTGCTGCTCCAGCCGGTAGAAGCGGCGGGGCGCGTAAACCTAAGGCCAAACCATGAGTCAGTTGGAAAAGATCTACGGCGTGCATGCGGTAGAAGCATTGCTGCGTCACCATCCGAAACGCGTCAAGCAGATCTGGCTGGCGGAAGGTCGCAGTGATCCGCGCGTGCAAACGCTGATCGAACTCGCCGCCCAGAACCGCGTAGCGGTCGGTCAGGCCGAGCGTCGTGAGCTGGATGCGTGGGTTGAGGGTGTTCACCAGGGCGTGGTGGCGGACGTGAGTCCTAGCCAGGTCTGGGGTGAGGCGATGCTCGACGAACTGCTGGACCGTACCGAAGGCGCACCGCTGCTGCTGGTGCTCGACGGCGTGACCGATCCGCACAACCTCGGCGCTTGCCTGCGTTCGGCCGATGCGGCCGGTGCGCTGGCGGTGATCGTGCCGAAGGACAAGTCAGCCACGCTGACCCCGACGGTCCGTAAAGTGGCCTGTGGCGCGGCGGAAGTGATTCCGTTGGTCGCCGTGACCAACCTGGCGCGCACCCTGGAAAAACTCAAGCAGCGTGGTTTGTGGGTTGTCGGTACGGCGGGCGAGGCTGAGCAGAGTCTGTATCAGCAAGACATGACCGGCCCGACCATTCTGATCATGGGCGCAGAAGGCAGCGGCATGCGTCGCCTGACCCGCGATCTTTGCGACTACCTGGTGCATTTGCCAATGACTGGCAGCGTCAGCAGTCTCAACGTGTCCGTGGCGACCGGTGTTTGCCTGTTCGAGGCTCAGCGTCAGCGGAGCGTCAAGGCTGCCGCAGTCGGCAAAAAGTCTTAAGTCAGCTGTAATTCCTGTGGGAGCGAGCCTGCTCGCGAATGCGGAGTAACATTCGGCATCAATGTTGAATGTCAGGCCCCCATCGCGAGCAGGCTCGCTCCCACAGTGTTTTGTGTTTGGGTGAAGATGGGTGGTTGTTCAAATAATCACCAATTGCCTTGCACCTCTCCTGTCCCTTCTCTACAATTGCGCCCCTTGCTGTGACGGCAGGCACGCATGTGTCTATCGCAAGCAAGTCCATAAGTGTCATTCACTCCTTGTCTGACCGCTTTTGAGCGGCAGGCTACAACCCGTAAGGAGCATTCATGCGTCATTACGAAATCATCTTTTTGGTCCACCCGGATCAAAGCGAGCAAGTCGGCGGCATGGTTGAGCGTTACACCAAGCTGATCGAAGAAGACGGCGGCAAAATCCACCGTCTGGAAGATTGGGGCCGTCGTCAACTGGCCTACGCAATCAACAATGTTCACAAGGCTCACTACGTGATGCTGAACGTTGAGTGCACTGGCAAGGCCCTGGCCGAGCTGGAAGACAACTTCCGCTACAACGATGCAGTGATCCGTAACCTGGTCATCCGTCGCGAAGAAGCCGTTACCGGCCAATCCGAGATGCTCAAGGCTGAAGAAAACCGCAGTGAGCGCCGTGAGCGTCGCGACCGTCCTGAGCACGAAGGCGCTGAAAGCGCTGATAGTGATGACAGCGACAACAGCGATAACGCTGACGAGTAATCCACGGACCTTTTGAGGAGCCTATTACATGGCACGTTTCTTCCGTCGTCGTAAATTCTGCCGCTTCACCGCTGAAGACGTGAAAGAGATCGATTACAAAGATCTCAACACTCTGAAAGCTTATGTATCCGAGACCGGCAAAATCGTTCCAAGCCGCATCACCGGTACCAAAGCACGTTATCAGCGTCAGCTGGCCACCGCTATCAAGCGCGCCCGCTTCCTGGCCCTGCTGGCCTACACCGACAGCCACGGCCGCTGAGACCGGGCAGTCGACACGTAGCAAAGGATTGAATGCATGCGCGCCATAGCTGAGTTCATTATGCGCGGCCGCATGCAGGCCACTCTCGTAGTGGCTGGATGCGTAACATTGCCGTTGTTGTATTGGTTGGGTGCTGCCGCTGGATGCCTTGTGCTTCTGCGGCGCGGATTGAAGGACGCCCTTGGCGTTCTTGCCCTGGGAATGCTGCCAGCGTTGATCTGGTGGCTTTACTCGGATGACCCTCGGGCACTTCTGGTGCTGTTGGGTTCTTCGAGCCTTGCGTTGGTTTTGCGCGCAAGCGAATCCTGGGTCCGCGTGCTGCTGGTCAGCATAGCGATGGGAGTGGTGTTTTCAGTGGTGCTGGGGGCGACTTTTGCTCCTCAAATCGAGATGCTGGCGCAGGCTTTGATAAAAGTCATGCCGTCGCTACTCGGTGATGTCTACGAGAAGTTATCGGTAGACGAGCAAGCGCATTTTGCGTCCCTGATTGCACCGGTCCTGACCGGCCTGATTGCGGCGTTGTTGCAAATCGTCAGTGTGCTGAGCCTGCTTGTCGGGCGCTACTGGCAGGCGTTGTTGTACAACCCGGGTGGTTTTGGTCGCGAGTTTCGCGCCATCCGATTCCCGCTTTTGCCAGCGATGTTGCTGCTGGCGTGCATGCTTCTGGGGCCGAACATCGGTCCACAGATGGCCATGTTAACGCCGTTGTGCAGCGTACCGCTGGTGTTCGCCGGGCTAGCCCTGATTCACGGGCTGGTGGCGCAAAAGCGATTGGCCAGGTTCTGGCTGGTGGGGTTGTACGTCACGCTGTTGCTGTTCATGCAGCTGATCTATCCGTTGCTGGTGGTCTTGGCCATCGTCGACAGCCTGATTGATTTTCGCGGTCGTTCGGCACCGAAAGATGCCGATAACGCGAACGGTGAAGGTTAAAAGTTAAGAGGATTTTCACATGCAACTGATCCTTCTGGAAAAAGTCACCAACCTGGGCAACCTGGGTGACAAAGTGAACGTTAAGGCTGGTTACGGTCGTAACTACCTGCTGCCTTACGGCAAAGCTACCGCTGCGACCGCTGCCAACCTGGCTGCGTTCGAAGAGCGTCGCGCTGAGCTGGAAAAAGCCGCAGCAGACCGTAAAACTTCGGCTGAAAGCCGTGCCGCCCAACTGGCTGAGCTGGAAGTGACTATCACTGCCACCGCCGGTGACGAAGGCAAGCTGTTCGGTTCGATCGGCACCCACGACATCGCTGATGCACTGACCGCCTCTGGCGTTGAAGTTGCAAAAAGCGAAGTTCGTCTGCCGAACGGCACCATCCGCAACGTAGGCGAATTCGACGTAGCCGTGCACCTGCACGCCGAAGTTGAAGCCACCGTACGCGTTGTCGTGGTAGCAGCTTAAGTAGTACTTGTCGGCTGGCACCCTCAGGTGCTTGCCGGTAACATCGGGCACGATCCTGTTTACAGGTCGTGCCCTTTGTCTTTCTGATTCCCCCTAATTCCAAGTGGCCATGAACGATATCTCCGCACCCGAGCAATACGATCTGCAAACCGCTTCCCTGAAGGTGCCGCCGCACTCCATCGAGGCCGAACAGGCCGTGCTCGGTGGTTTGATGCTGGACAACAACGCCTGGGAGCGCGTGCTCGATCAAGTGTCGGATGGCGATTTCTATCGACATGACCACCGCCTGATTTTCCGAGCGATCGCCAAGCTCGCCGACCAGAATTCGCCGATCGACGTCGTGACCCTTGCCGAGCAATTGGACAAGGAAGGTCAGACCTCGCAAGTGGGCGGTCTCGGTTACCTCGGCGAACTGGCGAAAAACACCCCGTCCGTCGCCAACATCAAGGCGTATGCGCAGATCGTTCGTGCGCGGGCGACGTTGCGACAGCTGATCGGCATCGCCACCGAGATTGCTGACAGCGCCTTCAACCCGGAAGGCCGCACGGCAGAAGAGATTCTCGATGAGGCGGAACGGCAGATCTTCCAGATCGCCGAGGCCCGGCCAAAAACCGGCGGCCCGGTGAGCGTGAATGACCTGCTGACCAAGGCCATCGACCGCATCGATACCCTGTTCAACACCGACAACGCCATCACCGGCCTGTCCACCGGCTACACCGACCTCGACGAGAAGACCAGTGGCCTGCAACCGTCCGACCTGATCATCGTCGCCGGCCGTCCATCCATGGGTAAAACCACCTTTGCGATGAACCTGGTGGAAAACGCCGTGTTACGCAGCGATAAGTGCGTCCTGGTTTACTCGCTGGAGATGCCAGGCGAATCGCTGATCATGCGTATGCTGTCGTCCCTGGGTCGTATCGACCAGACCAAGGTCCGGGCCGGTCGCCTGGATGACGACGATTGGCCGCGCCTGACCTCGGCGGTCAACCTGCTCAACGACCGCAAGCTGTTCATCGACGATACGGCCGGTATCAGCCCCTCGGAAATGCGCGCGCGAACCCGTCGGTTGGTGCGTGAACACGGCGATGTCGCCCTGATCATGATCGACTACCTGCAATTGATGCAGATTCCAGGTTCCGGCGGCGACAACCGGACCAACGAGATTTCCGAGATCTCCCGTTCCTTGAAGGCCCTGGCCAAGGAATTCAACTGCCCGGTGGTGGCGTTGTCCCAGCTCAACCGCTCCCTGGAGCAACGGCCGAACAAACGCCCGATCAACTCCGACCTCCGGGAATCCGGAGCGATCGAGCAGGATGCTGACGTGATCATGTTCGTTTACCGGGATGAGGTTTATCACCCGGAAACCGAGCATAAAGGCATCGCCGAAATCATCATCGGTAAACAGCGGAACGGCCCGATCGGCACGTCACGACTGGCGTTCATCGGCAAGTACACCCGCTTCGAAAACCTCGCGCCGGGTAGCTACAACTTCGACGACGAATAAAAAACCTGTGGGAGCGAGCCTGCTCGCGATAGCGGTGTGCCAGACAACATCAATGTCGACTGACACACCGCTATCGCGAGCAGGCTCGCTCCCACATGGGTTGTCCGCAATTTCCGACCATAGCCGTCGGAATTGGTTATTTTTTGTGCTATATTCCGCGCCCGCGATTTTTCATCTCAACACCGGTCATCGTCATGCAAACAGCCAAGCCGTTATTTGACTATCCCAAGTACTGGGCCGAATGCTTCGGTCCAGCGCCATTCCTGCCGATGAGCAGGGAGGAGATGGATCAGCTTGGCTGGGATTCCTGCGACATCATCATCGTCACCGGTGATGCGTACGTTGACCATCCGTCGTTCGGCATGGCGATCATCGGCCGGCTGCTGGAGTCGCAAGGCTTCCGCGTCGGGATCATTGCCCAACCGAACTGGCAGTCCAAAGACGACTTCATGAAGCTCGGCGAGCCGAACCTGTTCTTCGGTGTCGCGGCCGGCAACATGGACTCGATGATCAACCGTTACACCGCCGACAAGAAAATCCGTTCCGATGACGCCTACACCCCTGGTGGCCTGGCGGGCAAACGTCCGGATCGCGCGAGCCTGGTTTACAGCCAGCGCTGCAAGGAAGCCTACAAGAACGTGCCGATCGTTCTCGGTGGCATCGAAGCCTCCCTGCGCCGCATCGCTCACTACGATTACTGGCAGGACCGGGTTCGCAATTCGATCCTGATCGACGCCTGCGCCGACATCCTGCTTTATGGCAACGCCGAGCGGGCAATCGTCGAAGTCGCCCAGCGTCTTTCTTATGGTCACAAGATCGAAGACATCACTGACGTGCGCGGCACCGCGTTTATCCGTCGTGATACGCCGAAAGACTGGTACGAAGTCGACTCCACGCGTATCGACCGTCCGGGCAAGGTCGACAAGATCATCAACCCGTACGTGAACACCCAAGACACCCAGGCCTGCGCAATCGAGCAGGAAAAAGGTCCGGTTGAAGATCCGACTGAAGCCAAGGTCGTGCAGATCCTCGCCAGCCCTAAGATGACTCGCGACAAGACCGTGATCCGTCTGCCGTCGGTCGAGAAAGTCCGTGGCGACGCGGTGCTCTATGCTCACGCCAACCGCGTACTTCACCTGGAAACCAACCCGGGTAACGCCCGCGCGCTGGTGCAGAAGCATGGCGAAGTCGATGTCTGGTTCAACCCGCCACCGATTCCGATGACCACCGAAGAAATGGACTACGTGTTCGGCATGCCTTATGCGCGCATTCCGCACCCGGCGTACGGCAAGGAAAAGATCCCGGCCTACGACATGATCCGTTTCTCGGTAAACATCATGCGTGGCTGCTTCGGTGGCTGCACCTTCTGCTCGATCACCGAGCACGAAGGCCGGATCATCCAGAACCGTTCCGAAGAGTCGATCATTCGCGAAATCGAAGAGATCCGCGACAAGGTTCCGGGTTTCACCGGCGTCATTTCCGACCTCGGCGGCCCGACCGCGAACATGTACCGTATCGCCTGCAAGAGCCCGGAAATCGAATCCGCGTGCCGCAAGCCATCGTGCGTGTTCCCAGGTATCTGTCCGAACCTGAACACCGACCACTCGTCGTTGATTCAACTGTACCGCAGCGCCCGTGCCTTGCCGGGTGTGAAGAAGATCCTGATTGCTTCCGGCCTGCGCTACGACCTCGCGGTCGAGTCGCCGGAATACGTCAAAGAGCTGGTGACCCACCACGTCGGTGGTTACCTGAAGATCGCCCCGGAACACACCGAGGAAGGTCCGCTCAACCAGATGATGAAACCGGGCATCGGCAGCTATGACAAGTTCAAGCGCATGTTCGAGAAGTACTCCAAGGAAGCCGGGAAAGAGCAGTACCTGATTCCGTACTTCATCGCCGCCCACCCGGGCACCACCGACGAAGACATGATGAACCTGGCCCTGTGGCTCAAGGGCAATGGCTTCCGTGCCGACCAGGTCCAGGCGTTCTACCCGTCGCCGATGGCCACCGCCACCGCGATGTATCACTCGGGCAAGAACCCGCTGCGTAAGGTCACTTACAAGAGCGACGCCGTGACCATCGTCAAGAGCGAAGAGCAGCGCCGTCTGCACAAAGCGTTCTTGCGTTATCACGACCCGAAAGGCTGGCCGATGCTGCGTGAAGCGCTGACCCGCATGGGCCGGGCTGACCTGATCGGGCCGGGCAAGAACCAGTTGATCCCGCTGCATCAGCCGGCGACCGACAGCTACCAGAGCGCCCGTCGCAAGAACTCGACACCGGCCGGCAGTCACAAGGTTGCAGGGGAAAAGACCACCAAGATCCTGACCCAGCACACCGGCTTGCCGCCGCGTGCCAGCGATGGAGCTAACCCGTGGGACAAGCGTGAACAGGCCAAGGCGGCGGCGTTCGCCCGCAACCAGCAGGCGGCCAAGGAACGTAAGGACGCGGCCAAAGGCAAAGGCCCTAAACCCGCCCGCAAGCCGGTTGTACCGCGCTAAGCTGCGCATGAGCTGAACAGAACGCCAACCTTAGGGTTGGCGTTTTGCGTTTCTGAGTCACAGAAAACGGGGCGCCGGGCCGGAAGATGTGTTGGGGCAACTGGCCTCTTCGCGAGATCGCGCGCGGATTCTGTGTTCACAGCAGATCCCTGTAGGAGCGGGCTTGCCCGCGAAGAGGCCAATTCAGCCGCTACAAAACCCGACTGGCAGCCCCCCGCTCGCAACATTTGCGTGCAACTGCCCCCAACCAATTTCTCGCATCGCCCGATTTTGGTGCTGTACTGCCTCAAGCAAACGAAGAAAGCGCCAGCGTTGCCGCGATGGCATAAGTCTTGCGCGCTTTCGATAACGCTTAGGGCTCGCAGGAGGCACGCCGTGTCGATTCATGTCGCATTGCACCACGTCACACATTATCGCTACGACCGCGCTGTCGAGCTCGGTCCGCAGATCGTTCGCCTGCGCCCGGCCGCCCACAGTCGCACGCGGATCTTGTCGTATGCGCTGAAAGTCTCGCCCGAGCAACACTTCATCAACTGGCAACAAGACCCCCAGGGCAATTATCTGGCGCGGTTGGTGTTTCCGGAAAAAACCGATGAGCTGCGGATCGAAGTCGATCTGCTGGCAGAGATGGCGGTCTTCAATCCCTTCGACTTCTTTCTTGAGCCTTACGCGGAAAAGATCCCGTTCGCCTACGCCGCGGACGAGCGCAAGGAGTTGGCGCCGTACCTGGAAACCTTGCCCCTGACGCCGACGTTCAAGGCCTATCTGGATGGCATCGACCGCACGCCGCTGCCGAGCGTGGATTTCCTCGTCGCGCTTAACCAGCGCTTGAGCGAAGACATCGGTTACCTGATCCGCATGGAACCAGGCGTGCAGACGCCAGAACACACCCTCGAACAGGCCTCCGGGTCCTGCCGCGACTCGGCGTGGTTGCTGGTGCAACTGCTGCGTAACCTCGGGCTGGCCGCGCGCTTCGTCTCCGGTTACCTGATCCAACTGACCGCTGACGTCAAAAGCCTCGACGGCCCTTCAGGCACTGATGTGGACTTCACCGACCTGCACGCCTGGTGCGAAGTCTATTTGCCCGGTGCCGGCTGGATCGGCCTGGACGCGACCTCAGGGCTGTTTGCCGGTGAAGGCCACATTCCGTTGGCGTGCAGCCCCGATCCGGGCTCTGCGGCGCCGATCAGTGGCTTGGTGGAACCTTGTGAGTGCGAATTCACTCACGAAATGTCCGTGGAGCGGATTTGGGAAGCCCCGCGCGTCACCAAGCCCTACACAGAAGACCAGTGGCAGGCGATTCAGGCGCTGGGCCGACAAATCGATGCCGACCTGCTGGAGGACGATGTGCGCCTGACCATGGGCGGCGAGCCGACCTTTGTTTCCATCGACGACCCGGACGGCGCCGAATGGAACACCGCCGCGCTCGGGCCGGACAAGCGTCGACTGTCCGCCGAACTTTTCCAGCGCATGCGTAAACACTACGCCCCCAAAGGCCTGGTGCATTTCGGTCAGGGCAAGTGGTACCCCGGCGAGCAATTGCCGCGTTGGTCACTGAACTGCTACTGGCGTCGCGACGGTGTGCCGATCTGGCACAACAGCGCCCTTATCGCCGATGAGCAGGAAGACTACGGCGCTGATGGCGCACTGGCCGGGCGTTTTCTGGCGAGTGTCGCCGAACGGCTGAAGATTCCCACGCGCTTCGTGTTCCCCGCCTACGAAGACAATTTCTATTACCTCTGGCGCGAAGGCACATTGCCGCAGAACGTCAGCGCCGAAGACTCACGTCTGGAAGAACCGCTGGAGCGTGCGCGATTGCGCAAAGTCTTCAGTCAGGGGCTGGATAAAGTCATCGGTCAGGTTCTGCCGCTGGCGCGCACCGCCAAGGGTGATCAATGGCAAAGCGGTCGCTGGTATCTGCGTGACGAGCACTGCCGGCTGGTGCCGGGGGATTCGCCGCTGGGTTATCGCTTGCCGCTCGGCTCGCAGCCTTGGGTGAAAGCGGCAGAGTACCCGTTCATTCATCCCAATGATCCGAATCAGGATTTTCCTGCGCTGCCCGACACCATTGCATTAAACAGTCCGGGCACGTCGGCCGAAGCGGTTGAGCGCGAGCCAAAAATCGACGAGTCTGCCGACTGGCTAACGCGCACTGCGTTCTGCGCCGAAGCCCGGGAAGGGCGGTTGTACCTGTTCATGCCGCCGCTGGAGCGGGCCGAGGACTATCTGGAACTGGTCACCGCTATCGAGGCCACGGCTCAGGAACTGCATTGCCCGGTGTTGCTGGAAGGCTATGAGCCACCGAGTGATCCGCGCCTGAGCAACTTCCGCATCACTCCGGATCCGGGCGTGATCGAGGTCAATGTGCAGCCGTCAGCGACCTGGGATGAATTGGTCGAGCGCACCGAGTTTCTGTACGAAGAAGCGCGCCAGACCCGACTGACCACCGAAAAATTCATGATCGACGGTCGGCACACCGGCACCGGCGGCGGTAATCATTTCGTGTTGGGTGGCGCGACTCCGGCCGACTCACCGTTTCTGCGCCGTCCCGACTTGCTGCGCAGCCTGATTAGCTACTGGCATAACCACCCAGCCTTGTCCTACCTGTTTTCCGGACTATTCATCGGCCCGACGTCCCAGGCCCCGCGCGTTGATGAAGCGCGCAACGATGCGCTGTATGAACTGGAAATCGCTTTCGCTCAGATGCCAGAACCCGGCGAGGAATGCGCGCCATGGTTGGTGGACCGGCTGCTGCGCAATCTGCTGATCGACGTGACCGGCAACACGCACCGTGCCGAGTTCTGCATCGACAAGCTTTACTCGCCGGACGGTGCGACCGGACGCCTTGGATTGCTGGAATTGCGTGCGTTCGAAATGCCACCGCACGCGCGCATGAGTCTGGCTCAACAGTTGTTGTTGCGGGCGCTGGTGGCGCGGTTCTGGCGTGAGCCTTACGCGCCGCCGAAACTGGCGCGCTGGGGCACTGAATTACATGATCGCTTCTTGTTGCCGCACTTCATTGAGCAGGATTTCGCCGATGTGATCGTTGATCTCAATGCGGCCGGTTATCCGGTCCGGGCCGAGTGGTTCGCCGCGCATCTGGAATTCCGTTTTCCCAAGGTCGGTGATTACGCGGTCAGTGGCATTGAACTGCAATTACGTCAGGCGCTGGAGCCTTGGCATGTGCTGGGCGAGGAGGGCGCGGTCGGCGGCACAGTGCGGTATGTGGATTCGTCGCTGGAGCGCTTGCAGGTCAAGCTCACCGGCCTGCCACCCCAGCGCTACTTGCTGACCTGCAACGGCGTTCCGGTGCCGTTGCAACCCACCGGGCGGGTCGGCGAGTTTGTCGCCGGCGTGCGTTTTCGCGCCTGGCAACCGGCCAACTGCCTGCAACCGACCATCCCGGTCCATGCACCGCTGGTGTTCGACCTGCTTGATACCTGGATGCAACGCTCGCTGGGCGGCTGCCAATACCACGTGGCCCATCCGGGTGGGCGCAATTACGACAGCCTGCCGGTGAACGCCAATGAGGCCGAGAGCCGGCGAATGGCGCGGTTTTTCCGCATCGGACACACGCCGGGGAAGCTTCCTGTGCCGAAGATGGAAATTAACGACGAGCTACCGATGACACTCGATTTGCGACGTTTCTAAATCGTACGCGACGCGCGGACTTTTCGTATATCCGGGTGTCATGAGCGTGCGTTAGTCTGACCGTTCTTTGCAGTCTGCCGAGCTTTCCATGCCTGATCTGCTTGATCGCTACCCGCTGACGGCGGGCACATATCACGAATTGCTCGACGACAGTGGTGGCGTACGCCCGCACTGGCGTCGGTTGATAGACCAATTGCAACGCAGTACGCCATCGCAGTTGGTGCAGCGTCAGGCCTTGTTGACCCGGCAGATCCAGGAAAACGGCGTGACCTACAACGTCTATGCCGACCCCAAGGGCGCAGACCGGCCGTGGGAACTCGACCTGCTGCCGCATGTGATTGCCGCGGATGAGTGGGCGCAGTTATCCGCCGGGATCGCTCAACGGGCGCGTCTGTTGAACGCGGTACTGGCGGATCTGTATGGCCCGCAACGATTGATCGCCGAAGGTCTGCTGCCGGCAGAACTGGTATTCGGTCACAACAACTTCCTCTGGCCCTGTCAGGGCATCAAACCGCCCGACGGGGCGTTTCTGCATCTGTATGCCGTCGATCTGGCGCGCACGCCCGATGGTCGTTGGTGGGTCACGGCGGACCGGACTCAAGCACCGTCCGGCGCCGGTTACGCTTTGGAAAACCGCACCATCGTCTCCCGGGCCTTTCCCGAGCTGTATCGCGATTTGAAAGTGCAGCATCTGGCCGGGTTCTTCCGCACGCTTCAGGAAACACTGGCTCGTCAGGCACCCCGCGATGATGAAGCACCGCTAATCGTGTTGCTCACGCCGGGACGCTTCAACGAAAGCTATTTCGAACACCTGTATCTGGCGCGTCAGCTCGGTTACCCGCTGGTGGAAGGCGGCGACCTCACGGTGCGGGATGCCACGGTTTACCTCAAGACCCTCAGCGGATTGCGCAGGGTTCACGCGATCATGCGCCGGCTCGATGATGATTTCTGCGACCCGCTGGAATTGCGCACCGATTCCGCATTGGGCGTACCGGGGCTACTCGAAGCCGTGCGACAGGGCCGGGTGCTGGTGGCCAATGCTCTCGGCAGCGGCGTGCTGGAGTCGCCGGGGTTACTGGGCTTTTTGCCGAAGATCAATAAGTTCCTGTTTGGCGAAGAACTGCTCCTCCCATCTATCGCTACTTGGTGGTGCGGTGAGGCGCCGGTGCTGGCTCAAGCGCTGGAAAAACTGCCGGAGCTATTGATCAAACCGGCTTTCCCGTCGCAAAGCTTTGCACCGGTGTTTGGCCGTGACTTGAGTGAAAAACAGCGCCTGGCCCTTGCGTCGCGCATGCAGACACGCCCTTATGCCTATGTTGCGCAAGAAATGGCTCAGTTGTCCCAGGCGCCGATCTGGCAGGCTGAGGACGGTCAGTTGCAACCGCGTGCCATCGGCATGCGCGTGTACGCAGTGGCCAGCCATGACGGCTACCGGGTTTTACCGGGCGGCTTGACCCGAGTGGCCGCCGAGGCAGACGCCGAAGTGGTGTCGATGCAGCGCGGCGGTGCGAGCAAGGACACGTGGGTGCTGGGCGATCGACCGCCCAGCGGCGAGCAATGGAAAACCCAGCGCACGATTGGTGTGCATGACCTGGTTCGGCGAGATCCTTATTTGCCCTCGCGGGTGGTGGAAAACCTGTTCTGGTTCGGCCGCTATTGCGAGCGCTGTGATGACAGCGCACGACTGTTGCGGATCATGCTGGCGCGCTACGTGGATGGTGACGATCCGCAAGCCTTGCAGGCGGCTGTCGACCTCGGTGAACGACTGAACCTGTTGCCTGATGAAGGCGAGTTGCCAGAGCGCCTGTTGGCCGCATTGCTCGGCGAAGACTGGCCATTCAGTCTGCGTTCCAATCTGCAGCGCTTGCAGTGGGCGGCCTCGCAAGTGCGCGGCAAGCTCTCGCGGGAAAACTGGCAGGCGTTGGTGGAGTTGCAGCGCGAGGCCATGGAGCTGGAAACCGAAGAGCCGGATTTCGGTGAACTGCTGGATTTTCTTAACCGTCTGGTGATGTCGCTGGCGGCGCTTTCTGGCTTCGCCCTGGACGACATGACCCGTGACGAAGGCTGGCGTTTCCTGATGATCGGGCGGCGGATCGAACGCCTGCAATTTCTCAGCGGCAGTCTGGCAGCGTTTTTGCGCGGCGCCGGGGCCTTCGATCAGGCCAGGTTGGAATGGCTGCTGGAGTTGGGCAACAGCAGCATCACCTACCGTTCGCGGTATCTGGCGGTGGCGCAACTGCTGCCGGTGCTGGACCTGTTGCTGCTCGATGAGCAAAACCCTCACGCCGTGCTGTTCCAGTTGAAGCTGGTGACTCGAACCCTGAAACGCTTGAATGACGACTTTGGTGTGCCTCGCGAGGCGGGTTTGCCGCTGTTGGTGGAGCGACTGGCGCAATTCGATCTGGGTTGCCTGGAAAACGCTTTGTTCGGCGAAACCAGCGTCCGCGCCGCGCTCAATGGGCTGGCCGATTTACTGCAAGAAATCGCCGACGCCAGTGGGCAAGTGTCGGATCGCCTGGCCTTGCGCCATTTCGCCCATGTCGATGATGTCAGCCAGCGCACGGTGTCCGTCTGATGAGTGCTCACTACCAGATTTCCCACGACACCCACTATCACTATGACAGTCCGGTCTCTTTGGCCCAGCAGCTCGCGCATCTCTGGCCGCGGCCCTGCGCGTGGCAGCGCTGCACCGCTCGACGATTGCAGATCAGTCCCGACCCGACCGCGCGCCGGGATGAGCTGGATGTGTTTGGCAATCCGCTCACGCGATTGGCCTTTGAGCGCCCGCACGATGAGTTGCTGGTCAATGCCAGCCTCACAGTCGAAGTCCTTGCCCGGCCCACGCTGGATTTCAATCAATCGCCGGCCTGGGAAGACACCCGCAACGCGCTGACCTACAGCAGCCTGCCGCTGTCACCCGAAGTTCTTGAAGCCTGTCGGTATCGGTTCGAATCGCCTTACGTGCATTTGAAGCGCAACTTCGTCGACTTCTCCGAGAGTTGCTTTCCGGCGGGGCGGCCATTGCTGTGGGGTGTTCAGGCTTTGATGGAGAAGATCTTCAGCGAGTTCACCTTCGACGCCGAAGCGACCCAAGTGGCGACGCCTTTGGTGGAAGTGCTGGAGCGCCGACGCGGAGTCTGTCAGGACTTCGCTCACCTGATGCTCGCGTGCGTGCGTTCCCGTGGTCTGGCCGCTCGCTATATCAGCGGTTATCTGCTGACTCAGCCACCGCCCGGGCAGCCCCGGTTGATCGGCGCGGACGCGTCCCATGCCTGGGTCTCGGTGTTTTGCCCGGCGCTGGGATGGGTCGATTTCGACCCGACCAACAACGTACAACCGGCACTCGAACACATCACCCTGGCTTGGGGCCGGGATTTCTCCGATGTCTCGCCATTGCGGGGGGTGATTCTGGGAGGGGGCAATCATGACCCGGAAGTCAGTGTCACCGTGATGCCACTGGATTAACAAAGATCCACTGTAGGAGTGAGCCTGCTCGCGATAGCGATCTGACAGTCACATGGAGGTTGGATGCAAAGCCGCTATCGCGAGCAGGCTCACTCCCACAGGGACTGTGTGCGTTCTTTTAGATAGGGATATTTCAGAGAGGACTGTGAGGGTCAGCAAAGTGACTGCTGACCCTGGACACAGATCCGGTGGGCCTGATCAGATCATCCGGCCCTGAGGGTCTCAGGCGTCGGGCGCCTGATCTTTCGGTGCTTCAGTTTCGTCTGTAGCCACGTCGCCTTCAGCATCCGGGTTCAGTGCTGCTGCTTCTTCTTCAGCTGTAGCTTTCTTGCGCTGAAGCTTTTCCTCTTTCTTCTGCTCCTTGGCCAAGTCTCTCTGACGTTTGGCGAAGGAATAATTAGGTTTAGCCATGGGCGATCCTCTGGGGTCGAAGGTGAGGTTGAGCGGCGCATATTCTGCCCTGTATCGGTGCCGAGCCGTTAGCTGGGTTTTTGATCGGTCCATTTTGGCAGGACCGACGGTTTCCAGGTGTCCAGTGCATCGAGCAGGGTTTGCGGTGATTCGCTCACTTGCAGCATGTCACGGTGCGGTGCGCGAACGAAGCCTTCGCCGACGATATGATCAAGAAAACCGGTCAATTTGCTGTAGAAACCGTTCACTTCCAGCAGACCGAGCGGCTTGCCGTGGTAGCCGAGCTGGCCCCAGGTCCAGACTTCGAACAATTCTTCCAGGGTACCCAGGCCGCCGGGCAGAGCGATGAACGCGTCACTGAGTTCGGCCATCCGCGCCTTGCGCGCATGCATGCCATCGACCACTTCCAGACGCGTCAGGCCGCTGTGGCCGATTTCCTTGTCTTTGAGGCTTTGCGGGATGATTCCGATCACTTCGCCGCCGGCTGCCAGAGCAGCATCGGCAACAATCCCCATCAAGCCCACGGCACCGCCGCCATAGACCAGGGTCAACTTGCGTTCGGCCAAGGCGCGCCCCAAGGCCACAGCCGCTTCACGATAAGCTGGGTGGGTGCCGGTGCTGGCGCCGCAAAATACACAAACAGACGTTAAAGACATGCCTTACTCCAGGGTCAGGATGGCCAACAGAATAAAGGCAGGTCAGCTACGCTCCAAGGGTTAAACCTCGCGCTGGGGTGTTTCACAGGTGCCGCTGGCGCCACAGGCGTAGGCGGCAAGCAAACTGCACAACAGGCTATTCATGGACATGAGAGGCGCTCCATATGAAGGATGACGGCCTGATGATAGGGCCGTGCCAGACGCCTGGCTGGTAGATTGTTTCGATAGGGGTCATAGCCCAAAAGTTGTATACAATTTTTGATTCAGGTCATAGGAACTTGCGAAGATTTCAGGCAGTCTTCTGTCCATTCGCACTTTTGTTAACCCTGCCTTGGAGATTCACCATGTTTGCCAAACTTGTTGCGGTATCCCTGCTGACACTGGCCAGCAGTCAATTGATGGCTGCCGAGTGCAAGACAACTATCGATTCCACTGATCAGATGTCCTTTAACAGCAAGGCCATTGAAATCGACAAGAGCTGTAAGACCTTCACCGTTGAGCTGACCCACTCCGGCAGCTTGCCGAAAAATGTCATGGGCCATAACTGGGTACTGAGTAAAGAGGCTGACATGCAGCCGATCGCTACCGCTGGCATGGCCGCAGGCATCGACAAAAATTACCTGCCGGAAGGTGATGCGCGTGTCATCGCTCACACCAAAGTCATCGGTGCTGGCGAAAAAGATTCGGTGACCTTTGACGTGTCGAAGCTGGCGGCGGGTGAAGCTTACGGGTTCTTCTGCTCGTTCCCGGGCCACATCGCGATGATGAAAGGCACGGTTACGCTGAAGTAATCGAATCGAGCTCATAAAAAAAGCGTCCGCTTGGGACGCTTTTTTTGTGCCCGGCATTTGACCGGGTCATCGTTCATCGCGGGCAAGCCTTGCTCCTACATGAGCAACATTGAACCGTAGGAGCATGGCTTGCCAGCGATGGCGCCCGTAAGAACGCCACTTGAATCAAGGCGCAAACGGCATCACCCGCTTGTGTTGAGTCTTTTTATACGTGTCACAAATGATCTTGAACGCTTCCTCACGCACCGCTTCGCCGTGTAGAAACGCATCAATCTCGGCATAGGTCACGCCGTGCGACGCTTCGTCCGGTTTACCCGGCGACAGGTCTTCCAGATCGGCGGTGGGGATTTTTTCTACCAGCGATTCCGGCGCACCGAAACTGCGAGCGATATCCCGAACCTGGTTTTTTACCAGTCCGCTCAACGGTGCCAGGTCGCAGGCGCCGTCACCGAACTTGGTGAAGAACCCCATCACCGCTTCCGCCGCGTGGTCAGTGCCAATCACCAGACCGTGGGCGGCGCCCGCGATGGTGTACTGAGCGACCATGCGCATCCGTGCTTTGGTGTTACCGAGCACGAAATCCACCGAGACCGCGTGCTTGCCTTCGAAGGCGGCGACTTCATTGGCCAGGGATTTGACTGCCGGGCCGATGTTCACGGTGTGGCGCTCGTCCGGGGCGATGAAATCCACCGAGGCCTGAGCGTCGTGCTCATCGAACTGAGTCTCGTATGGCAGGCGCACCGCGATGAATTTGTAACTCTTGTCACCGGTGCGTTGGCGTAATTCGCGCATGGCGCGTTGGGCCAGCAGGCCGGCGGTCAGCGAGTCGACGCCACCGCTGATGCCCAGCACCAGGCTCTTGAGCCCGGAATTGACCAGGCAATCCTGAATGAAGCTGACTCGCCGAGCGACTTCTGCCTCAAGGGCGGCTTCGTCGGCAAACGGCGGTTGAACCTTGAGCTGCTCAGCAATCTCACGCTGTACGGCTTGCATGAATTCACTCCTTGCTTGATGTGCTTGAAAGGGCGGCAGGTACTTTGAAAACGTGTCGCAAATAGGCGACGAAATTCGGGTCTTTGCAGTGAGTCTTGCCAGGCTCATCGGAAATTTTCGCGACGGGCTGGCCGTTGCAGGCTGCCATTTTAAGCACGATGCTCATGGGTTCAACACCTGGAATATCACACGTCAGGTTAGTGCCGATGCCAAAGCTGACATTGATCCGACCCCGAAGCGCGCGGAATATCTCCAGTGACTTGGGCAGTGTCAGGCTATCGGAGAATGTCAGCGTCTTACTCAACGGGTCGATGCCGAGCTTGTGATAGTGGGCGATGGCTTTTTCCGCCCATACCACCGGATCACCCGAGTCGTGGCGCAGGCCGTCGAAAAGTTTGGCGAAAAACAGATCGAAATCACCGAGGAAGGCATCCATGGTGATGCAGTCAGTCAGGGCGATCCCCAGCAGGCCGCGGTACTCGCGCACCCAGCAGTCGAGCGCGGCAATTTGACTGTCGATCAGCCGTGGCCCCAGTTGCTGGTGGGCCATGATCCATTCGTGGGCCATGGTGCCCAACGGTTTCATGTCCAGTTCTCGGGACAGGTGTACGTTGCTGGTGCCGACGAAGCGCCCGGGGAAGTCGTGCTTGAGCACGTTCACTACTTCTTCCTGCACGCGGTACGAAAAGCGACGGCGCGTGCCGAAATCGGCGACCTGCAACTCGGACAATTCGTCGCTGCTGGCGTTGGCGGTCAGCCAGTCGAACTTGCGGTAAAGCTGTTCTCGCGCCTGCTCCAGGACTATTTCCCGGTAGCGATAGCGGTTGCGCACTTCACTGACAATCGCCAGCAGCGGCACTTCGAACAGAATCACATGCAGCCACGGCCCGTGCAGGCGGATGAACAGCTCGCCGTTTTCAATGCCGGTGTGGATGTAACGCAGGTTGAAACGGAACAGCCCGAGAAAGCGCAGGAAATCCGGTTTCAGAAAACTGATGCGTTCCAGAAAACCCAGTTGATCGGCGCTCAGGCTCAACTCTGCCAGGCGCTCGATCTGGAAACGGATCTCGGCCAGGTACGGGCGTAAATCTTCACTGTTGCGGCAACGAAACTCCCATTCGACTTCGACGTTCGGGTAATTGTGCAGCACCGCCTGCATCATCGTCAGTTTGTAGAAGTCGGTGTCGAGCAGGTTCTGCACGATGCGATCGCCAAACACGCTCTCGCTCATAAAGGGGTTCTCCGGGCTGGCCGCGGCCCTTGGCGGCGACGTTGCAGCTGTTTCAATGATTGGGGCTAGTGGCGCATAACAGGGGTGGGGATTACCAGTTCTTTTTGTGTTCATGACGGATTAATCACTTGTGACCAACCTCTAAAACAAGCACCAGTGGTTTGTCAGTTATCGGGTGCTGCCTTAATCGCTGCCTGGATGACGAGCGCCAGGCTATCCCAACTGCTTATATAGGCATCAAGGTAGGGGTGACGAGGAACAAGGCCTGTTTCAATTGCCTTGATCATTGCTGCCTTGATCATTTCATGGGTCACTGATCCGGCCATGATTTACAGTCCTTTAAATGTTATTTGGTCCAGCGCGTCGACACCGTCCTGTAACAATAAATAGGCTGGAAGTATCAGCCGGAAAAAGTCAGCGTCATTAGTATGCTTAAGGGTTACGGACGTCAGTGTCTCTAAAAGGCTGGTGGCAGCGCGTATTCTGAAACAAGCATCTTCAAATAACAGATGAGGTGCAGCATGCGTGTCTATATAGAAAGTTGGATTGTTTGATGCGTTGGCTTTAAGCGGTTGATAGCGATTCACAGACGAACTCCTTGAGCGCGCTTGGGTTTGGAAGGCGCGAGTACTTTTTACTGATGATGGTGCGAAGGCATTGCTTAAGGGCTGAACCATCGCAGATGCGCAATGGTTCAGAGTTCATTCGGAATTTACGCGACCTGTACTTTAGCTGGGCGGCGATCCGCACATACAGGACTCATTGGTGGAAGAGGAGCTGTCACCGCAGGCCAGGCCCTCAAGTCGAGATCCAGATCACTGAATTTGCTTGAGTCAAAAATGGGCGTTTTGTTGCCATCGCGACGTTGTTCGTCGTAGTCGCCCAGAATTCGCATGCAGACTTTGAATAGCAATGTCATCGCTATCAGGTTGACTAGGGCCAGCAGTGTCATGGTGATGTCGGCAAACGCAAGCACCGTTGAGAGGTCTTCAACCGAACCCCAAAAGACCAGCGTCAATACTAATGCGCGGTACGCAATTAATGATTTACGAGGGGCAGCAATGATAAACCGTAAGCTGTTCTCTCCCAGGTAGTAGTTGTAGAGCATTGCCGTGAACACAAACAGTGCAAGTACCACGCTGATAAACATCCGGCCCCAATCACCTACCACCGCAGCCAGCGAGTTTTGTGCCAACGCAATGCCGTCGCCTTCGAAACCGGGGGCATAAAAACCGGAAAGCAAAATGATCAGCGCAGTACACGTGCAAATAACGATGGTATCGATGAAGACACTGAAYGCCTGCACCACGCCTTGTGCCACCGGATGGGCAATCTTTGCCGTGGATGCGACGTTAGGCGCACTGCCTAGTCCTGCTTCATTGGAGAACACACCGCGCCTCACCCCCATAATGATTGCGCTGCCGACGAGCCCGCCAAACGCCTGATCCAGTCCGAAAGCGCTTTTGACAATACTGATCAGCACGCCGGGGACCTGGTCAATTTGCAACACGATGACGTAAAGCGTCACGCCGATGTAGGCGATAACTTTAAGGGGAACCAATAGATCGGCTACAGCCGCGATTCGCTTTATACCGCCCACGAACACGATGCCCAGCCACAACGACAGCGTGAATCCGGACCATGTCGTCGATAAACCAAAGGCATTGTTGAGAGAGTGCGATACGGCATGAGACTCAAGGCCATTGATGGCAAACCCGAAGGTCACCAACAGCAGGAGCGCAGCAATCGTACCGAGCCAGCGTTTGCCCAGGCCATGCTGGATGTACCAGGATGGGCCCCCTCGATATTGACCGTTTGCATCGCAACGCTTGTAGAGTTGGCCCAGTGAGCATTCGAAAAAGCTGCTCGACATCCCCAACAGAGCGGTCATCCACATCCAGAACACTGCACCGGGTCCGCCCATGCTCAAGGCAATGCCGACGCCCACGATATTGCCGGTTCCGACCCGTCCGGCCAGGCTGAGCGTCAATGCCTGCAATGAACTCAAGTGGTTATTGCCGGTGTGCGAACTGCCACGTAAAACAGAAATCATGTGTACGAAGTATCGAAACTGTACAAATCGCGAGCGGATGGTGAAGTAGGTTCCAAGTCCAAGAACCAAAGGTATCAAAACCTTTCCAGAGAGAAAGTCATTGATGACGTCAAGCATTCAAAGCTCCTTGCTGTTTTAAGAGTGCTGGCGAATCGAGGGTGTACAAGATCCTGAAATCCTTCAGGTCCCGTAATATCAAGTCATCTATCAATTTGCGCAATTTCGCAAGTTGCTTAAATGTGATGCGAGTTGCTGCTATGGTTGTGCCTCCTGACGCTGTTGTGATGGGTTGATATGCACAATTTTCTACCTGCTAACCTAAGACTGTTATGCAGTCACTACCGATCGGTCTCTGAGGTCTGTAGGAAACTTCGGATTAATCGTGGCCAATTTAATAAATACCTATGTGGAAGTAGCGTCCCCACGGCTTTTAACCTAAAGAGGATTTGTGATTTTTTTGGAGTGGAAGAATTAGAAATATTTTTGCCGACAGATCAATTCGTCATTCTTATTGGTGTTAAAACGAGACGAATTAGTCCTGCCAACGAGATGACGGCACCGCAGCGGATGCTTGATCACCTTCGTCAACAGTCTTCGTCGCAGCTCAGAGCTCACACGGGCTACTACTACGAGTACTACCATGCAATGACAGAGCCAGGTTCCATTCTGTGTTCCCTGGTGCATATACACGAGGAGGGGGAGCATTTCGTATACGAACGAAATGAACGCCTGAAGATAGCTGGGACGGATGGGGAATTTGAGCGGTATCGATATGTGGGGGTTGCCTACTACCTACAGGATCGCTTGTTTCTCATCGATTACGAATCGCTGACGTCCAACGAGATTAGCCAAACCATTCTTATCCCGAGCTTCAAAAGCTGCATTACTCGACTTAATGGCTTGAAAATGGGCGTTTCCGCTGCGGACTATCGTACTCCTGCCTGTTCGAGGGTTGTTTGGGAGTATCTCGGGCCGGAGATCAATCGAATAAATGCATATCGCAGGTTGCGACTGTACAACATCGATGATCCCGCCATTGATGATGATCTGCGCGGGCGCCTCGCTCAAACCAAAGTCGTTGATGGCCTCTTTGTTATTGCGTGACGCCATGAAGAGCCTGATAAACCGTGTTGCCGGTTTTGGGGCTGCTGCGCAGCCGAGCGGGAGCAGGCTCCCTCGCCACAGGGACTGAGCGCGCTCCTAAATTTGTGACATGTCCGGGCTATCAATCTGCTCCAGCATCCACTTCACAAAATCGCGTACTTTGGGCACTTCTGCCGAATGCTCGGGATACGCCAGGTAATAAGCATCCGTGCTGGGCATCGCGTGTTTCCACGGTATGACCAGTTTGCCGTCAGCCAATTCCTCTTCCACCAGAAACTTCGGCAACAGGGCTACACCGCAGCCAACCTGAGCGGCGCGGATGCACATGTAGAAGGTTTCAAAGCGCGGGCCGTGGTAGCTGTGTTCGGTGTGGTAGCCCTGGCTGTCGAACCAGTCGTGCCAGGCCTGGGGGCGGGAGGCGTTTTGCAGCAGGACAAGGTCGGTGAGTTGCGTAGGGTCGGTGAATGGCTTGTCCGGCAGGCTGCCCGGTGCGCAGACCGGCACCAGCTCTTCGCTGAACAGTTTCAGGCATTCGGTGCCCGGCCGTGAACCCTGGCCGAAGTAGAACGCCAGATCGCTGCGACCTTGCAGTAAATCGTCGGCTTCCTGCTCGCTGCACAGGTCCAGATGGATCGACGGATGGCGTAGGCGCCAGCCTTTCAGGCGGGGCACCAGCCAGCGCGCGCCGAAAGTCGGCGGGGTCGAGACGCGCAAGACTTCAGTCTCGCCGCCGTAGGAACGCAGGTAATGGGTCGACATTTCGACCTGGGTGAGGATTTTTCGTACTTCTACCAGGTACAAATCACCGGCCGGGGTCATTTGCAGGCGTCGGCGCACGCGGCGGAACAACAAGTGCTGCAACAATTCTTCAAGTTGCGCGACCTGTTTACTGACGGCGCTCTGGGTCAGGTTCAGCTCTTCGGCGGCCCGGGTGAAGCTCAAATGCCGGGTCACGGCCTCGAAACACTGCAGTGCTGTGATCGACGGCAGGTAGCGTTTATTCAGCATGGGTTGTCCTTTTTCTTGTTTCTTTCTTACCAGCAATTCGCAGCATGAATAAACGGAATGATATCTCTCTTAAAGGTCGTTTGTTGGGTAACCTCCGGGGAGCTAAAACTACAGGTCTGATCAGCCGTGATATTGCGGCTGCACGTTTTCTGTTTTTTGCTTGAGGAGTGACCCATGGTTGCCGCATTGCTTGATCGTCTTGGTGTAAACCCGGCCCTGTACCAGAACGGCAAAGTGCCGGTGCATTCGCCGATTGATGGCAGCCAGATCGCTGCCGTGAACTGGGAAGGCGCTGCTGAAGTCGAGCAGCACATCAGTCGTGCCGATCATGCGTTCGAACTGTGGCGCAAAGTCCCGGCGCCGCGTCGTGGCGAACTGGTGCGCCAACTGGGCGACATTCTGCGTGAATACAAGGCCGACCTCGGCGAACTGGTGTCTTGGGAAGCTGGCAAGATTACTCAGGAAGGCCTGGGCGAAGTTCAGGAAATGATCGACATCTGCGATTTCGCCGTCGGCTTGTCCCGTCAATTGTACGGCTTGACCATCGCTTCCGAGCGTCCTGGCCACCACATGCGCGAAACCTGGCACCCGCTGGGTGTCGTCGGCGTCATCAGTGCGTTCAACTTCCCGGTCGCAGTCTGGGCCTGGAACACCACGCTGGCGCTGGTGTGCGGTAACCCGGTGATCTGGAAGCCGTCGGAGAAAACCCCACTGACTGCGTTGGCCTGCCAGGCGCTGTTCGATCGCGTCCTGAAAAACTTCAGCGATGCACCGCCACACCTGAGCCAAGTGATCATCGGCGGCCGCGATGCCGGCGAAGCACTGGTCGATGATCCGCGTGTCGCGCTGATCAGCGCCACCGGCAGCACCCGCATGGGCCGCGAAGTGGCGCCGAAAATCGCCGCGCGTTTCGCCCGTAGCATTCTGGAATTGGGCGGTAACAACGCGATGATCCTCGGCCCAAGCGCCGACCTGGACATGGCCGTTCGCGCCATCCTGTTCAGCGCCGTCGGCACCGCCGGTCAGCGTTGCACCACGCTGCGTCGTCTGATCGCGCACGAATCGGTGAAGGAAGAGATCGTCACCCGCCTGAAAGCCGCCTATTCCAAAGTGCGCATCGGCCATCCGCTGGAAGGCAATCTGATCGGCCCGCTGATCGACAAACAAAGTTTCGAAAACATGCAGGACGCGCTGGAGCAGGCCTTGAGCGAAGGCGGCCGTGTATTCGGCGGCAAGCGCCAACTGGAAGACAAGTTCCCTAACGCTTACTACGTCGCCCCGGCCATTGTTGAAATGCCGGAGCAGAGCGACGTGGTGTGCCACGAAACCTTCGCACCGATTCTGTACGTGATCGGTTACAAGGATTTCGACGAAGCCCTGCGCCTGAACAACGCCGTGCCACAAGGCCTGTCGTCCTGCATCTTCACCACCGATGTGCGTGAAGCCGAGCAATTCATGTCGGCGGTAGGCAGCGACTGCGGCATCGCCAACGTCAACATCGGCCCGAGCGGCGCAGAAATCGGTGGCGCGTTTGGTGGCGAGAAAGAAACCGGCGGTGGTCGTGAATCGGGCTCCGATGCGTGGCGCGGGTACATGCGTCGCCAGACCAACACCGTGAACTACTCGCTGGAGCTGCCGTTGGCTCAGGGCATCACATTCGACTGATGGTCCCCTTCGCTGGCAACCCAGCTCCTACAGGGCATTGCAAACTTCTGTAGGAGCTGGCTTGCCAGCGAAGCTCTTGTTGTTTGTTAGGTTTCTGTTGGAGTCTGGCAATGCCGTTACGCGAAGAGTGTCTGTGGGAAAAACTGACGCCGCAAAGGCCCGACAACGCGGCGCTCAAGGGTGAAGTGACAGTCGATGTCTGCGTCATCGGCGCCGGTTTCACCGGTTTGTCGGCGGCGGTGCATCTGCTGGAGCAGGGCAAAAGTGTTTGTGTACTGGAGGCTCATCGCGCCGGCCATGGTGGTTCGGGGCGCAATGTCGGCCTGGTCAACGCCGGCATGTGGATACCACCGGACGACATCGAAGCCGGATTCGGCGAAGCGGTGGGCAGCCAACTCAATCGCATGCTCGGCGCGGCACCGTCCCTGGTGTTCAGCCTTGTGGACAAGTACAACATCGATTGCCAGTTACGCCGTGAAGGCACGCTGCACATGGCGCACAACGCCCGTGGCGAAGCGGATTTGCGCAGTCGTGAAGAACAATGGAAACGTCGCGGAGCGCCGGTCGAGCTACTGACCGGGCAAGCCTGCGAGCAGGCGACGGGCACTAAAAAAATCGCCGCCGCCTTGCTCGATAGACGTGCCGGCACCCTCAATCCAATGGCCTATACCACCGGGCTGGCCAACGCGGCCATCGGCCTGGGCGGCCAACTGTTCGATCATTCTCCGGTCTCCCGGCTCGAACGTCAGGGTCAACGCTGGTCGGTGCAAACCGCTCAGGGTTCGGTCATGGCCGAGAAAGTCGTGATCGCCTCCAACGCTTACACCGAAGGCGACTGGACGGAACTGCGGCGCAACTTCTTCCCCGGTTACTACTATCAAGTCGCTTCGGTGCCGCTGACCGAAGACGCCGCGCAACAGATTCTTCCCGGTGGCCAGGGTTCCTGGGACACCCGCCAGGTGCTCAGCAGCATTCGACGCGACAAGGACGGGCGTCTGTTGCTCGGCAGTCTCGGTAATGGCAACCAGAAGCCGGCCTGGTTCCTGAAAGCTTGGGCCGATCGCGTTCAGCAGCATTATTTTCCCTACCTTAAACCGGTGGAATGGGAATGCACCTGGACCGGTCGCATCGCCTTCACACCTGACCATTTGATGCGTCTGTTCGAGCCCGCGCCCGGTTTAGTGGCCGTTACCGGTTACAACGGTCGTGGTGTGACGACGGGTACGGTAGTCGGCAAAGCCTTTGCCGATTATTTGTGTAACGGAAATCCTCAAGCGCTGCCGATTCCGTTCGCACCGATGCAGCCCCTGGCGGGAGTAGGGTTGCGCAGTTGTCTTTATGAGGCTGGATTCTCGCTGTATCACGCAGGCCAGTGCTTGCGGATCGTTATTTGATTGTTGAATTTTGTTGCTGGAAGCGGCGTTTTTCGGCGCAGCGTCTAGCCTGTCATGGTGCGGGTTGTAGCAGTCCCGCACCAGCAGTGTGCACTTCGGTGACGAACGGTGTTACAGGCTGGTTGCACGTCGTTTGACGCCGCGGTTGCAATGATGGCGCATGCGGGTTGCGCCTTTAAAAATAAAAGGTTTTACCTTCCGCGGTTTAGACGGTTGCACGCCCAATGAAAATGGGATCGAAACAGTCGAAAAAACAATAAGGCAGCGACTTTTTTCAGAATAAAAAACCGATGGCACGGCCCTTGCTCTGAGCATTCAGAGAAATCGCAGTGCCAACTAAAAAAAAACCTTGGAGCACCACCTCATGTCCCAGACGTTTTACAAGAAAGGCTTTCTGGCCCTCGCAGTGGCAGCTGCGTTGGGTGTTTCTGCGTTTGCACAGGCTGATGTGAAAATCGGTGTGGCGGGTCCGATGACAGGTGCCAACGCGGCATTTGGCGAGCAGTACATGAAGGGTGCACAGGCTGCAGCCGACGCGGTCAACGCGTCGGGCGGCGTAAACGGGGAAAAAATCGTACTGGTCAAGGGCGATGACGCCTGCGAACCGAAACAGGCTGTGACGGTCGCCAAGGACCTGACCAACCAGAAAGTCGCTGGCGTGGTCGGTCACTTCTGCTCCTCGTCGACCATCCCGGCCTCCGAGATCTACGACGAAGCAGGCATTATCGCAATCACCCCGGGTTCCACCAACCCGGCCGTTACCGAGCGCGGCCTGAGCGCCATGTTCCGTATGTGCGGGCGTGACGATCAACAAGGCATCGTGGCCGGCGACTACATCGTCGACGTGCTCAAGGGCAAGAAGGTTGTCGTGCTGCACGACAAGGATACCTACGGCCAAGGCCTGGCAGATGCCACCAAGGCTCAACTGGTCAAGCGCGGCGTAACACCAGTGCTGTATGAAGGCCTGACCCGTGGCGAAAAAGACTTCAGTACCATCGTGACCAAAATCCGCGGCGCTGGCGCCGATGTCGTCTACTTCGGTGGCCTGCACCCGGAAGCCGGTCCTCTGGTTCGTCAACTGCGTGAACAAGGTCTGAAAGACGTCAAATTCATGTCCGATGACGGCATCGTGACCGACGAATTGGTGACCACCGCTGGCGGTCCACAATTCGTCGACGGCGTGTTGATGACTTTCGGCGCCGACCCTCGCCTGTTGCCAGACAGCAAGGCAGTGGTAGACGCATTCCGCAAGGCCGGTACCGAGCCTGAAGGCTACACCCTGTACGCCTACGCTTCGGTCCAGGCCCTGGCTGCAGCCTTCAATGGCGCCAAGTCCAACAAGGGCGAAGAAGCGGCTGCATGGCTGAAGAAAAACCCGGTCAAAACCGTCATGGGCGAGAAGACCTGGGACGGCAAGGGCGACCTGAAAGTCTCCGACTACGTGGTTTACCAGTGGGACAAGGACGGCAAATACCACCAGCTGGAAAAACAGAAGTAAGGGCTGACTCGATCGGCTGACCCCACTGATCCCTTGTGGGAGCGGGCTTGCCCGCGAAGGCGCCAGTTCGGCCGACATCAATGTTGGCTGATACACCGCCTTCGCTGGCAAGCCAGCTCCTACAGGGAGGGGCGGTGGTGGCTTGTCTGATCGTGTCTGATCGCTCCGACGTACATCTGTATTTTTCTAGAAGAACCGCACACCCACAGGTGTGCAGGTTCTCATTGCGTGAGATTGCGTTATGGATGGTATTTTCCTGCAGCAACTGGTCAACGGCCTGACCCTCGGGTCGGTCTATGGCCTGATCGCCATCGGCTACACAATGGTCTATGGCATCATCGGCATGATCAACTTCGCCCACGGCGAGGTTTACATGATTTCTGCTTACCTGGCGGCAATCAGTCTGGCTCTGCTGGCTTACTTCGGTATCGAATCCTTCCCGCTGCTGATGCTCGGCACACTGATCTTCACCATCGTCGTCACGGCGGTGTATGGCTGGGTCATCGAGCGTGTCGCCTACAAACCCCTGCGTAACTCCACCCGACTGGCTCCGCTGATCAGTGCCATCGGTATTTCGCTGATCCTGCAAAACTATGCACAGATCGCCCAAGGCGCGAAGCAACAGGGTGTTCCCACCTTGCTGACGGGTGCCTGGCGCGTCGAATTCGGTACGGGTTTTGTGCAGTTGACCTACACCAAGGTCTTCATTCTGGTTGCAGCGTTTGCCGGGATGGCCCTGCTGACCTACATCATCAAGTACACCAAGCTCGGCCGTATGTGCCGCGCCACCCAGCAAGACCGCAAGATGGCTTCGATACTGGGGATCAACACCGATCGGGTGATTTCCTACGTGTTCATCATCGGCGCAGCGATGGCGGCCCTGGCCGGCGTGCTGATCACCATGAACTACGGCACATTCGACTTCTATGCCGGCTTCATCATCGGTATCAAGGCGTTCACCGCTGCTGTACTCGGCGGGATCGGTTCGCTACCGGGTGCCATGCTCGGCGGGATCATTCTCGGGATTTCCGAGTCGCTGTTTTCCGGTCTGGTCAACTCTGACTACAAAGACGTTTTCAGCTTCTCGTTGCTGGTTCTCGTACTGGTCTTTCGGCCTCAAGGCCTGCTCGGCCGTCCTCTTGTGTCGAAGGTGTAAGCGATGTCTTCAACCACTAAAAAAACCATTGATATCAAAAAAAGTCTGGTTGATGCGATTCTTGCCGGCCTCATTGCCCTGATCGTGTTCGGGCCGATAGTCGGTGTCGTACTCGATGGCTACGGTTTCAACCTGGAAACGACCCGGGTGGCCTGGATTGTCGCTATCGTCATGACCGGTCGTTTTGCCCTGAGCCTGTTCCTGCAAACCTCCAGGGGCCTGAAAATCCTCGAAGGATTTGAAACCACCGGCTCCGGGGTTCATGTACTGCCGCCCGATTATAAATCCCGTTTGCGCTGGATCATCCCGCTGATGATCGTCATTGCCGTGGTGTTTCCGTTTTTCTCCAACTCCTACCTGTTGGGCGTGGTCATCCTTGGGTTGATCTATGTACTGCTGGGTTTGGGGCTGAACATCGTGGTCGGCTTGGCCGGCCTGCTCGACCTGGGTTACGTGGCGTTTTACGCCATCGGTGCCTATGGCCTGGCGCTCGGTTACCAGTACCTCGGCCTGGGCTTCTGGACGGTGTTGCCGCTGGCGGCAATAACCGCTGGGCTTGCCGGCTGCATCCTCGGTTTCCCGGTGTTGCGTCTGCACGGTGACTACCTGGCGATCGTGACCCTGGGTTTCGGTGAAATCATCCGCTTGATCCTCACCAACTGGCTGTCGTTTACCGGTGGTCCGAACGGCATGGCGGCCCCGCTGCCAACGTTTTTCGGTCTGGAATTCGGCAAACGGGCGAAAGACGGTGGTGTACCGTTCCACGAGTTCTTCGGCATCGCCTACAACCCGGACGTGAAGTACTACTTCATTTATGCGGTGTTGTTCCTGGTTGTGCTGGCCGTGTTGTACATCAAGCACCGCTTGACCCGTATGCCCGTAGGCCGTGCCTGGGAAGCCTTGCGTGAAGACGAAATCGCCTGCCGCTCCATGGGCCTGAACCACGTGCTGGTGAAGCTCTCGGCGTTCACCATCGGTGCATCGACGGCCGGTCTGGCTGGCGTGTTCTTTGCCACCTACCAGGGCTTCGTCAACCCGACTTCGTTTACCTTCTTCGAATCGGCCCTGATCCTCGCCATCGTGGTACTCGGCGGCATGGGCTCGACCATCGGCGTGGTGATTGCAGCCTTCGTGCTGACCGTCGCCCCGGAACTGCTGCGTGGCTTCGCGGAATACCGCGTGCTGCTGTTCGGCATCCTGATGGTATTGATGATGATCTGGCGACCGCGCGGCCTGATTCGGATCAGCCGTACCGGTGTGACCCCGCGTAAAGGAGTAGCGCCATGAGCGAAGTCGTACTCTCGGTCGAGAAGCTGATGATGCACTTCGGCGGCATCAAGGCGTTGAACGATGTCAGCCTGAAAGTCCACCGCAATTCGATCTTCGCCCTGATCGGCCCCAACGGCGCCGGTAAAACCACCGTGTTCAACTGCCTGACCGGGTTCTATAAAGCCTCGGGCGGCAAGATCGAACTCAACATCCGTGGGCAACAGACCAACGTCATCAAATTGCTGGGCGAACCGTTCAAACCGACCGATTTCGTTTCGCCGAAATCCTTCGCCAGTCGGCTGTTCTACAAGGCATTCGGCGGCACCCACCTGGTGAACCGTGCCGGCCTGGCGCGGACCTTCCAGAACATTCGCCTGTTCAAGGAAATGTCGGTGCTGGAAAACCTGCTGGTGGCCCAGCATATGTGGGTCAACCGCAGCATGCTGGCGGGCATCCTCAATACCAAGGGCTACCGCAAGGCTGAAAGCGATGCGCTGGACCACGCCTTCTACTGGCTGGAAGTGGTGGACCTGGTGGATTGCGCCAACCGCCTGGCCGGTGAACTGTCCTACGGCCAACAGCGCCGTCTGGAAATTGCCCGGGCCATGTGCACCCGTCCGCAGATCATCTGCCTCGACGAACCGGCCGCCGGCCTCAACCCTCAGGAAACCGAAGCGCTGAGCGCGATGATCCGGCTGCTGCGTGACGAGCACGATCTGACCGTGGTGCTGATCGAACACGACATGGGCATGGTAATGAGTATTTCCGACCACATCGTGGTGCTGGACCACGGCATCGTCATTGCCGAGGGCGGCCCCGAGGCGATCCGCCACGACCCGAAAGTGATTGCGGCCTATCTGGGCGCCGATGAAGAGGAAGTGGTGTTATGAGTCAACCGATCCTCGAACTCAAGGAACTGGACGTGTTTTACGGGCCGATCCAGGCCCTGAAGAAAGTCTCGTTGCACATCAATGAAGGTGAAACGGTCAGCCTGATCGGCTCCAACGGCGCCGGCAAGTCGACCTTGCTGATGTCGATCTTCGGCCAGCCGCGCGCAGCTGACGGGCAGATCATCTATCAGGGTGTGGACATTACGCACAAGTCATCGCACTACATCGCGTCCAACGGCATTGCGCAATCGCCGGAAGGCCGGCGAGTGTTCCCCGACATGACCGTCGAGGAAAACCTGCTGATGGGCACCATCCCTATTGGTGACAAGTACGCCAAGGAAGACATGCAACGCATGTTCGAGTTGTTCCCGCGACTTGAAGAGCGGCGCAACCAGCGGGCGATGACCATGTCTGGCGGCGAACAGCAAATGCTCGCCATCGCGCGCGCGCTGATGAGCCGGCCCAAGCTGTTGTTGCTTGACGAGCCAAGCCTGGGGTTAGCGCCGATTGTGGTGAAACAGATCTTCGCGACACTGCGGGAGTTGGCCAAGACCGGCATGACGATCTTCCTGGTGGAGCAGAATGCCAACCACGCCCTCAGGTTGTCGGACCGGGCGTACGTGATGGTCAACGGCGAGATACGCCTCACGGGCACCGGCAAGGAGCTGTTGGTGAACGAAGAGGTGCGTAACGCTTATCTCGGCGGTCATTGAGTCTGCGTTGTTATGCACAAGCCCCGGCGCGCAATCGCCGGGGCTTTTTTGTGTTGGAAAGAGAAGTGTTGGTTGAATTTTAAGTGTTCAGGCGCGGGCCCGCGCAAATCTGATATTAAACGGTGAAACTATAAGTTGGCTCTAAGCTAGTGCAGAAAAATCAATCTTGATTACAAGCGCTATTTGGTTGTTTTTTGCGCTATTGTCATATGCTAAAAATAGACATTGACATCGTGTGAAAGCGTCTATACTCATCCGGCGTGTCGCTTGTAATGCCGCTAAAATTAAGTTCTTGTTTTTAGCGCAAATCAATACACGATATTGCCTCTTATATGCAGAGGTATAATCAAAGTCTGTGGAGATGCTTAAAATGACTCATAAAGCCTTTTGCAAAATGGCCCTGGCTAGCTTGATTCTCTCATCTGTCAGCGGTGTTTATGCCGCGTCGACTAGTACCGATGATATGACGTGTAAGGAGTTCCTTGTAACGCCCCCTCCAGCTCAGGCCCCAGTCTTGCTTTGGGTTTCAGTCGACGAGAATATTAATTCAAATGGGGGTTCTTTCACTAAAGAAAAAGTTAAAGCAGAGGTTCTTCCAGAGTTTGTAAAACTTTGCCAGAAGAACCCCGAGAAAAAAGTATCTGGTTTCTCAGAGGAACTGAAGAAGTTATTCTGAATAATGTAATCACGAACTAGTGGCGCTTGTCGGTATTTTAATGCCGGCGAGCGTTTTGCCGTTTTGTGAGTCCGATTAGTTTGACCGGCAGAGTTGGTTGAACCATTTCCCGGGTCTGATTCTCAAGAACCGATTGCTGGCCGGCGAATATCTCCCACAAGGTGTGCACACCGTCCCGGGTGTAAGTAGGACGGCGGATGTCATGATCGATTCCCAATTCATCCCCATTCCTTGCGGGAGCCGGCTCACTCCCACAGGGCGAGTCGTGTGCTTTCTTGAAATTGTGGAAAACAATATTCACAAGCTCTCAAAGCGCGACATAAAGCCGCTGTAAATTGTTGTTTTGTCACTGTTTTGACTTGTCCCCGTTTGCTGTGGAACTGGCTGTGAATAACGTGGGAGTAGCTGGCTGTACGCCTTTAAATACGTGGCTTGCAGCGGCGTGGTTGTTTTTTGATCAGTCGTTTTTGCGAGGCTGGAGGACGGCGTTGTCAACCTTTTTATTGGCGATTAAAGCAGGGTGAAACGGGCAGTAGCGGCCTGTGGATAAGTCTGTGGTTAAACTCTGGAAAGACTCGGCTAAGGGCCGTCGTTACTGGCTTGGCGCCATCGCTGGTTTGCGGGGTCAATCGTGCAAAATGCCCTGGGCTACACAGTGAGCCTGCGAGGGTCAAGCGAAAAACTTTCTAAACTCCCCGCAAAGCCTTGTACACAGCGGCCTCCAGCATTTCCACTTGCCCCCGGAAACTGTGGACCGACCTGTGGATAACGTGCGTGTACATGGCTGCAAGCCACGGGGCGTATGGTGCTAACAGCGTTGGTTGTTTTTTGCACAGCTTTGCGGTGGTTGCCGCTGTGAGCAGGGCCGGGCATGCTGCCAGCTGACTTTCAATTCCAAGGGCTGCCCGTCAGCCGAAGCAAGGAGAACACGATGTCCAACACCCTGTTTATTACCGGCGCGACCTCCGGTTTTGGTGAAGCCTGTGCCCGCCGTTTTGCCGAGGCTGGCTGGAAACTGGTGCTGACAGGCCGTCGTGAAGAGCGCCTTACTGCCCTGTGCGCCGAGTTGTCGAAGCAGACCGAGGTGCATGGCCTGGTGCTCGACGTGCGTGATCGCAAAGCCATGGAGGAAGCGATTGCCAACCTGCCACCGTCCTTCTCGAAGCTGCGCGGGCTGATCAACAACGCCGGCCTGGCACTCGGCGTGGATCCTGCGCCGAAGTGCGATCTCGACGATTGGGACACCATGGTCGACACCAACATCAAAGGCTTGATGTACAGCACCCGTTTGTTGCTGCCGCGCCTGATTGCCCATGGCCGTGGCGCCGGCATCGTTAACCTCGGTTCTATCGCCGGCAACTATCCGTATCCGGGCAGCCACGTGTATGGCGCGAGCAAGGCATTCGTTAAACAGTTTTCGCTGAACTTGCGCTGCGACCTGCAAGGCACTGGCGTGCGTGTCAGCAACATCGAGCCGGGCCTGTGTGAGAGCGAGTTCTCGCTGGTGCGTTTCGCCGGTGACCAGGAGCGTTACAACGCGACATACGCGGGGGCCGAGCCGATTCAGCCGCAAGACATCGCCGAGACCATTTTCTGGGTGCTTAACGCGCCGGCGCACATCAACATCAACAGCCTGGAGTTGATGCCGGTGAGTCAGACCTGGGCTGGTTTCTCAATCGAGCGTAATGCCAAGGCTTAAGACCGCGTAACGGCCATCGCGGGCAAGTCGAATCGTCGCACCGCCGGCTCCCACAGGTACAGTGTGATCCCTGTAGGAGCGGCGGTGCGACGATTCGACTTGCCCGCGATAGCAATCTGTCAGTCAGCGCAGATAGTCGACCAACCCGCGATAACAGGTCGCCAAGTGATAAGGCGTGGTCGACGGCATGTCCTTGCGGCTCACTTCGCCTTGTTCATCGCGACACTCATACCAGCCGCCCGCATGCAAAAAGCGCTGTTGCAGCGCCTGCAACTGGCGCTGCACAGAGGCCTCGCTGTTTGGCCGCAAGGTCAGGGCGCGCAGGTATTCAGCCTGTGCCCATATGCGCTGGGTGGCATCCTTTGCAGAGCCATCCAGATCAAGCATCGCCACGACGGCACCGGTGCATGGATCAACGCCCAGTTGCTCGGTGAGCGCAAATGCACGCTCAAGCGAAGCATGCAGTGTGGAATCGCGCAGCAACGGCGAAGACTCCAGCAGGAAATACCACTCGAACTGATGCCCCGGTTCAAACCAGTTATCCACAGCTCCTAGCGGTTTCTCCATCAACACGCTCTGTTGCGGGTCGATGAAGCGCTTCTGCATGGCTGTGCATAACTCAACGAGCGCGCGCTGCACGGCGATGTCTTCGCGCACAGACAGGGTGGCGAGGAAGGCTTCGGCCAAGTGCATCAGGGGATTTTGCAGCGGCCCGGAGTTGAGCGATGACCAGTCACGGTCGAGGCTGGCTTCGTACAGGCCGTCGCCTGTCGCGAAACGCTGAGCGATCACTTCCAGCGCCGCATTAAGGGCCGATTCCACCAGCGGCTCGCGCACCTTGTCCCAGTAATGGGCGCAGGCGAACAGGATGAACGCGTGGGTGTAGAGGTCTTTGCGCTGATCGAGCGGTGCGCCGTGCGGGTCGATGCTGTAGAACCAGCCGCCATGTTCAGCATCGTGGAAATGCTGCTGCAGGGAGCGGAATAGCGCAGCAGCGCGCTCTTCGGCAGCCGGAACCTGGCCAATCAGGCTGGAGAACACATACAGCTGCCGTGCGCAGGCCATGGCCCGGTAGCGTTGAGGGGCCAGCGGTTGATGTTCCGCGTCCAGTGCTTCATAAGGCAGTGCCATGTCGGCATTCCAGCCGGGTCCTTGCCAGAGCGGCACGATCACGTCCTGGAAGTGCTGTTGCACCGAGGCGAACAGGGCGGTCAATTCAGGCAGGGAGGCGGAGCGGGAAACAGGCGGCATTGGCTGGCGTCGTCACGGCAGGGTTGATTGCGCGACATGTTAGCAGGCCTGAGAGGGGCGGTGTCTGTCAGGCCGCTTTCGCGAGCAAGCTCGGCTCCCACAGGAGTACGCATGCCACTGTGGGAGAGAGGCCGGCCGGAGAGATGCGATGTCTGTCAGGCCGCTATCGCGAGCAAGCTCGGCTCCCACAGGAGTACGCATTCCACTGTGGGAGCCGAGCTTGCTCGCGATGAGGCCATCACAGGCGATAAAAAATCAGCCTGCCAACAACCACACGCCAGTCGCCGCCGACGCTGCACCCGCCAGTCGAACCAACGGCGCCGCCGCTTGCGGCAACACCCGCACCACGGCATAACCCAATCCATGCAACGCTGCCGTCGCCGCCACAAACCCGGCCGCATACGCCCAAGGGCTCGAGATGTCCGGCAACTCCAATCCATGCGCCACACCATGGAACAGTGCAAACAACCCCGTCGCCCCCATCGCCACGCTCAACGGCGGACGCACCGCCAGCGCCACCGCCAGGCCCAGCGCCAGCACTGACGCGGCAATCGCGCCTTCCAGCGCCGGCAGATTCAGCCCTTCAAACCCCAGTAACCCGCCCATCAGCATCGTGCCGACGAACGTGCACGGCAGCGCCCAGCGCGCTGCACCTTTTTGCTGTGCCGCCCACAGGCCGACCGCAATCATCGCCAGCAAGTGATCGAGGCCGCCAATCGGGTGGCTGATGCCGGCGATCAAGCCATTGTCGCCATGACCCGGATGGGCGAAGGCGACGGCCGGGGTCAGCAGCAGGGCCACGGCGCTCAGAATGCGTTTCAGTGTCATGGGTAAGCTTCCTTGTTGATAAGTCGTGATCAGGCCGCTGTCAGCAGGCCCTGGCGTTCGATGAAGGCGATGATTTCCTCCAGTCCGAGACCGGTTTTCTGGTTACTGAAGACAAACGGTTTGCCGTTGCGCATGCGTTTGGTGTCGCTGTCCATCATCTCCAGCGACGCCCCCACCAGCGGTGCGAGATCGACTTTGTTGATCACCAGCAAATCGGATTTGCAGATACCGGGCCCGCCCTTGCGCGGCAGTTTGTCGCCGGCCGAAACGTCGATCACGTAGATGGTCAGGTCGGATAATTCCGGGCTGAACGTTGCTGACAGATTGTCGCCACCGGACTCCACCAGAATCAGGTCCAGCCCCGGAAAGCGGCGGTTCAGTTGATCCACGGCTTCGAGGTTGATCGAGGCGTCTTCGCGGATCGCCGTGTGTGGGCAGCCGCCGGTTTCCACACCTATGATGCGCTCGGGCGCCAGGGCCTCGTTGCGCACCAGAAAGTCGGCGTCTTCGCGGGTGTAGATGTCGTTGGTGACAACGGCGAGGTTATAGCGCTCGCGCAGGGCCAGGCACAGGGCCAAGGTCAGAGCGGTTTTACCGGAACCGACCGGGCCGCCGATGCCGACGCGCAGGGGTTGTGTGTTCATGTGGTTCTCCAAATTAAAAGGCCCTAGGAACGGAACAGGCGGCTGTACTGGCGCTCATGGGCCATGCACGCCAGGGACAGGCCAAACGCGGCGCTGCCATAGTGTTCGGGGTTGATTCGGGTGGCGTCCTGCTGGGCTTGTTGCAACAGCGGCAGCAGTTCGCTGGTCAGGCGCTGAGCGGCTTGCTGGCCCAGCGGCAAGGTTTTCATCAGCACCGCCAATTGGTTTTCCAGCCAGCTCCAGAGCCACGCGGCCAACGCATCCTGCGGACTGATCCCCCAAGCCCGAGCGGCCAGCGCCCAGCCGAGGGCCAGGTGCGGTTCGGGGAGTTGTTCGAGGAAGGCGCGGGCGGGCGCATCCAGCTCCGGTAAGCCGTTGAGCAGTTGCTGCAACGAATAGCCCATCTGCCGGCTTTCCTGATGCAGCTCGCGGGTTTCCCGACTGGCCCGGTGTTCCTCGCAACGCTGCAGCAATGTTGGCCAGTTTTCTTCGGCCGCCGCCGTGCAATGGGCGAGCAGCAGCGGCGCCTCGAACCGTGCCAGATTCAGCAGCAGCTGATCGCTGATCCAGCGTCGTGCGCTGTCCGAATCGCACACTCGACCGTTATCCACCGCCATTTCCAGGCCTTGGGAATAGCTGTAGCCGCCAATCGGCAGTTGCGGGCTGGCCAGACGCAGCAGCGCCCAGGCCGGGTTCATAGGCGGACGCCGAACTGATGCAGTTTCGGCGGGTAGTTGAAGTCTTCGTCGCCGTGTCGCGAATGGTGATGGCCGCCACCATAGGCGCCGTGTTCCGGCTGGAAGGGCGCTTCAATGTTTTCGACCTTGGCTTCCAGCTGTTCGAGCATGGCTTTAAGCACGTAATCGTCGAGCAGGCGTAGCCAGCCATCACCGATCTGCAAGGCGACATGACGGTTGCCGAGGTGATACGCGGCACGCGTCAGTTCGAAGGCATTGGCGCAGGTGACATGCAGCAGTTGTTCGGGGCGGGCGCAGACGCGCACGATGCGTCCGTCTTCGGCTTGCAGGCATTCGCCGTCATACAGAGGCGGCTGACCGCGCTCCAAAAACAACCCGACGTCTTCACCTTCGGCACTGAAACAGCGCAAACGGCTTTTACTCCGGGCTTCGAAGGTCAGGAGCAATACGGCGGCCCAGACGGGTTGAGGGTCGATTCTGCGATGAATCACCAGCATCGGAAGGCTTCCAGCAATGGACAATGCTCAGGCTAGAGCAAGGGGCTTGCCAATCGGGCGATACGTAGGAAATACCTTTCGGAGATTGGTGGGGGGTTCGGGCTATTGCAAAATTTTGAATCAAATTGGTGCGTTGAGAGATTTCGCGCACCAATGTAATTGGATGGACTCGCCCACGCCGAGGCGTCAATGCGCCACGGTGGCAGTCTAAGAAGCCAACGGCAGCGAGGGCGAGTCCATGAAAAAGAATACGACGCTTAAACAGTCCCTGTCTTCAACCGATGTGTCGGCCTGTACGACAGTGGCGGTCGATCTTGCCAAGCAGGTCTTTCAGGTCGCAGGCGAAGACGCTCTGGGCCAGGTGCTTTATGAAGAACGCCTCAAATCGCGTGAAGCTT